>NZ_CP045643.1:7938715-8252586 GCF_009498275.1 Streptomyces fagopyri | reverse complement strand
CAGGGTCGCGGTGCACCTCTTCGGTGACAAGGTGGAGGCAGTCCTCGCCGGCACCGCCGCGCACGTCTGGTGCAGCGAGTACCTGGGGTCCGAGACACGCCTCGTCCACATGGACGATCCCGCCACCCGCAGGCCCGTGGACCCGGAGTACGGGCGACCGGGCGAGACCGTCAGCTTCGCGGACGGCTATCCGCTGCTGCTCACCACCCTCGCCTCCCTGGACGCGCTCAACGCCTTGATCGCCCGTGGTGACCGCGCCCACGAGGGACCGCTTCCGATGAACCGCTTCCGGCCGAACGTGGTGGTGTCGGGCACCACGGCCTGGGCCGAGGACGACTGGACCCGCGTCACCATCGGCGAGGTCGCCTTCCGGGTCACCAAGATGTGCGGCCGCTGCGTCGTGACCACCACCGACCAGGACACCGCCGAGCGCGGCGGGGAACCCCTGCGCACGCTCGGCCGCCATCGCCGCTTCGGGTCCCGGCTGATCTTCGGACAGAACCTGGTGCCGGAGTCCACCGGCACCGTGCGCGTCGGCGATCCGGTCACGGTCGTGGCCTGACCGGCGCGATCGGTTTCCAGTCGCCCTTCAGCCCCTGTCCGGCCCGGGACCCGCACACGGGAACCCGAGCCCCGGGCACGCTCGTTGAGGCTGTGTGAGAAATTCATGAGAGGACCGCGGGAACCGCGGGAGGGGTGATGTCGCTCTCCCCTTCCCCGGCCCGCTGGTGATCGGCTCGGCCGGGGGTTGTCACGGACGTGGAAGGCGGAAGGGGGCGCGGCGATGCGCGCGATCGGGGGGCTCTGGCGCTGGCGGCACAATCCGCTGCGCCGCGGAACGGATCTGGCCGAGGCCTGGCTGGCCCTGCTGGCCCTCGTACTGATCGCCGTCGTCGCTCCCCTGACCGGTGCCCTCGCCGGAGCCGCCGCCGAGCACGCCCTCCAGCAGTCCGTCCGGGACCAGCACAGAGCCCGGCACGAAGTGGTGGCCACCGTGGTCAGGAAGCTGTCGCGCGCCCCGCTGGAGCCCGACCCCGAGGCCTCGTCGGCGCAGGACCCGCACAGCCGTGTGCTCGCCGACTGGACCGCGCCGGACGGCTCCGCGCACCACGGCGGGGTGATCACGGTGCTCAGATCCCCGCACCGGGGCGACCACTTCACGCTCTGGACCGACCGGCACGGCCGGCTGGTCGGCCGCCCGCTGGACCCGGCCGCGGCGACCACGCACGCGGTGCTGGCCGGGGTCGGCGCGGCCCTCATGGCCGTGGCGCTGCTGGAGGCCGCACGGCGCCTGATCGTCTGGCGCATGGTCCTTGGCCGGTACGCCCGTTGGGATCAGGCGTGGGACAGGGCGGGCCCGGACTGGGGCAGGACGGGTACCGGCAGTTGACCGCCTTCCCGCTCCGGTCAACCCTCCGTCTCCGCGCACGCTACGGTGGGACGGCCGGACTGCTCGGAATCGTCGTGAGAAGCTGTTCTTGATCGCGACGGCGTTTCAGCACGGCCTCGCAGGACCCGCGTACGACGAGGTGGGGGCAGAACAGCGCCATGGCACAGGGCACGGTCCAGGTGACGCACACCGGCACCTCGCGGTGGCGGCGCCGCACGGGAGAGTACGCATCGCTGGCCGCGGCCCTGGAGGCGGCCGCCGACGGCGACGTCCTCACCGTCGCCCCCGGAACCTACCGGGAGAACCTCGTCGTCCAGCGCGCAGTGACGCTGCGCGGTCCCGAGGGTTCGCCCGGCTCCGTGCGCATCGCGCCCGTGGACGGGGTGCCGTTGACCGTCCGCGCCTCCGCCGTGGTCCAGGATCTGCACGTGGAGGGCCAGGACTCGGCCGCGCCCGCGCTGCTCGTCGAGGAGGGCACCCCGGAGCTGCTGGACATGCGGATCGTCACCCGGTCCTCGGCCGGCATCGAGGTGCGCGGCGGCGCGCGTCCGACCGTGCGCCGCTGCACGGTCGACAATCCGGCGGGCGTCGGTATCGCCGTACTCGACGGCGGCGGTGGGGTGTTCGAGGAGTGCGAGGTCGTCGCGGCCGGGCAGTCGGGCATCGCGGTCCGCGGGGGCGGCCGCCCCCGCCTGGAGCGCTGCCGGGTGCACCACACCTCGGGCGCGGGTCTGTCGGCCACCGGCAAGAACTCCTCGCTGGAGGCCGTCGGTTGTGAGGTCTACGAGGTCAAGGGCTCCGGGGTGCAGATCACCGGCCGGGCCGCCGCCCACCTCACCGACTGCGATGTGCACCGTACGACCTCGGACGGCGTCACGCTGGACACGGACGCGGTGCTCACACTCGCCGACTGCCGCATCCACGACATCCCGGAGAACGCGGTCGATCTGCGTTCCCGCTCGGTCCTCACCCTCACCCGCACCACTGTCCGCAAGTTCGGGCGCAACGGCCTGTCGGTGTGGGACCCGGGCACGCGTGTGGACGCCAACCAGTGCGAGATCTTCGACAGCACGGGCGACTATCCGGCGGTCTGGGTCAGCGACGGCGCCACCGCCGTACTGGAGTCGTGCCGGGTGCACGACGTGCCGGACGCCCTGTTCGTCCTCGACCGGGGTTCGCGCGTGGACGTCGTCGACAGCGACCTCTCCCAAGTACGCAACACCGCCGTGTCGGTGAGCGACGGCGCCACCGCGCAGCTCGACGACTGCCGCATCCGGGACGCCGCGACGGGCGCCTGGTTCCGCGACCACGGAAGCGGCGGAACGCTGTCCGGCTGCACCGTGGACGGCACCCAGACCGGTGTCATCGTCACCAAGGGCGCCGACCCCACCATCGAACGCTGCACGGTCGACTCCCCCGCCGAAGCGGGCTTCTACGTGTCGGCGGCCGGTCGCGGCAGTTTCCACCACTGCCGGGTGACGGGCAGCGGCGGTTACGGCTTCCACGTCATCGACGGCTGCCGCGCGACGCTGAAGAAGTGCCGTACGGAACGCTGCGCACGCGGGGGCTACGAGTTCGCCGACGGCGGCAACACGGCGGGCGGCGGCCCGGTCGTCGAGGACTGCACGAGCGACGAGAGCGCCGGAGCGCGGTCCCCGGCCCCCGAGACGGCCGTCCAGACGTCCGGTCCGTCCGCCGGTCTGCTGGGCGCGATCCCGGGCCAGCGCACCACCGAGCAGGAGTCGCCCGCGGCGTCCGCGGAGCCCGAGCAGCCCGCCCGCTCCTCCAAGGCCGTTCTCGGCGAACTCGACACGCTGGTGGGCCTGGAGAGCGTGAAGCGCGAGGTGCGCGCCCTCACCGACATGATCGAGGTGGGCCGTCGTCGTCAGGAGGCAGGCCTCAAGGCGGCCTCGGCGCGGCGCCATCTGGTCTTCACCGGCTCCCCCGGCACCGGCAAGACGACGGTCGCCCGGCTGTACGGCGAGATCCTCGCCTCGCTCGGCGTCCTGGAGAAGGGACACCTGGTCGAGGTGTCCCGCGTGGACCTGGTCGGCGAACACATCGGCTCCACGGCGATCCGCACCCAGGAGGCCTTCGACCGGGCGCGCGGCGGTGTGCTCTTCGTCGACGAGGCGTACGCGCTGTCGCCGGAGGACTCGGGACGCGACTTCGGCCGCGAGGCCATCGACACGCTGGTCAAGCTGATGGAGGACCACCGGGACGCGGTCGTCGTGATCGTCGCGGGGTACACGGCGGAGATGGAGCGCTTCCTCACGGTCAACCCCGGTGTGGCGTCCCGCTTCTCCCGGACCATCACCTTCAGCGACTACATCCCCGAGGAACTGCTGCGGATCGTGGAGCAGCAGGCCGAGGAGCACGAGTACAGTCTCGGGGCCGGCGCCTCCGAGGCCCTGCTGAAATACTTCACGGCCATCCCCAAGGGACCGGCTTTCGGCAACGGCCGCACCGCGCGGCAGACCTTCGAGGCGATGGTCGAGCGGCACGCGGGCCGGGTCGCCCAGCTCGACGAACCGAGCACGGACGACCTGACCCTGCTCTACGCCGACGATCTTCCGGAGCTGCCCTGAGCGTCCCCGTCGGGACGCGGGCCCGGCACGTCGTGCCGCAACCGCGCCAGCAGGCGCTCCCGCTCCTCGGCGAAGGCCGGATCCGCCTGGTACTCCGAGTGCCCGAGGATCGGCGCGGGCAGAGGGTTCTCCAGGGTGCGTCCGTAGACGAGCGGGTCCTCCAGGGGCGCGCGGTCGACCTGGGGGCCGCAGTCCCCGGGCAGGCGTACGGGGCCGCCGATGGGGTCGGTGAGCCGGTACAGGTTGCGCCAGCAGTCGACCTCGCGGTGCAGCGAGACGAGGGCCGCCGGCCCGAAGTGGGCGGGGAACCAGCGCCCGTAGAGCCGTTCCAGCGGTGAGCCGTAGGTGAGCAGGGCGACCCGTCTGCGGACCGAGGGCCGCAACTGCCAGGCCGCGGCGGCCGCCAGCACACTGCCCTGGGAGTGCCCGGACAGCACGATGCGACCGCCGGTGGTACGGGTCCAGGTGACCATGCGCCAGGTCAGGTCGGGCACGGCGCGCTCGGCGTAGCAGGGCGGCGCGAAGGGGTGGGCTGCGCGCGGCCAGAAGGTGCCGACGTCCCAGAGGATGCCGATGGTGCGGCGGGCCGCGGGGTCCTTGTAGGCACGCCGGCCCGAGGCGACGAGCAGTATGAATCCGAGCCCGATCAGCCAGGACCCGAGGGACTGCGCGGTTTCGGCGGCGCCGTGGACGAAGGCGTACGACCCTCGCGCGGCCCGGGCCGGCGTGTCGCCGGTCGTCAGCGCGCCCACCAGGGCTCCGGAACCGAGGAGCAGCGTCACGAAGGAGAAGGTCCCGACGGCGAGGGGTGCCCGGTCGGTGAGGGCGGCCATGGCGCGGGTGCCGGCGATGCGGCGGGTACGGGCTCTGTCCTTGGGCTCCCCGCGGTAGTCGCGCTCCACCGCGCGCGTCTCCCGGGCGCGCAGACGCCAGGTGCGCAGGGCCAGTCGGCCGCAGAGTCCGAGGAGCACGAGCAGCGTCAGCGGGATCACGGACGCCTGCCAGGTCAGCAGGACGGGCGGCCCCGGGAGCGAGCCCTGCGTGCCGTCCAGCCAGTCGGCGACGCGCTGGGCCACTCCGCCGGACATCACACCGCCCAGGGCGCAGGCCAGCATCGCGACGGCGGGCCCGGCCAGCCCTCGCATCGCCGTGCGTGTGTCGGCGGGGGTGTCCTCCGTCCGTACGGCAGCGCCGCCCCCCGGGAGGCCGCGGTACAGGACGCTCGCCACCACACCGAGCGCGACGACGAGCAGTCCCTGGCCGAGGGCGATGCCGCCGAAGGCCGCGTCACCGGGCAGCCGGCCCGTCGACCGCCAGCCGGGCCGTGACCAGCCGGCGTACAGCAGGGTGAGAACGAGCAGGAGGGTCGCGCCCACCGGCAGCGCGCGTACCAGTCTCGCGTCCAGTTCGCGGTCGAGGCGGTGCTCGCTGCGCCCGCGACGGCAGACCACCCACAGCACGACGACCGCGCCCGCCGCGAGGACCGTGTACAGCGACCGGCCCAGGAACCCGAGCAGGACGGGACCTGCGGCCTCGCTGTCGAAGCTGGCCGCGGGGCCGCCGACCGCCGCGGTGACCGTCAGCAGACCCGCGGCGGTGTGCGCCGCGCGCAGCCGTGCCACCAGGCGGCGCCCGTACCAGAAGCCGGGGCGGCCGAGCGCGGTGGGGTCGGTCTCCTCCTCGGGTTCGGCCGCGCGGGACACCGGCAGCTGGGATTCGTACGCGCTCCAGGTGCGGTGGGACAGGTACCACAGCAGGCAGGTCAGGGCCGTGGGCACCACGCAGGCCAGGGCGAGGCGGCGGCCGGGCCGGCTCCACCAGCCGTCGTGGGACAGCTCGGGGGAGAGGAAGGCCGGCCAGGAGTGTTCCTCGGCGCAGGCGCGGGTGCCCGCGCACTGCCAGGCGGCCAGGTCGAGGGCGACCTCGCAGGCGGCGGCGACCAGCAGCACGGTCAGGGTGAGACCGGTCAGCCGGACGAGCAGCCCGTAGAGGCGGACCGTCCGCCGCCGGCCGCGGCCGGCGGGGCGCATCCAGTGGGCGAGGTTGACGACCATGAAGGGCAGCAGCAACAGCCACAGGGCACGGGTGCCGTTGCCGGAGGTGAGGTTGCACCACACATAGGCCTCGGGGACCGGTCTGCCCCGGTAGTCGTCGGGGCGCCGCTCCGCGTCGGCGTCCTCGCGGCGCCGGTGGACGGCCGCGACGTCGTCGCCGCTGATCCGGACCGTGCGCGGATCGTCCAGCATCTCCTCGGGCGTGGTGCCACCGACTCCGTGGACCAGGAGTTCGAGGGCGGTCTCGGCCGCTTCGGGCCGTTGCGCGGGGCCGGTGAGCTCTCCCGCCGAGGTCTGTTCCCGTGCGCGCTCCACTCTTCCTGTGCTTCCCCCGTGCCGTGTCCGTCCCTGTGTCATGGGCCGGGAACAAGGATCTCCGCCGGGGGCCGCGCCCGCACCGATGGTCACGGAATCTCCCCGATACGTGTGACGGCGCCGTGAAGGGAGTGGAGCGGTGTCCTCACAGGGAGTGGCGCCACTGTCGGTACCCCGTGCGAGGATGGGGCGTCCTGGGGGCTCGGAGAGGGAGAATGGCCACGTGGGAGCGGGTTCGGACGGAGTGTCGGGCAGGTCGGACGGAAGGACCGGAGCGGACGTGAGTGAGAATCAGAACCTCCTCGCGGAGCAGCGTCGCGCCCTGATCCTCGACGAGGTGCGGCGCCGGGGCGGCGTCAGGGTGAACGAACTGACCCGCAAGCTCGGGGTCTCCGACATGACGGTCCGCCGCGACCTCGACGCCCTCGCGCGCCAGGGAGTGGTGGAGAAGGTGCACGGCGGTGCGGTGCCGGTCGCCGAGGCGAGTACGCACGAGCCGGGTTTCGAGGCCAAGTCGGGCCTGGAGCTGAGTGCCAAGGAGGACATCGCGCGGGCCGCCGCCCAGCTGGTCGCCCCGGGCACCGCGATCGCCCTCTCGGGCGGCACGACGACGTACGCGCTGGCCCATCGGCTCCTGGACGTGCCGGATCTGACCGTGGTCACCAACTCGGTGCGGGTCGCGGACGTGTTCCACGCCGCGCAGCGCGTCTCCGGTCAGCGGCAGGGGGCGGCCACGGTCGTCCTGACCGGTGGGGTGCGCACGCCATCCGACTCGCTCGTCGGCCCGGTGGCCGACCAGGCCATCGCCGCGCTCCACTTCGACGTGCTGTTCCTGGGGGTGCACGGGATATCCGTGGAAGCGGGTCTGTCGACACCGAACCTGGCGGAGGCCGAGACCAACCGACGGCTGGTGCAGTCCGCACGGCGCGTCGTCGTCGTCGCCGACCACACCAAGTGGGGCACGGTGGGCCTGAGTTCGTTCGCCGCGCTGGAGCAGGTGGACACGCTGGTGACGGACGCCGGGCTGCCGGCCGAGGCACGCGCGGAGATAGCCGAACATCCGACCCACCTCGTGGTGGCCGGTGAACCGGCGGACGGTACAGACATCTGACGGCCCGCCAGCTAGGGTGACGCTGCCCGTGCGGCGGTCCACGGTACGGGTGCGTTCCGGTCACCGTCCGCCCGCGCCCGGGACTCCGTTCCCGTCAGGGGGTTCGTCCATGGCACGCCGTCTGCGCCCGGTGGGTCTCGACTTCGCCGAGACCGCTCCCCTGCGTCTGGTGTTCGCCCGCGAGATGACCGCTCTTCCCGACGCAGTCTTCCGGGCGCTGGCCGAGGACGTGTCCGGCTGGAGCGAGTGGTTCTCGGCCGTGACGCTCGCCCGGCCGAGCGGGGACGGCACCGGGCGCGAGGTGAGGCTGCTGGGCGGGACGCGTTTCCAGGAGACCGTGCTGGCCTCCAGGGCTCCGGAGGTGTACGCGTACCGGGTGGACACCACGAACGCGCCCGGTGCCCGTGCCCTGGTCGAGGAGTGGCGACTGACTCCGGCCGGGAGCGGGACGCGCGTGCAGTGGACGTTCGCCGCCGACGGGACGGCTCCCTTCCGGGTGGCCCTCAAGGTGGGCCGGGCGGGTCTCGGCCGGGCCTTCCGGGACGCGGTCAGGGCACTGGACCGGCGGCTGGCGTCGGCACACACGTGAATCCGGCCCGGACGTCGGTCCCGCGTGCGCGGGCGGTGCGGGTTCAGTCGGGCCAGACGCCCGTGTCCAGGAGCGACGCGATGGCGGACGTGTAGGGCGCGATGTCCAGACCCTGATCGGCCAGCCACGTGTCCGAGTAGTACTTGTCCAGATACCGGTCCCCCGGGTCGCACAACAGGGTGACGACACTGCCGTTGCGTCCCTCGGTCACCATCTCGGCGACGATCTTCAGCGCGCTCCACAGGCCGGTGCCGGTCGAGCCGCCCGCCTTGCGGCCGATGGCCTGTTCCAGTGCCCGTACGGCCGCGACGGTCGCGGCATCGGGCACCTTCATCATCCGGTCGATGGCGCCGGGTACGAAACTCGGTTCCATCCGGGGTCGGCCGATGCCCTCGATCCGCGAGCCGCAGTCGCAGGTGACGTCCGGATCGCCGGTGGTCCAGCCCTCGAAGAAGCACGAGTTCTCCGGGTCGGCGACGCAGATGCGGGTGTCGTACTGCATGTAGTGGACGTAGCGTGCGAGGGTCGCCGAGGTGCCGCCGGTGCCGGCCGTGGCGACGATCCACGCGGGCTCCGGGAAACGCTCCAACTCCAGTTGCCGGAAGATGGATTCGGCGATGTTGTTGTTCCCGCGCCAGTCCGTGGCGCGTTCCGCGTAGGTGAACTGGTCCATGTAGTGGCCGCCGGTCTCGACCGCGAGGGCGGCGGACTCCTCGTACATCCTGCGGGAGTCGTCCACGAAGTGGCACTGCCCGCCGTGGAACTCGATCAGGCGGCACTTCTCGGCGCTCGTCGTGCGGGGCATCACCGCGATGAAGGGCACTCCGACGAGCTTCGCGAAGTACGCCTCGGAGACGGCCGTCGAGCCACTGGACGCCTCGATCACGGGACGGCCCGGACGGATCCAGCCGTTGCACAGGCCGTAGAGGAAGAGCGAACGGGCGAGCCGGTGCTTGAGGCTCCCGGTGGGGTGGGTCGACTCGTCCTTCAGATACAGGTCGATACCCCACGCCTCGGGCAGCGGGAAGCGCAGCAGATGCGTGTCGGCCGAGCGGTTCGCATCGGCGTGCACCTTGCGGACGGCCTCTTTGAGCCAGGTCCGGTACCGCGCGTCGCTGTGGTCGACATCGAGGGTTTCGCCGGTCCGGATCTGCTGGGGGCTGCTCACGGCGGGGCTCCTAACGCATCGCTCCGACGCCGGTCGAGATGGTCGGACGCCCCGATCATAAACACCTTGCGCACGCTTCTCACCTGCATAAACACGTCTTTGAGCGACTCAAAGGCACCCCTGGGGCAGGATGTCCGAAGCGATGGGGGCGCACCCGGTCGAGTGCTCCCGTCCCCGCTGTCACCTCGTCGTGCGCACTGGTGCTCGCCGCTGCCTGCGGGCAGACTGCACCGCACGGGACGGCACTCCCGTGGAGGGCGCGCACACCGGACCGCCGCCCGCGCGGGATCCGGGACAGGGCACAGCCGAGGCGCACAAGGGGGCGGGGCATCATGGCGGAGCCGGAGTTCACGGCCACGGGCGTGCGGATCGGGAAGAGGCTGCGCTCGCTCACCCGGGCCGGGCAGGTCCGGATCAGCGACGGCAGGCTGGAACTGCTCACGAGCTACGGCAGCGAGATCGACAGTGCCCCGGTGCAGGCGGTGCGGGCCTCCAGGCCCTGGTTCGCGCCCGAGGACCGGGCGTTGGCGGATGTCAACGGCACGCGCTACTCGCTGACGCTCGGCGAGCACGACCCCTCGCCCGGCAGGCCGGGACCGCCTTCGGCGCGCCGGTTCATCGAGGCGGTACGCAGGGCGGCGGGGAGCAGCGGCTGACGTGGTCGCCGCGAGGGGCGTGACGGGAGCCTCGTCGCACCGGCGCCGTGACGGCCCGGCGCGCGCCGTGTCCGCCGAACGTGCCGCGAGTTGCGGGACGGCACCCCCTGAGTCACGCTGTTCTCACATCACTCTGGGTTTACCGGCGATAACGCTGCGAACCAGCCCGCCGGACACCACAGCAGGCGGCCGTTCCACTTCAGCCGCCCTGCTGGATCCGATCTCCGTCTTCTTCCGGACCTCAATTCGGGGAGTCGCAGCCGTGATCAGCCAGCCGAACAGGCATTGCGCGGTGGAGCTCCAAGCCCTGCCGTCGCGGATCGGCCAGGTCCGCAGAATCGTTTCTGCGCAATTGCGCTACTGGCATCTGGACCCCTTGATCGACCGGGCCGCGCTCGGCGTGACCGAACTGCTGACCAACGTTCACCTGCACGCCCAGCCGGACAAGGTGTGCACGGTGGAGATCGAGCTGCTGCTCGACCGGCTCACGGTCTCGGTGCACGACCACGACCCCCGCCTGCCCGAGTTGCAGGACGCGGGTCCCACCGCCACCGGCGGGCGGGGTCTGGCGATGGTCGCCGCCGTGAGCGAGAGCTGGGGCGTACGGCCGGACGGGGAGTCGGGCAAGGTCGTGTGGTTCAGCCTTCCCGCGCCCTCGCCCACGGTGGCGGCGCCCGTCCTCGCGCCGTACGACACGCTCCGCGAGCCGACCCTCCGGCACACCGTCGACGCGCTCGACGGGCACAGGCCCGAACACGCTCCCGCCCGGTCCGCCGTTGCCGGCTGACCGGGCGGTGACCCTCTCCCCGTACGCCACGGGCCGGCTCGGGAGGCCGCACGGCCCCCGAGGGGTCACTCCGTGCCGATGGCCCGCAGCACGTCCAGGCGTGCCGCCCGCCGTGCCGGACGCAGCCCCGCGAGGGCTCCGGCCGCGAGGCCCACCAGGGCCACGACGACGAGTCGCGCGGGCGGGACCGCGAAGGCGAAGGCGCTGTCCGACGCGCCGTCGGAGGCCTTCACGAGGACCCAGCCGAGGAACGCACCGAGGGCGAGGCCGCCCGCCGTGCCGAAGGCGGCGACGAGGACCGACTCCCAGCGGACCATGGCCCGCAGTTGCGCGCGGGTCTGTCCGACCGCCCGCAGCAGACCGAGTTCACGGGTGCGTTCGTGGATCGCGAGGGTCAGGGTGTTGGCGATGCCGAGCAGGGCGATGAGCACCGCGAGCGCGAGCAGCGCGTAGACCAGGGTGAGCATCATGTCGATGCCTCCGGCCGAGGACCGCGCGTACTCGTCACGGGTCTGCACCTCGGGGTCGCCGTACCGGGCGGCCACCCGCTGCACCGCGGCCTTGCCGTCGGCCGTGCCGACCCCGTCCGCGAAGGTGACGGCGACGAGCGTGTCGGCGTCCTGGGTACGGTGCGGAGCCCACGCGGCGCGGGTGATCACGTAGTCGCCCGCGAGTTCCGAACGTCCGTAGACCGCGCGGACGGTGAAGTTCATCCGCCGGCCGTCGGTGAAGGCGAGCCGGGCGGTGTCACCGGTCGTGAGGTGCTGCCTGACGGCCTCGCTCCTGGTGACGGCGATCCCGTCGGCACCCAGGTGGTCGAGCGAGCCGCGTACCGCGCCGAGGTCGAAGACCCTGCCGAGCACCGCCGGATCGGTGACGGTCAAGGCGCGGCCCCTCCCGTCGACTTCGGCGACACCACGGCCCAGCCCGACGGCGTACTTCACGGTGGGCAGCCGCGCGATCGCGGGGGCCAGTTCCGGACTCAGTCCGCTGCCGCCCGCCCCGAACGACGGGGTGCTGACGGCCACGTCCCCGGCGAAGGACCGGGAGACCGTGCGGTCCATGGTGGCCTTCAACGAGGCGCCGAAGACCGTGAAGAGCGAGACCACGGCGACACCGACCATCAGGGCGCTCGCGGTGGCCGCGGTCCGCCGGGGACTGCGCAGCGCGTTGCGCCGGGCGAGTGAACCCGTGACGCCCCGCAACCGGTCGAGGGGGACGCCGATGACGCGTACGGCCGTCGAGGACGCGACCGGCCCGAGGACCACGAAGGCGGCGAGAGCCAGCACGGCGCCGAGGCCCGCGAGCCACAGGGAGGGCCGGGCCAGGACGCCGGTCAGGGTGGCCCCCGCCGCGAGCACGGCCAGTGCGGCGCCCACGGCGGCCCGCGCCCGTGAGGCCCCGGACCGGTCTACGGCCGTCTCGCGCAGCGCCGCCAGGGGTGCGGTACGTCCGGCGCGTACGGCGGGCAGCAGGGCGGAGCCGAGGCAGACCAGCACGCCGACCGCGAGGGGCAGCAGCAGCGACAGTCCGCTGATCACCAGGCCGCCGGACGGGAAGGGGAATCCGATGGCCGGGAAGAGTGCCCGCAGCCCGGCCGCGATGCCGATACCGCCCCCGAGGCCGGCCGCCGACGCGGCCACGGCGACCGCGCTCGCCTCCACCAGGGTCGAGACGGTCACCTGGCGGCGGGAGGCGCCGAGTGCCCGCAACAGGGCGTTCTCGCGGGTGCGTTGGACGACGACGATCGCGAAGGTGTTGTGGATGGAGAAGGTCGCGACGAGCAGGGCGACGCCGGAGAAGACGAGCAGGAAGGTGGTGAAGACGGTCAGGAACTGGCTGGAGATCATGTCGGTGTTCTCCTGCGCCGACGCCTGGCCGGTGATCGCCTCGACGCCGTCGGGCAGCAGCGGGGCCAGGCCGGCGACGAGCTTCTCCTGGCCGACCCCGGGGGCCGCCCGCACCCGGATGCCCGCGGCCTCGCCGGGCTTCGCCGTGAGGTACTTCTCGGCGTCGGCCTGTGTCATGCCGGTGAAGGTCACCTGCGCCATGCCGTCCTCACCGCCGAAGGTCGCGAGGCCCACGATGGTCACCCTGACGGGGTCCGGAGTGCGCAGGGTCGTCGTGTCCCCGATCCCCAGGCCGCCCTTCCTCGCGGCACCCCGGTTGATCACGACCTCGCCGGACCGCGCGGGCGCACGGCCTTCGGCGATCCGGTACGCGTTGAGCCCGGGGTCCTCGATCCAGTTGCCCGCGAGGGTGGGCGGGCCCTGGCCGCCGATGGGCTTGCCGTGGGCGTCGACGAGCTGGCCCGCTCCCTCGATGTCGGGCACGGCGGCGGCCACCCCGGGGGCCCTCTCGATCGTCCTCACCAGGGAGACGTCCACGGGTCGCCGGACACCCCGGCTCTCGCCCGGCGTGGTGATGGTGTCGGCGCCGCGGACGACCGCGTCGGTGCCTTTCGCCGCGTTGCCGAACATGGTGTCGAAACTGGCTCGCAGGGTGTCGCCCATGACCAGTGTTCCGGCCAGGAAGGCGACGCCGAGGAACACCGCCACGAACGTACCGGCGAAGCGCCGTCCGTGGGCGCGCAGCGAGGCGACGCTGATGCGGAGCGAGGCGTTCACGAGGGCGCCCCCTTGGTGTCGAGGGCCTTCATGCGGTCCAGCACCTTGTCGGCGGTCGGGGCTTGCATCCGGTCCACGAGGCGGCCGTCGGCGAGGAAGACGACCTCGTCGGCGTGGGCCGCGGCCACCGGGTCGTGGGTGACCATGACGACCGTGCGGTTCGTCCGGCGGACCGCGTCGCCCAGCAGGTCGAGGACCTCGGCGCCGGCCCGGGAGTCGAGGTTCCCGGTGGGTTCGTCGGCGAAGACGATGTCGGGCCGCCCGGCGAACGCCCGTGCCACGGCGACACGTTGCTGTTGCCCGCCGGAGAGTTCGGCCGGGCGGTGGTGGAGCCGGTCACGCAGCCCCACGACGTCGATGAGCGCGTCGATCCACTCGGGGGATCCCTTGGTCCCGGCGAGGTCCAGGGGCAACGTGATGTTCTCCGCGACGGTGAGCGTCGGAATCAGGTTGAACGCCTGGAAGACGAAGCCGACATGGTCGCGGCGCAGCAGGGTGAGTCGCCGGTCGTCGAGGGTGCTCAGCTCCGTGTCCCCGATGAACGCGGTGCCCGAGGAGAGCGTGTCCAGGCCCGCCGCGCAGTGCATCAGAGTGGACTTGCCGGAGCCCGAGGGCCCCATGATCGCGGTGAAACGCCCGGCCGGAAAGCCCACGCTCACCCCGTCGAGGGCCCGTACGGCGGTGTCGCCGCTGCCGTACACCTTCACGGCGCCGGTGACGCCCGCGGCCGGACGTGTCGTGGTCAGCGTGGTCATGCCGTTCCCCCCTTGCCCGTGAGTCCGAACTGCTCGTCGAGCACGGAGAGCCGGCGCCAGTACTCGTCCTCGTCGATCTCGCCGGACGCGAAACGGCGGCCGAGCACGGCGATCGGCGAGTCGCCCGTCGCCCGGTGCGGCGCGGCCGGACCGAGGTCGCCCCGGCCGCGCCACGGCCCGCGGCCACCCCGCCAGGCCGTGCGGCGCAGGACGGTCACCACACCGATCACGGCGGCCGCCCAGATCAGCGGGAACAAGAGGATCCACGGCCCGGGGCCGCCGTCCCAGTTCGCCAGGGTCTGCATCTCGGGTCATCTCCTCGTCGGGTCTGCTGTGTTGCACAGAGAGTCGCTCCCGAAGTGCCCCCGGGTCGTCGTACGGCCAGCGGCAGTGCGCGTACCTCCTCGGGAGTACGCGGGACGGCTTCGGCTGCTTCCTTCCGCTCCGGCCCCGGGCCCCTCCGCCGCACGCACGAGCCCTGTACCTACTTGGCGCCGCCTACGACATGGCGATCGTGCTCGCGGGCGGCTTCACGGCCTGGGGCCGCACGCCCGCTGGACGACGGCCGCCGTGGCGGAGGCCCACCGGGCCACGGGCGCGCCGATCGCCGTACACCTGGAGCCGGGCACGGCCGGGCTCGACGTACTCGACGTACTCGCCCTGCTGTGCGGCGAGTTGGGCGTTTCCGCGCACCGGGTGATCCTGGGCCATCGGAACCGTTCGCCGGACTTCCTGGCGCATCGTCAGACCGTCGGCCCCGGCGCGTACTTGGCCTTCGACGGCCCCTCCCGGCCCCACCGTTCCACCGTTCCACCGACCGGCGTATGCCCGACGCCCTGGGCGAGGAGCTGGTGGACCGCATCCTCACCGAGAACCCCGGACGTGCCTTCGCCGTGGAGTGGAGTCCGTCCTTCCCCGTCGCCGTCGGACCGGCCGAGAGGTGAGCGGCACCGCGGTCCGACCGTCGCGGGCGGGAGCGGGCGCCGCGACGGGTCATGTCGGCACGGGTCCGCGTGGCCGCGGCTCACGTCAGGCGTGAGCCGGCGCCGTCACCGATCACGTCAGGCGTCGGCCAGCGCCGCCGGCGGGTCGTCCAGTACCGGCTGCCACGCCAACTCGGCGGCCCCCACGAGGCTGTTGTGGTCCAGCGTGCAGGCGAGGATCGGCACACCGCCGCTCTGTCCCCACAGGCTGCGGTCGGCGACGACGGCGCGCAGTCGGTCCGGGTCGGCGTCGAGGAGACTGCGGTGCAGCCCACCGAGGATGATCCGGTCGGGGTTGAGGATGTTGACCAGTCCCGCGAGTCCGAGGCCCAGCCGGTCGATCAGGGCCTCGGTGGCCGTGCGTACGGACGGGTCCGTGTAGTGGTTGCGGATGAGGTCGTTGGACTGCTCCAGCAGCGACACCTCGGGGCCCGGGTCGCGGCCCGCCGCCGTGAGGAACGCCAGCGGGTCGGCCTCGACGTCGAGGCAGCCGCGGCTGCCGCAGTGGCAGGGCCGGCCCTCGGGATTGACGGTGAGGTGGCCGACTTCGAGGGCGAGGCCCGAACTGCCGGTGTGCAGGCGGCCGTCGAGCACCAGCGCACCCCCGACGCCCCGATGTCCGGTGGCGACGCAGAGCAGGTCACGGGAGCCGCGGCCCGCTCCGTGCCGGTGTTCGGCGAGGGCGGCGAGGTTGACGTCGTTGGCCGCGAAGGCCGGTCCCTGGATGCCCGCCGCGCGCACCCGCTCGGCGAAGATCTGACGCACCGGGGCGCCCGCGGGCCACGCCAGGTGCAACGGGTTGAGGGCGAGTCCGTCCGGCTCGGCGACAGCGGACGGCACTGCCAGCCCGGCGCCCACGCAGCGCCGTCCGGTCGCGTGGAGCAGCTCCGCGCCCGCCTCGACGACGGAGCCGAGCACCTTCGCCGGATCGGCGTCGACGATCTCGCAGCCGGGCGCGGTGGCGACGATCCGGCCTCCGAGTCCGACGAGCGCGGCCCGGAAGCCGTCGGCGTGCACCTGCGCGGCGAGAGCGACCGGACCGTCCTCGGCGACGTCGAGACGGTGCGAGGGCCGCCCCTGCGAACCGGCCGCCGCGCCGGGCCGGGCGTCGACCCGGATCAGCCCCAGCGCCTCCAGTTCCGCGGCCACCGCGCCCGCGGTCGCCCGGGTCACTCCCAGCTCGGCGGTGAGCACGGCACGCGTCGGCGCACGTCCGGTGTGCACGAGTTCGAGTGCCGGTCCAAGGGCACCGCGCCCCCGGTCCAGCCGCGTCCGTGTGTTCCCTTCCCCCGCCACCCGGGGGCCCGCCTTGCCGTTCATGAGGGCGAGTCTCCCATGATCCGCTCGAACGGTGACCCGTCCGGCCGTCCGGAAACCCTCACCTCCGGCGTGACGTTCCGCTCACCGGTCACTCACCCACGGTTTCGGATCCGGAGGGAAGCCGCTGACCCGGAGGGTGATGTTCAGGCGCCCGCTCAGTCCGAGTTCGGGCGGGGCCGTGCCGGCGTACACCCGGGGCACCCCGTGGTAGGCCGACCGGGACTCCCCGCCGAACACGAACAGGTCCCCGCTGCGCAGTTCCACGTCGACGTAGGGCCTCGCCCGTGACCCGGCGTTCCCGAACCGGAAGACACAGGTGTCGCCGAGGCTCAGCGACACGACCGGCGCGTCCGACCGCTCGTCGCCGTCGCGGTGCATGCCCATGCGGGCGTCCGCGCCGTAGAAATTGATCAGCGCGATGTCGTACGCCGACGACACCGCGTCGGCGCCGAGCGCGTCCGTCACCGCGCGCCGCCCCAGTTCGTCCAGCCAGGCAGGGAAGGGCTTCACGGGGGTGCCGTCGCCGTCGACGGCCGTGCGCGCGTACCGGTAGGGGTACCAGTGCCAGCCGAGGCACACCTGGCGCGAGGTCATCGTGCCGCCACCGGGCGTGCGGACCGTGCGCAGTCCGGCAGGCGGAAGGGCCCAGAGCCGGCAGGCCTCCAGCAGCTCCCGCCCGAGGCCGGCGTCGAGCCAGTCGGGCATGTGCACCGCACCCGGCGCGACCTCCCTGCGGGTACGGGGAAACAGCTCGCCGTCCATGGAACCCATCATCACGCATCCACCGGCCCACCCTCCCCTCCTCCCTCTCCCCCGCCTCCCCCGCCTCCCCCGCCTCCCCCGCCTCCCCCGCCTCCCGGGACGGTCCCCGACGGTTCGTGACGCTCCCCGGCCGGGCGCGGGGCCGCGCTCGGCTAGCCTTGACCCACGATGAACGACCGTATGACCACACCCTGGGCCGAGTACGCGCTGACCCGCTTCCCCGAGGACCCCCGCGACCAGCTGCGTGCCTGGGACGCCGCCGACACGTATCTGCTGCGGCACCTCACGGAGAGCGGCACCTCGCTGTCCGGGACGGTCGTGGTGGTCAGCGACCGCTGGGGCGCGCTCACCACGGCGCTGTCGCAGCACCGGCCGACGCAGATCACCGACTCGTTCCTCACCCAGGAGGCGACCCGGGCGAACCTGGCCCGCAACGGAGCCGCGGCGGACGCGGCACGCCTCCTCACCACGCAGGACGCACCGCCGGACCGCGTCGACGTGCTCCTCGTCCGGGTGCCGAAGAGCCTCGCCCTGCTGGAGGACCAGCTGCACCGGCTGGCACCCGGCGTGCACGAGGGGACCGTCGTCGTCGGCACGGGCATGGTCAAGGAGATCCACACCTCGACGCTGCGCCTCTTCGAGCGCGTCCTCGGCCCGACCCGCACCTCGCTGGCCGAGAAGAAGGCCCGGCTGATCTTCTGCACCCCGTTCGAGGGACTGGCGCGGGAACCCAATCCATGGCCCTACCGCTACCGGCTGCCCGAGGGCGTTGGCCAGGTCTCCGGCCGCACCGTGACCAACCACGCCGGTGTGTTCTGTGCCGACCGTCTCGACATCGGCACCCGGTTCCTCCTCCAGCACCTCCCGCGCGGCCGCGACGGCGAGCGGGTCGTCGATCTGGGATGCGGCAACGGGGTCGTCGGTACGGCGATCGCGCTGGCCGACCCGGCGGCCGAGGTGCTGTTCGTCGACGAGTCGTACCAGGCGGTGGCCTCGGCGCGGGAGACGTACCGGGCGAACGCCGGAGGCGGCGCGGAGTTCCTGGTCGGCGACGGGCTGACCGGGATCCCGCCGGAGAGCGTGGACCTCGTCGTGAACAATCCGCCGTTCCACTCGCACCAGGCGACGACGGACACCACCGCCTGGCGGATGTTCTCGGGGGCGCGCCGCGCGCTGCGGCCGGGGGGCGAGCTGTGGGTGATCGGGAATCGTCACCTCGGTTACCACCTGAAGCTGCGCCGCCTGTTCGGCAACAGTGAACTCGTGGCGAGCGACGCGAAGTTCGTGGTGCTGCGGGCCGTCAGGAAGTAACCGCGCGGTGTGCCGCCGCGCGTTCACGACGGCGGACGGCGTCACGACAGCGTCGCGGGCGGCCAGGGTCCGACGCGGTCCGCCGCAATGCGCCGCGCGGTCATCCGTCCCGGTGTGGAGGTGCGCCGACAACGCCGACGCTCTCGCCCACCCGCTCCGTCACAGGCCCTTGCGCGGGCCCGCCGTGCGGGTGAGCGTGCTCAGGTCGAGACTGGTGGCCGAGGCCTCGCGCGCGGTGATCGCGATCCTCGGGCCGCCCGGGCGGTGCAGGGTGATGGTGGGGAAGAGCGGCTCCGCCAGGGCCAGTTGGCCGGTGCCGGGTGTCTGCGGGTACATGCCCAGAGCGGCCCAGACCGCCCAGGAGGACATCGCGCCGAGGTCGTCGTTGCCGACGAGACCGTCCGGCCGGTCGGCGAACAGGGTGGCCAGGGCACGGCGGACGGTCTCACGGGCGCGGTCGGGACGGCCCGCGTAGTCGTACGCCCAAGGGGTGTCGAAGGAGGGCTCGTTGCCCAGATAGGCGTACGGCTCGATGCCGCCCGCGTTGAGCCGGGTGAAGAAGGTGTCGAGGCGGCCGGTGACCGCGGCGTTCCCGCCCATCAGGCGGAAGAGGCCGGGAAGGTCGTGCGGGACCATCCAGGTGTACTGGGCGGCGTTGCCCTCCACGTAGTCGGTGGTCTGCGCGGGGTCGAAGGCGGGCCAGCTTCCGTCGGCGGCGCGCGGCTGGAGGTAGCCGGTGGCCGGGTTGAAGAGGTTGCGCCAGTTCCCGGAGGCCTTCAACAGGGTGCGGTACGAGGCGGTGTCGCCGAGGCTCTGGGCGAGCTGGGCCAACGCGTGGTCGCAGACGGCGTATTCGAGGGTGGTGGCCGCCGTACCCCACACGCCCTTGGCGCCCGTGGGAACGTAGCCGAGGGTGTCGTACTGCCGGTGTCCGGGCCGCTGGCGCTCGTCCTCGCGGCCCGCCATGGCGGCGCGCAGCAGGCCGCGGGCGTCGAAGTCGGTGGCGCCGAAGGCGTGCACGGCGGAGGCGATCACCGGCAGCGGATCACCGACCATGACGCCGGTGCCGCCGTTCGCGACGGTCCAGCGGTCGAAATAGCCTGCCTGGAGACCTTGGTCGAGGACGGACTGCGCGATGTCGGAGGCCTCGCCCGGGGCCAGCAGGGCGAGCAGCTGGACCTGGGAGCGGTAGACGTCCCAGCCGGAGAAGTCGGCGTACTGGACGTGACCCGCGCGGGTGCGGTGCACGGTGCCGTCCATGCCCGGGTACCGGCCGTCGGTGTCGCTGAACGCGCTGGGGTGCAGGAGCGCGTGGTAGAGGGCGGTGTAGAAGACGCGGCGCTGGACCTCGGTGCCGCCGCCCACGGCGATACGGCCGAGCCAGTCGTTCCAGCGGGCGCGGGCGGCGCGCCGGACGTCGTCGTAGGCGAGCCCCCGCTGCTCGGCCGTGACGTTGCGGAGCGCGCCCTCGACGTCCACGAACGAGACGCCGACCCGGACGGTCACCGTGCGGACCTCGGGGCCGAAGGAGACCAGGGCCGCACCGGGCCTGCCGTCCGGGTGGACGGCGTGGGCGAAGGGGTGGTCGAACTCGGCGTGGAAGTGGAGCCGGTAGCGGTTGTGCGACTTGCAGAAACCGCCGCTGTCCGTGAAGCCGGACAGGGTGTTGGCGCCGATCGCGACCGTTCCGGTGGCCGCGTTGAACGCCTTGCCCGCGTCGACGCTCAGCGCGGCGGGCCGGCCGGCGGTGGCCGGGTAGGTGAAGCGGGCGACGCCGGACCTCTGGGTTGCGGCGAGTTCGGTGCGGATGCCGTTGTCGAACGTGACCCGGTAGTTGCCGGGCGACGCCTGCTCATGGCTGTGGGAGAAGGTGGCCTGCCCGGTCGTGTCGCCGTCGAGCAGCGGCATGAAGGGCACGTTGCCGTAGTCCTTGCATCCGGCTCCGGAGAGGTGGGTGAGGCTGAATCCCCGGATCCGGTTGTCGCCGTACGCGTAACCACCGTGCTGGTAGGTCACCGTGTCCGGGCTCCACTGCACCCGGCCGAGCGGTGCCGTCGCTCCGGGGAAGGTGTTCCCGGCGCCCCCGCCGTGGCCGAAATCGGTCCCTCCGGGTGCGGTGCCGACGAAGGGGTTCACATAGCGTGCCGGGTCGGTGACCGTGTCGTCCGCGACGGCGCGCGCGGTCGGTGCGGTCGTCGACACGACGAGGACGGCGGCGCCGGCCAGCGCGGCCCGGTGGAAGGGGAATCGCACGAGGTCTCTCCGGGCTGTGGCAGGGACTGCGTCCCCGGGCGGCGGGCGTGAGGGCGACAGTCTCACCGGGCACCGGCGATCGCGCGGCGCCGCCACGCCCGGAGGTCACCCGCCCGGTGGAGAGAGCGCCGGCCGCGGTGCCGCGCGCTCCACCTGGGCATCACGCGACAGGGACCCCCCTGGGGTGACCGAACGTACGCGCCAACTGGCTAGACTACGCACCCTCGTGCACGTGATCCGGTCACGTCCGATCACAGCCGTTCCCGAAGGGTTTCGACGCTTGATAGCCATCGAAGATGTCAGCAAGCGATATGCCGACGGCACGGTGGCCGTCGATCGCCTGTCCCTACAGATACCGAACCACTCCATCACCGTGCTCGTCGGACCGTCGGGGTGCGGCAAGACCACCACGCTGCGCATGATCAACCGCATGGTCGAGCCGACCAGCGGCACGATCCGGGTCGACGGCGAGGACATCACGCGCCGGCCGGTCAACGCCCTGCGCCAGTCCATGGGTTACGTCATCCAGAACGCCGGGCTCTTCCAGCACCGTACGATCCTCGACAACATCGCCACGGTGCCGCGGCTGCTCGGCTGGTCCAAGCAGCGTGCCCGCGCCCGCGCGGCGGAGCTGATGGAACGGGTCGGGCTCGATCCGGGCATGGCCCGCCGCTACCCGTACCAGCTCTCCGGCGGTCAGCAGCAGCGCGTCGGTGTCGCCCGCGCGCTGGCGGCGGACCCGCCGATCCTGCTGATGGACGAGCCCTTCTCCGCCGTCGACCCGGTCGTCCGGCGCGGTCTGCAGGAGGAGTTGCTGCGCATCCAGGGCGAACTGGGCAAGGCCATCGTGTTCGTCACCCACGACATGGACGAGGCCATCACGGTCGGCGATCGCGTTGCGGTGCTGCGCACCGGCGGCAAACTAGCCCAGTTCGCCGCCCCCGACGAGCTGTTGTCGGCGCCCGCCGACGCGTTCGTGGAGGAGTTCCTCGGTGGCGACCGGGGCATCCGCGGTCTGTCGTTCCTGTCCACGCGCGATCTCGCGCTCGACCGCTCGCAGGTCTTCCCGGTCGGCACCGACTGGCAGCATCTCGCCGGGCAACGGGCCGCTCAGGCACCGGTCCTGGTCACCGACGCCGACGGCAAGCCCCTGGGCTGGGCCGACTTGACGGTGTGGACGGGCGAGGTACGCTCCCTGGAGCCCTACGGGCAGGGCTTCGAGGTGGGACGGGACTCGCTGCGGGTCGCGCTGGACCGGGCGGTGCTGTCGCCCACGGGACAGGCGGTCGGCGTGGACGCGTCCGGAAAGGTGCTGGGGCTCGCCGGCCAGGAGACGGTCGCCGCGGCGATCCGCGCGGCCCGGCAGCGGCGCGCGGCGGACACCGCGCAGGGGTCCGCGCCCGCGAAGGCCGTTCGATGAACGGGTTCTTCGACATCCCGAGCGACCTCCAGAGCAGCTACGCCGGTCTGATCGGCGGGCACATGCTGGAGGCGCTGGTCCCCGTGCTCGTCGGTCTGCTGCTGGCGTTGCCGATCGGTCTGCTCTGTGTCCGCTTCGGCTGGATCTATCCGCCGGTGCTGTGGACCACCACGGTGCTGTACGCGATCCCGTCGATCGCCTTCTTCGTGGTGCTCATCGACTACACGGGGCTGAGCCGGACCACCGTCATGATCCCGCTGTGCCTGTACAGCCTCGTGGTGATCGTCCCGGCGGTCGTCGACGGCGTCCGCTCGGTGCCCGAGGAGACGAACGCGGCCGCGGCCGCGATGGGCATCGGCACCGTACGCCGCTACCTCCAGGTCCAACTGCCCATCGCCGTACCGGCGATCATGGCCGGACTGCGGGTGGCCACCGCCTCCAGCATCAGCCTGGTCAGCGTCGGATCGCTGATCGGCAACCAGGGGGCACTCGGTAATCTGCTGACCACCGCGATGCTCTACCACCGCCCGCTGCTCGCCGTGAACTCGGTGGTCACCACCGCCGTCCTCGCGGTGCTGATCGACGCCCTGCTCGTGCTGCTCCAGCGGGTCCTCACCCCCTGGCAGCCGCCCTCGTCCCGCAGGGCCGGGCGCGGTAGGTCCACGATCCCGGGCCCCACCCGTACACCGGAGAGCGTCTCGTGAACGTACTGAACTTCATGCAGTCCTTCTTCAGCGACGGATCCCACTGGCACGGCTACGACGGCATCCCGCAGCGTGTGTGGGAGCACATCCAGTACACGGCCGGGGCACTGTCCATCGCCGCGGCCGTCGGTCTGCCGATCGGTCTGGTCACCGGACACACGGGCCGCGGTGGCAACGCGCTCGCCTTCGTGTCGGCGGGTGCCCGCGCCCTGCCCACCTTCGGCCTGCTGGTGCTGATGTTCGTCTGGCTGGGCCTCGGTATCGTGCCCGTGATGATCCCGCTCGTGGTGCTGGCGATCCCCCCGATCCTCATCACCACCTACGAGGCGATCCGCACCGTGGACCCGTCCCCCGTGGACGCCGCCCGGGGCATGGGCATGGCGGAGCGGAAGATCCTGTTCCAGGTCGAGGTGCCCGCGGCGCTGCCGCTGATCCTCAGCGGCCTGCGCTCGGCGGCGATCCAGATCGTCTCGACGGCGACGATCGCGGCCTATGTGAGTCTGGGCGGGGTCGGCCGGTACATCCTGGACGGGCTGTACCAGCGCAACTACGAGAAGGTGGCGGGCGGTGCCGCGCTCACCGCCGTGCTGGCACTGCTCGTGCTCGTGCTGTTCTGGGCCATCACGCGGGTGGCGGTGTCCCCCGGGGTGCGCAGGCGCCGCACGGTCTGACGCGAGGCGGGAACAACGTCGAGAAGGGGGGACGGGCCGGGCCCGTCCCCCCTTCTCGTGCCGTCACTGCCGGACTCTCACTTCTCCGCTCTGGCCAGGGCGTGTTCGAGGACGACGAGGAGCGCGTCCCGCACCGATCCGCGTTCGCGGGCGTCGAACACGGTGAGCGGCACGTGGTCGCCCACGTCGAGCGCCCACCGTACGTCGTTGAGGTCGTGCTCGACCTTGCCGTCGAAGGCGTTGACCGCCACCGCGAAGGGAATCTCGCGGTGCTCGAAGTAGTCGACGGCCGCGTAGCAGTCGTCGAGCCGGCGGGTGTCGACGATGACGAGCCCGCCGAGGGCGCCCTCGACCAGGTCGTCCCACATGAACCCGAACCGTTCCTGGCCCGGCGTGCCGAACAGGTAGAGCTTCAGGGTCGGATCCAGCGTGACGCACCCGAAGTCCATGGCGACGGTGGTCGTCATCTTCTCCGGGGTGTGGGAGAGGTCGTCGATGCCCGCGGCGACCGAGGTGATGGACGCCTCGGTGGTGAGCGGCTCTATTTCGGAGATGGCACCCACCGTGGTGGTCTTGCCGACGCCGAAGCCGCCCGCGATGACCATCTTCACCGGCATGGGCGGCCGGGACGCCTCGGAGTCAGCGCTCACGGATCGCGCCCCGGGAGTCGGGGATAGCTCGGAGACCATCGATAACCCTTCGCAATACGGTGGCGTCGCGGGCGGATTCGGCCTGCGGTGCGTACAAGGCCAGTTGACCGTCGGCGCGCAGATCGTCGGCGAGCACCCTGATCACATTCAAATGCATCCGCAGCTTCGCCGCGATCTCCGCCAGCGACTGCGGCCGGCGGCAGACCGTGATGATGTCGCGGTGCTGGTCGAAGACGAAGGCCTCCAGCGTGGCCAGACCGAGTTCGGTCGCGACGACCTGTGTCTCGATCGGGATCGGTGGCACCAGGCTGTCACCTCCGGCGATCCGTCCCGCGGTCAGCAGGAATGGCCGGACGACCGACGCGGGGGGTTCGACACCCCACGCGCCGTCGTCGGAGGCTGCTGGCTCGCCGGCCGTCATCACGTCCTCACCCTTCACCTCGCGGGTCGTCACGGCCTTCGCGACGCCCCCGCCGACCGTCAACGGGTCGGCGCGATCCCCACGGTGTTCTTGAGCTCCATGACCAGTTGCGGACTCAGGGCGGCGCCCGCGCGGTTGGCGAAGAGGGTCATCTCGTACGCGATGTTCCCGAGCTTCGCCTCCTTCGAGGCGACCACGCCGAGCACCGCGCCGGCGCCCAGCGCGGACACCAGGACGTGGCCTTCCTCCAGGTCGATGATGACCTTGTTGAGCCCGCCGAGGCCGTAGTTGCCCGACGCGCCCATGGCGAGGCTGGTGATCCCGGAGACGATGGCCGCGAGCCGCTCCGAGTCTGCCTTGCCGCGCAGTTGGGACACCGCGATCAGCAGACCGTCGGAGGAGACCCCGATCACGTCGACGACCCCGGCCGTCTCGGTGGCGAAACGATTGAGCAGCCAATTGAAGTCGGCAGCGGCGGTCTTCACGTCCGTCGCCGGTTCCACGGCCGCGGACTCGGGTCCACCTGTCCACATGGTCACTTGCTCGTGCCTTCCGGGAATGAGGGTCGGTTGTTCTCTGTGCTGTGTTCGGTCGAGATGTCGGGCCGGCCCCCTGAACGGGCCGGTCCGCCGCCGATACCTGGGTATCCGGCCGCGCTCTCACGCTCGGCCCGCAGGACGGCTTCCTCGAACTCGTCGATCTCGGAGCGCGCCGCCTCCGCGTCGGCGGTCTGCCAGGCGGACGGGCGCGGATTGGGGGTGCCGGCGGCTTGTCTGGGCAGCCGGGTCGAGGCGGTGGTGGCCTGGAGGGTCGCACCGCGCACGCGGCGCCGCAGCGGACTGGCACCGCCCTCGGCCGGTGGCGTCGGAGCGTTGCCGGACGCCACCGGGGCCGGGCCCTGACGGTGTCCCGGACTCCCGCCACGGGGCGGTTGTCCGAGGTCGCCGTCCGTGGGGCGGGGCGACTGTCCGAGGCCGCCGCCCGCGGTACGCGGTGGCAGTCCGAGTCCGCCCACGGCGCCGGTGCCACGCTGCCGCACCGGACCGCCGGCAGCGCTCCGCGGCAGGCCGTGTCCCGGCGTCTCGCGGGCTGCGGGGCCCGGACGTCCCGCCGTCTCGTGGGTTGCGGAGCCGGGGCGTGCCGGTGCTCCGGGGGCCGCCGCGCCACCCGGCCTGGGCCGGGTCGCGGGGCCGCCGTAGCCCGTCCCGGCCTCGGACGCCGGTTCCTGACGGCCCGCGTGACCGGAGGGCTCCGGGCCGCGGCTGCGGGCGGGAATCCTGCGGGGCAGGTCCGCGGGACCCGGCTCTGGATCGACGGCGGCCGGGCGCGGTTCGGCGAGACCCGAACGGCGCGGCGGCGGCAGGATGTGCGGGGCCCTGGTCGCGGCTCCGGTGGGGTCGGCCAGCAGCAGGTGGGAGGCGGGCACCGCGACGGTGGCCGTGACACCGCCGCCCGGGGTGCGGGTGAGGACGACCTCGATGCCCCAGCGCCGGGAGAGACCACCGACCACGAAGAGGCCGAGCACCTCGGTCGGGGCGAGGTCCAGCCGTTCACGGCGGATCAGGCGGGCGTTCTCCTCCTCCAGCCGCTCGACGCTCATCCCGAGCCCGTGGTCGATGATCTCGATGAGAGCACCGCCGCCGGAGCCGTGCCTGGGTCTCAGGGCCACCTCGACACTGCTGGACGCCGGGGAGAACGTCACCGCGTTCTCCAGGAGTTCGGCGAGCATCAGCGTCAGGTCGCCGACGATGTCGGGCGCGACGGTCACATCGCCCTCGGCGTGCGGGGTGACGCGCTGATAGCCCTCGATCTGGCCGAGCGCCGCACGGACGACGTTACTGAGCCGCATGGGGCCGGAGTTGAGGCCCGTCTCGCGGATGCCGGCGAGCAGCATCAGGCTGTCGGCGTTGCGCTGGAGGCGTACGGCGATGTGGTCGATGCGGTAGAGCCGGTCCAGTACCTCGGGGTCGGTCTCGCCGCGTTCCACGGAGTCGATCAACGCGAGTTGCCGTGCCGTCAGGTTGCTGACGCGGTGGCCGACGTTGCCGAACATCTCGGCGATGTTGCGGCGGCTGACGACCTGGCGTTCCAGCAGGGCACTCGCGGTGACCTGCACCTGGTTGAAGGCTTCGGCGAGTTCGCCGATCTCGTCGCGGACCGGGACGGGAACGGCTTCGAGCCGCGGCGGACCCGCGTCGTCGGCGTCGTCGTCCGCGACTCGGGCGAGTTCGGTCTCGGCCGCGGCCGCCACGTGCTGGGCCGCCTGGGTGAGGCTGCGCACCGTGCGCACCACGGAGCGGCGCACGAGCACCGAGAACAGGATCCAGGCCGCGAAGGCGGCGAGGTTCGCGGCCACCAGCCACAGCACCTGCCACCAGGCGTCGTCGGACGCCTCCTGGGTGTCGGCGGCGATGTCGTTGATCAGCGACTCGGTGATCTTCAGCCGGTTCTGGGCCTGGCGCTCGTAGGTCGGGTCGGCGGTCAGCGCGCCCTGGAGCGCGGTACGCAGCTGAGCCGGGCTCTCGGCGACCAGGCCACTGGGGTCCACCTGGAGCGCCGCGTAGTGCTGGGCGATGACGCTCTGGTAGGCACTGTGCTCGATCGAGGCGAGTTCGGCGCCCTGCTCCTGGCTCGCGAACCGGGTGAAGCGCTCGGCCTGGTAGGTGTACTGCTCGTAGTCGCCGACGGCTCCGGTGTACTCGATGAGCGCGTTGGCGTCGCGGGTGCGGGCCGCGAAGACGCTGGTCTCGAAGGACGCGTGGGCGGTGTCGGCACGCAGCAGCGCGTCGAGCAGGTTGCCGGCGGACTCCGAGGACTCACCGCCCGACTGGCCCAGTCCGAGACCGTTGATGAGGCCCTCGATCACCGATCCGTACGCCGGGTCGATGTTGTCCGCGGGGATCGGGCTCTGCTCGATGGTCTTGCGGAGGCTGTCGAGGCCCTCCAGCTCCTTGAGCGCCTGGGCCTCGGCCTCGGGCAGCCGCTCGCCGTAGGTGGCGCGGACGGCTTCGGCCTGGGCGGTGACCTTCCGCTGCGCCTGGAGGAAGGCGGAGGTGTCGGGCGCCTTGTCGCCGGGGCGGGCGGCCTCGTGGCGCAGCGAGACCAGGAGCGCCTGCCGGTGCTCGGTCTGCACCCCGTCGATCAGTTTGGTCACCTGCGCACTGTCCCGAACGAGACGGGCCGTCGCGGCCGCGGAACGGGCCGAGTCCATCTCGGAATAGACGATGTAGGCGATCATCGCGGAAACGACGGCCAACGGAACAATGACGAGCACATTGAGTTTCCGTCGGAAAGGCCAACGGTCGAGGAGGGAGGGCGTCCGGCCTATTCGGGGAGCCGTGGTCTGCGGCCCCCGGGCGGCTTTCCTGTGCGCGGGCACCAAACCTCCTTGACTTCATTCCCAATTGGAAGCCCGCAGCCCGGGCTGCGTGGACGGGTCGTGTCAGCACGCTCGGGCCGAGCAAGTGGAACCATGTCCCCCGACTCGGCCAACATTAGCGGTTGCCGCAAGAGTACGGCCATGATCAACCAAAAAGTGACACAGCAATACGTCCGATTCACCGTCGTTTCGGCCGAGTTGCGCACACGCGGTGAAGCCGCCTGGTCTCCATCGGTGATCTATTCGTGTCTTGACGGTGCGTTACTGCGCTCGATTGGATCGACTACACGCCACGCCTTCCGACCCCCATGCACAAGTCTGGATGACCAACGTGACCCACGCCAGAAGCACCCGAACGACCGCAACGTATGCTGTGTCCCTGCTGGTTGTGGCCGCGGCCGCGCTCACGGGCTGCGGTTCCTCCGACAACAGCTCCGACGGCAAGGACCCGCTGAAGGGTGACACCGCCAAGGGCGGTACGGTCGTGGTCGGTTCCAACAACTTCCCCGAGAGCATCCTCATCGCCGACATCTACGGCGAGGCCCTGAAGGCCAAGGGCATCAAGGTCAGCTACAAGCTCAACATCGGTAGCCGTGAGACGACCTACGGTCTGATCAAGAACGGCACGATCACCGTTCTGCCCGAGTACAACGGCGCCCTGCTGGCCTATCTCGACGCCAAGGCGGCCCCGACCACGGTCGAGGAGACCTCGAAGGCCATCACCGCCGGACTCGACGCGAAGCTGACCCTGCTGGAGCCCTCCCAGGCCCAGGACAAGGACGCCGTCGCGGTGAACGAGGCCACGGCCAAGAAGTACAGCCTGACCGAGAAGTCGACCATCGCCGACCTCGCCGACGCGGCCAAGGACATGGTCATCGGCGGTTCCCCGGAGTTCCAGACCCGCAAGCAGGGACTGCTCGGCCTGAAGTCCGAATACGGCCTCGATTTCAAGTCGTTCAAGGCCCTGGACGCGGGCGGTCCGCTGACGGTCGCCGCCCTGAAGGGCAACAACATCCAGGCTGCGGACATTTTCTCGACCGACCCCGGAATCAGCAAGAACAAGTTCGTCGTCCTCCAGGACTCGAAGAATCTCTTCGGGTTCGAGAACGTCACTCCGCTCGCCTACAAGAGCGGTCTCACCTCCGAGGGTGTTTCCGCCCTCAACGCCGTGTCGGCGAAGCTCGACACCGACGCCCTGGTCGACCTCAACGCCCAGGTGCAGAACGACAACAAGGACCCGCTGGACGTGGCCAAGCAGTGGCTGTCGTCCGCCGGACTGTCCTGACGGACACGCGTCGGCCGGAGCGGAGATCCGCTCCGGCCCGCTGTCCGGCACCCCGGGCGTGGGGGCGCCCGGGGCCGTGTCGTCGAGGAGAAGCTCCGTCATGCTCGAGCGCACCGCCGAAACTCCCCCCGCCGATCCGCGCACCGATGCCGCGCGCGTGGCCGCCGTGTCCGGTGCGCCGGCACTGACGGGCCACGGTCTCGACGCGGGCACCGTGGCCCTGATCGCCGGCGGAGCCTCGCCCGCCACCGTGCGTCCGCACGCGCTGGCGGGGATGGAACGCTCACACCGGGCCGCCCAGGCACTGGCGGCGGCGGGCACCCGGGCCTACGGACGCACCACCGGCGTCGGAGCGCACCGCGGCGTCGCCGTCGAGGAACGCGACGGCGACGGCCATGACCTGCGACTGCTGCTCAGCCACGCGGGTGGGATCGGGGAACGCCTGCCGGCACGACAGGTCCGCGCGATGATGGCGGTCCGGGCCAACCAACTGCTGGCCGGGGGATCGGGGCTGCGCCCCGCGGTCGCCACCGCCATGGTGGACGCCCTGCGGGCGCGCGTGCACCCACCGGTCAGCGAGTACGGAGCGGTGGGCACCGGGGATCTGACGGCGCTCGCCGAACTCGGACTGGCGCTGTTCGGACACATCCCCTGGGAACATGACCGCGCGGACGGCCGGGAACCGCTCCCCGAGCCGCTGCGGATCGAACGCGGCGACGCGCTCGCCCTGTTGAGCAGCAACGCTCTCACTCTGGGGCAGTCCGCGCTCGCCTGTCACGACCTCGGCGCGCTGGTGCGCGCCGCGCACGTGGTGACGGCCCTGTCCCTGTGCGCGATCGACGCGTCCCTGGAGGCGTACGCGCCCGAGGTCCATCTGGCGCACCCGCATCCGCCCACGCGGCGTGCCGCCGCGCGCGTACGACGGCTGCTCGGCGCGTCGCAGGCTCCGTGGCCACCGTCCCCACGGGTCCAGGACCCCTTCGGCTTCCGCTGCTTCCCACAGGCGCACGGCCCGGCGACGGAGGCGTGGAGCACCCTGGACGAGGTGCTCGCCGTCGACCTCAACTCGGCGGTGGAGAACCCCCTGATCGGCTGGGACCGGGCCGGTGAAGTCCCGGTCGCCCAGCACCACGGCGGCTTCTTCGCCACCCCGCTCGCGCTGGCGCTCGACGGGGTGTGCCTCGCCGTCCTCGGCACGGCCCGGCTCTCCGCCGCCCGGCTCTCCGGGCTCGGCCGCCCCGAACTGACCGGGGCACGTTCCTACCTGGCCGACGAGGCGTCGGCGGGTTCGGGGATGATGATCCTCGAGTACAGCGCGGCGGCCGCGGTCGCCGAGGTCCAGGCGTGCGCCGTACCGGCCGCCCTCGGGCACGTGGTGCTGTCGCAGGGGATGGAGGAGGCGGCGAGCTTCGCCACCCAGGCGGCCCGCAAGACACTCCGGCTCACCGACGCGTACCGGCTGGTCCTGGGCTGTGAGCTGGTCGCCGCGGTACGGGCCCTGCGCCAACGCGGTACGGCTCCCGACCCGCTGACCACCGCGGGGCGCGCCTACGCGATGGCCGCCGCGGTGCTGAATCCGGCGATGGAGGACCGCTCCCTGACGAGCGACGTGGCCGGCGCCGCGGCGCTGCTCACGGAGTTCGCCGCGATGGAAGGTGCCGGCGCCGACGCGCCGCCCTCCACATCGCCGTAGAAGCCTCCGGGGCGTGATCACCCGGTCCGACCCTCACCGCTCCCGGGCGGCCGGGAGCGCGTTCGACGCCTCGGCGGGTTCGACGTCCCCGTACGTTCGGCGGCTCGGGGCGTTCGGCGCCTTCGTACCTTCGACGCCCGGTCACGTCCGCGGGCCGCCGACGGGGCGGACGCGGAAGCTCTGGCGGCGTCGACGGCCACGACTGCCGTTCCGGACGGCGTGGACGTCGTACCGTCGACCGGACGCCCCACCGCAGTCACCGAGGAGAACGTCCATGAACGCGTTGCCCGCCGTCGTCGGCCGGGACGAATTCGATGCGCTGGTCGTCAGGACGGACTATCACGACGACGTGTCCTGGCGGGCCGTGACGGCGGCCCTGGCGCAGCCCTGGGGCGATCGGGGCGACGGGCGTTACGCCGCCGGGCTGCACCTCCTGGACGACCCGGCCTGGGCGGAGGCCGGCGTCGACGACGTGGTGGCCGCGGTCCGCGCCGACGAGAACCTGGCGGTCGTCTTCCTCGCCGACAAGACCACGATGAGGACCGCGCACCACGCCCTGCTCGCGGTCACCACGCTGACGCGGGAGGAGTGCGAGGACGACGAGGACCACCGCCGGCTCACCGAGTTCGGTCGCTCCTTCCGTACCGTCCCCGCGGGCGTCCACGACATCCACGCGAACCTGAGCATCGGCAACCTCGGATTCGAGGAGTACGCCGCGCAGGCGCACGACGAACCCGAGGGGATCTACCGGATCTCCTGAACGGACACCGGACACCGGACCCCGCGGTCCGGCGGGCGTCCGGTGGTTCACGGCCGGTCGGTCACGAACCCGTCGAGCGCGGCGGTGAGTTCGGCCGGTTTCTCCACGGGCAGCTCGTGGCCGGCGTCCAGGATCCGCACCACGGCGTCCGGGTAGGCCTTCGCCATCCGGAGCATCTGCGTGACGGGCAGTTGGATGTCGTGATAGCCGTGGACCAGGAGGGTCGGGGTGCGGATCTCGCCGAGCCGGTCGAGGACGTCGAAGGACCGCATGGCCCCGTACAGCGTCATGACCACCTCGCGCGGGGTGTCCGCCGAGGTGCGGACGTACTCCCGGATCTCCTCGCGGGGATAGCCGGGGGCGAAGGCGCGCTGGATGTTGGTGGCGACGAACAGCTTGAACGGCACCAGCGTCGACGCCGCCATCAGCAGACCGCGCCCCCGGCTGTAGGTCATCCTGCTGATCGAGCTGACCAGGACCATGCGGTCGACCCGCTCGGGGTGGGCGAGGGCGATGGTCTGGGAGATCATCCCGCCCATGGAGTGGCCGACCAGGACGAAGCGCTCGATCTTCAGGTGGTCGAGGACGGCGAGGACGTCCGTCGCCAGCTCCGCGATCGTGCGCACCCCCGAACCGCCGCTGTCGCCGTGCCCGCGCAGATCCAGCCGGACCACCCGCCGCTTCTCGGCGAAGTGCGCCACCTGGTGGTCCCAGCGGCGCCGGTTGGCGGTCCAGCCGTGGAGGAACACGAGGGGGACGCCACCGCCGTCGCGGGGGCCCTCGTCGTCGTACGTCAGCGCGGCGCCGTCGACATCGAGCTGCGGCATGGGGCCTCCTGGGTGCGGTCCGGTTACTGACCGGTACGGTATCCGGCCGCGCGGGCCGCCGTCACCGTCGTTCGCCGAGGAATTCGAGGATGTGTCCGAACACGTCGAGGGCGGCGCCCCGGCCCAGGAACGTGTCCAGGTGCCCGTAGCCGGGGATCTCCGTGTACGAGACGTCCAACTGGGGGCGGCGGTGCGCCAGTACCTCGTGGCAGAGCCGCTGCGAGTCCAGCCACAGACCGTTCTCGCTGCCCGAGAGCAGCAGTACCGGGGTGTCGATGCGGGCCGCGGCGTCCAGCGCGTTGGGCGGCAGCGCCCGGTAGCGGTGGTCGGTGTCGTGCCACCGGACGACGGTACGGGCCAGTTCGATGCGGCGCAGGTGCGGCAGGATCCACAGGGGCGCGGGCCCGAGGAGTTCGGCGAGCCGGTCGTGGGTGGCGTCCGAGAGGTTCTCGTGGACGAAGAGCGAAGCACCCGATCCCCAGGCAGAGTTGTGGAGAATCTGACAGGTCGGGTCGGGGCAGGCCGCGCCGCGCGAGGCGAGGGCGAACAGGGGCGTGTACTTCGACCGCAGGCCCACCTTCCGGAAGTCGACCGGGATGTGGTCGATGCGGTTGCGCAGCAGTTCACCCGCCACCGTCATGCGCAGCGAGGTGCGTCCCGCCAGCTTCGGCGTCAGGAACACGCCCTGGGAGACGACCCCCGCGAGCCCGGGCACCAGTCCCGCCGTCATGCTCAGCGACAGGGCGAGAGAGCCGATGCAGTGCGCGACCACGAACAGGGGCCGGTCGCCGATGTGTTCACGGACGCGGGAGACCGCTTCGGGGATGTCGTACAGCGCGACGTCGTCGTACGTGTACCGCCTGCCGGTCTCGTTGTACGGAAAGCGTCGGCTCCCCCGCCAGTCGAGCAGCCAGGGCTCGTAACCGTCGTCGAGCAGGACGTCGACGAGGTTGCGGGTCTCGGGGAGCAGGAACATGTCGGCGGACGCGGTGTGCCCGTGCAGGAGCAGCACGGCGGGCCGGTCCCGCTCGCCGCTGTCGACGCGGGTCAGCGCGAGATTGACGCCGTCCCCGGTCCTGAAGGGGATCTCCTCGACCCGCGCGGGGTCGAGGCGGTGGCGCAGGGGGTGCGGCGCCGCGGTCGTCCGGACCTTGCGGACCGGCTGCCGGGTGCGGGAGGCGGCTCTGAGGATCATCGGTGACGCTCCGGGAGGGTCGGGGTGCGGCGCAGGTCGAGGAGGTCGGCGGCGGCCCGCGCGAAGGGACCGAGCAGTCCGCGGCCCATCTCCAGTCCGAACCAGGCGAGCCAGGTCAGCTTGGCGGCCCGCCGTTCCCGGGCGGTCAGGCGAGGGTCGACCCTGATCCCGTCGATCTGGTCGCGCACGTAGCTGTCCGCGGGAACGACCAACTCGCCGGCGAGGACGGCCGGTTCGTTCTCGCGGCCGATCTCGACGCGCAGCGCGCGGGTCTGCCGCCACACGTCGCGGCGGGCGCGGGCGTGCTTGTGGCCCTCCAGCCACCAGCGGCCACCGTCGGTGTCACGCAACAGCATTCGGTAGCGCAGGAGTTGATGGTGCTGTCCGTCCTGTCGCGGAATTCCCTCCTCGGGCCGGACCCAGACGTCCCCGCTCGCGACGACCAGCGGTTCGGGATGCACGGCGGAGCACACCAGCTCACCGCCGGCGTCCACCCTCCGCTCCCCCACCAGTTGGTACATGCTCGCGATGGAGAGGGTCAGCGCCATCGAGCAGGGAATGTCGGCCGCCGCGCCGACGGGCCCCACGGCGCCCTCGGTCGTCTCGGAGAACCACAGATAGGGCTGGTCGTCCTTGTGCGGCAGTCTGGCCAGGCCGTCCTCGGCGAGACGCTCGAACGTCCTCAGCTGCGCCCGGGAGTCGTAACGGGCCGGGGGCCGGAGGCCGAGCGCCTCGACGAGGGCGGCGGTGCGTTCACCGGTGGCCGCAGGCCCCGTCAAGGTGGCCTCGCACAGTCTGAGGGCGGTGGGACTGCGCAGCACCCGTGTCAGGAAGTCCAGTTCGGGTACCGGCTCGGCTTCGAGACGGTCCAGTACGTCGGCGCGCCACTCGTCCCAGTCGTGTACGCGCACGTGCATGCCGCCCCGCGCCATGTCCCGTACGACGTCGTCGAGGGTGTTGGGCACGCCGGTCAGGTTGTAGTCGTGGCCCCATGCGTCCGGTTCGCAGACGACGGCGGCCGCGACCCGGCTCACCCAGTCCACCGGGGCCGAGTTCAGGTACCGGAAGGCCGGTACCGTACGGAAGCGGCCGAAGGCCGAGATGAGGCCGCTGCTGAGGTCCTGCGGGTTGTAGGCACCGGTTCCCGTGTGTCCTCCGATGCCACCCGGGCGCATCGCGGTGACGACCAGACCGTGGTCGCGTGCCCTGCGCAGCGCGACCTCCGCCGCCCACTTCGTCTGGTCGTAGCCCGCCACGAGACGGTCCACATGGGCGAGCGGGTCGTCCTCGCCCATGGAGGTGATGCCGACCTCGTTGAAGACGGCGATCGAGGAGACGTGGTGCAGCGGCTTCGGCCGGCCGGTCGCCGCGAGTTCGGCCAGGGTCAGCGCGCCGACGACGTTGCTCTGCCGCAGCGACCGGTAGCCGCGCAGGAAGTCGACGGCCGCCGCCACTCCCACCACGCTGTCGAGCTCGTGGGCGAGCGTGGTCCACAGGTCGTCCGACAGGCCCAGCCGGGGGCGCCGTATGTCGCCGGGGACCACCGTCACCCGGCGACGGATCTCCGCCGACCACGGCAGCCGGTGGGTCTTCAGCGCAGCGCCGAGGCGGGCCGAGGCCGCCTGCTCGTCGGCGGCGCGGACGAGGCAGTACACATGGGCGTCGCTGTGCCTGAGCAGGTCGAGGAGCAGATGGCCGCCGAGGAAGCCGGTGGCTCCGGTGAGCAGGATCCGGCGGGGCGGCAGCGGCTCGGGCGACCCGGTCCAGGGCAGCCGGTCGGCGAGGGAGAGGTCGGCCAGGATCTGGTCCAGGTCGTCGGGGCGGGCCGAGAGGGACGGGGCGTACGGAGAGGACGGCGCGCACAGGTTGGACGAGGTGGACAGGGTGGTGGTGGGCGTGGTGCTGCCGACGCTCCCCGGGGAGCCGGTCGTCGGGACGGGCGGTGGGGTACGGGGGGTCGTCCCGGGCGGAGAGGGGCGTAGTGCCGGTGCCGAACTTCCCACGGGTGCCAGGGTTTCCGGTACGCACGGGGTGGCGGGGGCCGCCGCGGCCCCGGCGGTCGCCAGCCAGCGCCGGGCGAGGCTGCGCGGCCGGGCGTCGGCGAACACCTCGTCGAGGTCCATCTCCAGGCCCAGTGAGTCCTCCAGCGCCGCGACGAGTTCCACGGCGCCGACGGAGGTGCCCCCGGCGTCGAAGAAGTCGCTGTCGGGCGACAGTCGCCCCTCGGGTACGAAGGGGCCCGCCGCCTCGGCGATCGCGGAGGCCAGGCCGTCCACGTCGGGCGTCACGGGCGTGGGCTCGGCCTGGCGGTCCGCACCACGTCCGGTGCCGACACCGACACCGACACCGACATCCGTACATGTACCCGTACCCGCACTCGTACTTGCACCAGCACCAGCACCAGCACCAGCACCGAACGGAACCACCCCGGCATCAGCGTCCGCATCCGCATCCACAGCCGTACGGCGGGAATCGGCTCTCGCGGTCGGCACGCCACCCGTGCGCGCGGCGGCCGCCGGCGCCTCGGGCGCCGGCGTCAACCCGGCTCTGGACAGCAGGGCCTCCACGCTCAGACCCCCGTCACCGCGCTCGATCGCCTCACCGGCCGCCCGCCGTCCGGCGTTCGACGACGTGTCCTCGTTCACTTCACGCATGAGAGCCCTTCACCCTGTGCACTGTCGTTTCCCGTACCGCTGTCACAGCTCGGGCCACCCCCGCCGCCGTCCCCGCTCAAGGTCGCCGCCAGGAACGGAAGGCCCGCAGTTGCTCGGGCGTGACCACACTCTCCATCCGCTCGTCGTCCTGGTCGCCGCCACCGAGCGCGGCCAGCAGACGCCGGGCCGGCAGGTTGCGCGCGGTGCGCTCCGCCGTCAGACGGACCTCGGCGCAGCCCAACTCGTCCGCGCGGTCGGCCAGCCACCGCAGCATCCGCTCCTCGACACCGCGGCCGAGCGCACGGCAGCTCATCGACCAGGCGAGGACGTCCAGTCGGCCGCCTTCCGCGCGCAGGGCGAGCAGGCCGATCTGCCCGTAGTCGCCGAACCGGTCGCGGGCCGTGCCCGTCCACACCTCGCCGCGTTCCCGCCACCGCGCCAGATCTCCACCGTCGGACGATCTCGGGTGGAGGACGAACTGGTTGGTACGGCGCACCAGTTGCGCGGCCCGCTCCATGTCGTCCTCGGCCAGGGCCCGGATGTCGACCTCAAGCTCCAGTCCGGCGAGGAACTCCTCGAACCCGGCCTGTTCGCGGGCCGCGTCCCGTTCCCGCTCCTGCGTGTAGAACCGTGCCCGCGACCCGTCCTCGGCCGTCGCCGGCCTCGGGACCAACGGCCACAACCGGTCCAGGAAGTCGCCGAGTTCGGGCGCCGGCGGGCAGGTCAGTGACAGCACCTGCGGCAGCGCCGACCGCATCGCCGCGATCTCGACGGGGTTGTCGTCCAGGTAGAGGAAGCTGTCGAGTCCCAGGCCGAGCGTGCGCGCCGCCGCGGCGAGTCGGGCCGGCTTCGGCCCCCAGGTGGCGGAGACCGCGCTGAAGTGCTCGGTCTTCAACAGGCTGTCCGGGCGGTCCAGGACGGCTCGTACCGTGTCCTCGTCGTTGTTGCTGACCAGTGCCAGCAGCACGCCCGCGGCCCGCCACTCCAGCAGCCTGCGCGCGAGAAGGGCGCGTGGTCCGGTCAGGTCCACCGCGTCGGGGCCGATCTCCCCGGCCACCCCGCCCCACAGGGTCTGGTCGCCGTCCACCGCGATGACCTTGGGCGCGGGGCGCCGTACCGCTCGTACGACCTCGGCCACCCGCAGGGCCATCGCGGCCTGGAAACGCGGAGTGAAGGGGAGGTGGGCCAGCCGCTCGGTCCGTTCGTCGAAGCGTTCCGCGGCGGTGTGGTGGCGTGTCCAGTCGTCCGGGCGGAGCACCGCGATGCCGGGGAGGTCGGTGAGTTCGGCGGCGAGGCCCATCTCCCACCGGGTGAAGCGGTCCTCCGGGCGCGCGGAGGGCGGGAAGCCCACGACGAGCGGCCCGCGGGTCCGTTCGGACAGGGATTCCAGCGCCGCCCGGTACGCGGTGCGCAGCTCGTCCAGCACGGCGTCGGTCACCTGGCCGAACCGTTCCAGGTCCACCGCCCGCAGCAGCACCACACCCACCGTCGAAGCGGGGGCGGCGAACACGCCCGACGGGTCGCGCAGTGCGGCGAGCACCTGATGGTACGGGGCTTCCGCGACCGCCGGGCCCGCGTCCCGTGCCCGGTCGGGCGCCGCGTCCCGTATCCGGCCGGGCGCCGTGTCGCACGCTCCGTCCCGCGTCCGCTCCTCGCCGCTCTCCTCCTCGACCGCCGCCGCGCACAGCAGGGGCAGATGACCGAGCGCGAAGGTGGCGGCGAGCGCGAGCGAGCGGCGCGGACGGGCGGCGGGCTCGTCCGCGAGAGGGGCGCCCGTCACCGCACCGCCGTCGCCCGCCGTCGCACCGACCGTCCCGGCCGCCGCGCCGGGCGTCTCCGTCACCACACGGCCGAGGTTCTCCCCCGCACGGCCGGTGTTCCTCGGCACAGGGCCGGTTTCGTCCAGCACGCGGCCGGTGTCCTCCACCGGACGGTCCGAGGCCGTCACTCCACCCTTCGTTTCCGCCGTCGCGCGGACCGCCGCCGTGGGGTCCTCGGCCGCATCCGCGAGCAGGCGCAGGAACTGGCGCGCCAGGTCCGTCGAGGTCGTCGCGTCCAGAATGTCGAGGTTGTGGTCGAGACGGACGCGGCCCGCGTCCGGGGTCATGGTGATCATGAGGTCGAGTTCGGAGTACCCCGTTCCGGCGGGGAGCACCTCCAGCCGTTCGAGACGGCCGGCGGACGAGCGTACGTAGTTGAAGTACACCTCCACGAGGGGCGCGTTCGTCCGGTGCAGCCCCTGTCCGGCGAGGGTCGGCAGCACGTCCGAGAACATGGCGCCCTTCGCGAGGACCCGGTCCAGGCGCGCGTCCGTGCGGCGCAGCACGTCCTCGATCGGCTCCCCCGCCCCCGCCTGCGCCGGGAACGGGACGGGCACTCCGAAGAAGCCCACCGCGTCGTACGCGTCGGCGTGGATCCGGGTGTCGACGGGCACGGCCAGGACGAATCGCTCCCGTTCCCGCGTCCTGGCCAGCAGCACGGTCAGGGTGCCCAGGCAGAAGGCGGCGGGTGTGACGGCGAGTCGGCTCGCGGCCGCCGTCACCCGTTCCATGAGCCCGTCGGGTATCTCCACGGTCACGCTCCCGGCCCGGTACGAACGGGTCGCCGGGCGCGGCCGGGCGAGGGTCAGGTCGAGGCGCGCGGCGCCGTGGAAGGCCTCGCGCCACTCGGCCGTGCCCGCCCCGTGGGTGTCGGCGGTGCGCTGGGCCTCGGTCAGGAGGTCGATGTCACGATTGGTGACGGTGTCGCCCAGCGAGGTGCCGGCCAGCTCGGCGTCGATCTCCCCCGCGACGAGCAGCAGCGACTGCAGATCGCCCACCGCGTGGTGCGCGCCGAACACGAGGAGCTGACCGTCCTCGCCGGCGTCCAGCAGCTCGAAGCGCCACAGGGGCGGGTCCGTCAGGTCGAACGGTGCCTCCAGGAGGTGGCGCAGCCGGTCGGCGGCGTCGGGTCCGGCGTCGCCGCTCACGCTCGTCCAGCGCAGTGGCGGCGAGGCCAACTCCCGTTCCACGCGCATCTTCCGGCCCGGTCCGCCCGTTCCCTCCAGTGCCGTGCGCAAGGCGGCGTGACGTCCGGCCAGCCGGGTCAGGATGTCGGCGAGCGCCTCACGGGTGGTCGGCGCGGTCAGCCGTACGGCGAGGCCGATGGCGTGTGCCGCGTCGGGCATGTCCGGTCGGGCGCTGCGCAGCAGCCGTACCATGTCGCGGGTCGCGGGTCGCAGTTCGCTCTCGGGCACCTCCGGTACGGGCTCGGGCCGCCGTTCCTCTTCCCCCGCCCCCGGGCGGCGTTCGGGCAGGACCTCGCCCAACGCCCGTGCCAGGCCCTGGATGTCGGACGCCGAGAAGACGGCGGTGGTGGGGACTTCTGCGCCCAGTTCGCGCGCGAAGGCGTTGCGCAGCCGGACGAGCATCAAGGAGTCCAGGCCCAGTTCCTTGAGGGCAGTGGTCGCGGACACGTCGACCGCACCGCCGGAGATCTGGCCGACTTTGGCACGTACGTACGCTTCGAGCCGTGTGGTCCGATCCTGGTCCGTGGTCGCCGCGAACACCCGCGTGACGAGGGCGTCGGTGTCCGCCGAGGCGTCCGTGACGGTGATCAGGTCACCCAGGATCGGGCGGTCGCGGGCCGTGTCCGGGTCGAGCGAGAGGATCTCCCGGTTCAGGGCCAGGGGCGCGAGCTGGCGGCGGGAGGTGGTGAGCACCCGCTCGAACAGGTCGCCGCCCTCCCCCGGGGAGAACGCGATCAGGCCCGACCGGCCGGTCTCGGCGGCCCGGGTCCCGGACCCGGCGACCATGCCGACCCCGGCCCAGGCGCCCCAGTCCAGGCTCAGCGCCCTGCGGTCGGTACGGGACAGATGGTGCGCCCAGGCGTCGAGGAAGGCGTTCGCGGCCGCGTACGGACTCTGTCCGGCCGAGCCGAGCAGGCCGGCCGCCGAGGCGAAGAAAACGAACTGCTGTGCCTCCGGGACGAGTTCGGTGAGCAGGACGGTGCCGAGGACCTTGGGTGCGAGCACGTTCAGGACCCGGTCGCCGGTCAGGGTGGCCACGGTGGCGTCGTCGAGGACCCCGGCCGCGTGGACGATCCCGGCGACCGGTCCGGCCGCCTGGCGCACGGTGTTCAGGGCGGCCGTCAGACCGTCGCGGTCGGCGACGTCCGCGCGGGCGAGACAGACGGTGACACCGCGCGCTTCGAGCCCCGTGATCCAGCCCGCCGTGCCCGCGTCGGGTGCGCCGCGGCTCATCAGGGCCAGCCTGCGGGCACCCCGGCGGACCAGCCGCTCGGCGACCACCCGGCCGAGGCCGCCGAGACCGCCCGTGATCAGGTACACGCCGTCCGCGGTGATCCCGTCGTGGCCGCCGTCGTCGGGCCGGGTGCGGGCCAGCCGCGGTACCAGCCGGCCCGACTCCCGCAGGGCGACGAGCCGTTCGTCGTCCGCGTGCCGCAGCTGCGTCCACAGGGCGTCGTCGCCGTCCGTCTCCGGCAGGTCGATCAGCGTGGTCGACAGTTCCGGGTACTCCTGGGCCACCGCGAGCCCGAAGCCCCAGGCGAGCGCCTGTTGCGGGTGTGTCACCCGCGTGCTGCCACCGGCTGCCTGGCTTCCGCGAACGACCAGGAACAGACGTGGGGCGCGGCCCTGCGGGTGATCGGTGAGCGCCCGCACCAGGTGCAGGGTGCTGAGGCAGCACCGGCGCGCGGCCTCCTCGGCCGTGGCGGTGTCCTCGATCGGGGGTGCGTCGAGTGCGGACAACTGCACCACTCGTTCGGGCGGTCCGTCGGCGAAGGCCTCGGCGAGCAGCCGGGCCACCTGTCCCGGGTCGGCCGGATCGAGGACGTAACGACCCGGTCCCTCGCTGCCGAACGTCTCTCCCGTGCGGGCGATCACGTGCGGTGCCGAGGCTGCTGCCAGCCGCTCCGCGAGGGCGGCCCCCACGCCGGTCCCGTCGGCCAGGAGGAGCCACCCGCCCCGGCCGGCCGGCTCCCGCGCGTCCGAGCGTGGCTGCCAGCGGGTCTCGAAGAGCGAGTCGTCCGCGCGCGTGAGCGCGGTCAGTGCGAACCCCGTCGCTTCCAGGACCAGTTGGTCGTTCTCGTCCCAGAGCCTCAGGTCGAGCAGCGCCGTGTCGTCCTCCACGGAACGCAGTCGGCAGGTCGACCACGCGGGAGTTCCGCCGAGGCCGGTGTGACGCAGCCGCCCGACACCGGCGGGCACGAACGCCCGGCCTTCGGGTGCGTTCACTGGGAGGGCCGCGGTGTGGAAGGCGGCGTCGAGCACGGCGGGGTGCACGAGATGACCGGCGGCCGGGCGACGGGCGAGCCGGCCCACCGCTTCGGCATCCGCGCGGTGGCCCTGTTCCAGGCCCCGGAAGCCGGGGCCGTAGTCGATGCCGAGCGCGGCCAGCCCCGCGTAGACGGCCGACAGGTCTGCTTCCTCACGGCACCTCTCGCGCAGCGCGGCGGGCTCGTCGTCCGTGGCGGGCTCGTCCTCCGTGGCGGGTGCGGGTTCGGCGGCGCCGGTGAGGACGCGTCCGGTGACATGCCGCTCCCACCGGGCCGGCCGCTCACCGCTGGGAGCCGAGGAGATGGTGAAGTCACGCGCGCCGTCCGCGGCGGGCCGCAGGACCAGTTGCACTCGTACGGGCCGCTCCGCGTCGATCGCCAGGGGTCGCTCGAACCTGACGTCGGCGAGTCGCACCTCGGCGCCGTCCGGCGCCTCACCGCCGTGGGGCGCCGAGGCGGCCTCCAGGGCCAGGGCGAGGAAGGCGGCGCCGGGCAGCCAGACCTCGCCACCGACCCGGTGGTCGGCGAGGTAGGCGAAACGGCTGTCCCGCAGGTCGATCTCGCTCTGGAACAGGTGCCGGTCGGGTGTGTCGCTGGCCTCGACGTGCGTGCCGAGGAGGGGTGAGCCCTCGGCCGTCGCGGCGGCCGGGGCGGGTGCGAGCCAGTGGCGTTCGCGGCTGAAGGCGTACGTGGGCAGATCGGCCCTGCGGCGCCCCGGGAACAGCACCGGCCAGTCGGGCGTGTAACCGGCTTCGTACAACTCCCCCAGTCCGTCGAGCAGTACGGCCTGTCCGTCCCGCTGCCGGCCCAGTGAGCCGACGGCCACCGCGTCGATACCCGCCTCGGCGGCCACCGCCTCGACCGACGCGGTGAGCGACGGGTGCGGGCTCAGCTCGACGAAGTAGCGGTAGCCGTCGTCGAGCATCCGCCTGATCGTTTCCGCGAAACGGACCGGGCCGCCGAGGTTCGCGTACCAGTGGTCGGCGTCCAGCCGGTCACCGGGCACGGGCGCGGCCAGCACCGTCGAGTAGAGCGGGGTCGGTGTGCGGCTGCCCCTGATGCCGGCGAGCCGTTCGAGCAGGTCCTCGCGGACCGGGTCCATCAAAGGGGTGTGGGAGGCGAACGGGGTCGACAGGCGTCGTACGGGGACGCCCTGCTCGTCGAGTTGCCGACGCAGCCCCTCCAGCGCTTCGGCGTCGCCGGAAACGGCGGTGGAGCGGGGGCTGTTGACGGCCGCGACGAACAGCCGGCCCCGGTGGGGCGCGAGCAGCTCCCCGACCTCCGCGGACGGGAGTTCCAGGGACAGCATGCCGCCCTGTCCGACCAGCGGGGCGACCGCACCGGCACGCCCGGTCACCACGGCGGCGGCGTCGTCCAGGGTGAGGGCGCCGGCGGTGTACGCGGCGGCGATCTCGCCGAGGCTGTGCCCGACCATGGCGTCGGGGCGGACGCCGAGCGCTCGCCAGGCGGCGGCCAGGGCCGCGTTCAGCGCGAACAGCACCGGCTGCAGGAACTCCGTCCGGTCGAGCGGAGCGAACTCCTCGGGGGCTCGCAGTACGTTGAGGACCGACCATCCGACGTGGCGCTGCACCGCTTCGTCGATCCGGGACAACTCCTCGTGGAACGCCTCCGACTCGTCCGCCAACTCCATTCCCATGCCCGGCCATTGGCCGCCGTGCCCGGCGAGGACGAAGGCCACCTTGCCCGTCGGCCCGTCGTGGGGCCGGGACGCAGGTGTCCGTCCGCTCGCCAGCGCGTCGAGCCGGGCGCGCAGTTCGTCACGGTCGCCCGCCACGATTCCCGCCCGCCGTTCGAAGTGGCCGCGGTGCCGGGCCAGGGTGTGGGCGACGTCCGCCAGACCGACGTCCTTCGTGAGGTGTCGCGACAGCCGCGCGGCCTGCCCGCGTACGGCGGACTCACCGCGTCCGGACAGCACGAACAGTCGCTTCGCGGTGCCGGTTTCCGGCGTCGGCCGTTCCTCGGCCCGCGGGGCCTCCTCCACGATCAGGTGCGCGTTGGTTCCGCTGATCCCGAAGGCGCTCACTCCGGCCCGCCGTACGCGCTCTCCCGTCGACGGCCAGGGAGCCGGTTCCCGCAGCAGCCGCAACCCGCTGCCGTCCCAGTCGACATGGCGACTCGGCGTGCCGGCGTGCAGGGTGCGCGGCAGCGAACCGTGACGCAGGGACTGGACGACCTTGATCAGCCCGAGCACGCCGGAAGCGGCTTGCGTGTGACCGATGTTGGACTTGAGCGAGCCGAGGTGCAGGGGGCGGTCCTGCGGGCGCGAGGCGCCGAAGACCTCCGCGAGGGCGTTCGCCTCGATCGGGTCGCCGAGCGTCGTACCGGTCCCGTGCGCCTCGACGTGGTCGATGTCGGCGGGTGCCAGCCCGGACAGCTCCAGCGCCCGCCGGACCACCTGCTCCTGGGCGGGGCCGTTGGGGGCGGACAGTCCCTGACTGCGCCCGTCCTGGTTGACCGCGGTGCCGCGCAGTACGGCGAGCACCTCGTCACCGTCGCGACGGGCGTCGCCGAGCCGTTTCAGTACGACCATGCCCGCGCCCTCGGCCCAGACGGCCCCGTCGGCGTCGTCGGAGAAGGAGCGGCAGCGGCCGGTCGGGGACAGCCCCCGCAGCCGGCTGAACTCGACGAAGGTGCCCGGTGTCACCATCAGGGTCACCCCGCCGGCGAGCGCCAGGTCGCATTCGCCGGACCGCAGCGCCTGCGCCGCCAGGTGCAGCGCCACCAGCGACGAGGAACAGGCCGTGTCCACGGTGAGCGCGGGCCCGTTCAGACCCAGCGTGTACGCGAGCCGTCCCGACGCGACGCTCAGCGCCGACCCGGTGCCGACGTACCCGTCCAGTTGATCGAGCCGGGAGCCCGCGAGGTAGTCGCTGCCGAACATGCCGACGTACACACCGGTGGGGCTGCCCGCCAGGTCGGCGGGTACGATCCCGGCGCGCTCCAGTGCCTCCCAGGCCGTCTCCAGCAACACCCGCTGCTGCGGGTCCATGGCCGCCGCCTCCTTCGGGGTGATGCCGAAGAAGCCCGCGTCGAAGGCGTCCAGGTCGTCGAGGAATCCGCCCTCTCTGGCGTACGACTTGCCCAGGGCGTCCGGGTCGGGGTCGTACAGCGACGGCACGTCCCAGCGCGCCTCGGGGAAGGGGCCGACCGCGTCGCGGCCCTCCGCGACGAGGTTCCACAGGCCCTCGGGATCGTGTACACCGCCGGGCAGACGGCACGCCATGCCCACCAGGGCCAGCGGCTCGTCCGAGGGGGGCGCGGTGTCGCGGGCGGGCCGCGGACCGGGCAGGCTCCGCCGGGCCCTCGGGCCGTCCACGACGAGCGCGGTGGCCAGCAGGTGCCCGGTGAGCCGGGCCGCGGTGGGGTGGTCGAAGAGCAGGGTGGCGGGGAGCCTGGATCCGATCCGGGTGCCGATGCGGTTGCGGAGCTCCACCGCCGTGACCGAGTCCATGCCGAGTTCACGCAGCGGCCGGTCGGGGCGGACGGATTCCGCCGAGCGCAGGCCGAGCGCCCTCGCGGTCTCCTCGCGGACCAGGGCTAGGACGTGTGCGGCGCGTTCGGCCTCCGGCAGCCGGGCCAGCCGGTCCGCCAGACCTTCGCCGTGGTCCGCCGGACCTTCGCCGTCGCGCCGGCCGGCTCGCGGTGCGGGCAGCAACGAGCGCCACAGCGCCGTCGAAGGGTCGTCCGTGGCCGTCGTGTTCTCGCGCAGCCGGTTCAGGTCCAGGGACCAGGCGACCAGGTGCGGTACGCCCCGGAGCAGGGCGAGCCGGACGAGGTCACGGCCCTGGTCCGGGGTGACGGCGCGGTGGCCGGCGCGGGCCATCCGCTCCAGGTCGGCGTGTTCGGCGGCGAGGCCCTCGCCCGCCCAGGCGCCGAAGGCGACCGAGACGCCGGGAAGCCCCAGGGCGGCCCGGTGGTGGGCGAGTTGGTCGAGGAAGGCGTTGGCGGCGGCGTACCCGGCCTGACCCGCGGTGCCGACGACACCGGCCGCCGAGGAGACGAGCAGGAACAGGTCGAGGGGCAAGTCGGCGGTGAGCCGGTGCAGATGGGCGGCGCCGTCGACCTTGGGGCGCAGCACCCGCGCGAGGCGTTCGGGCGTGAGGCCGGCGATCACGCCGTCGTCCAGGACTCCGGCGCAGTGGACGACGCCGCGCAACGGCGACTCCGCCGGCACACGGGCGAGTACGCCGGCCAGCGCGTCGGCGTCCGCGGCGTCGCACGCGGCGATCTCCACCTCGGCGCCCAGTGCGGTCAGTTCGGCGGTGAGCTCTTCGGCGCGCGGATCGCCGGGTCCGCGACGGGAGGTCAGGAGCAGACGCGGGACGCCCTGTTCGGCGAGATGCCGGGCGATGTGCCGGCCGACGGCGCCGAGCCCGCCGGTGATCAGCACCGTGCCGTCCGTGGGCGTCGGGTCGGGACGCCCGACCAGGTCGAGGACGACGGGCTCGCCGGACGCGGCCCGCCGCCGTAGTGCCCCGCGTGCGCCGGTGACGGGCAGAGCCCGGGGCCGGACCGGACGGGCCGGACCGACGAGGGCCGCGCGCAGCGCCGCGGCCGCTTCCCCGGCGCCGTGGGCGCCGTCTGCCGTAAGGGCCAGGGCCGCCGCGGTGGTGAACGGCACGCCGTCCGGGACGACCGCGAGCAGCCGTGCGTCGGCGACCGCCTCGGAGCCGGGTGGCGTCTCGGCGAGGGCGCAGACCCGCAGACCCGCAGCGAGGTCCCCGGTATCGGTGCCGGCCTCGGTCAGCACACCGGCGCACGCGGTACGGGGCGACGCGCCGCCGGGTCCGGGCACCGCGACGGCGTGCACCTGGATCCTGACCTGGCCGGGGGCCAGGGCATGGGCCGCCACCGCGCAGAGGGCGGGTTCCGTCGCGAGCCCGGTCAGTTCGTACTGGTCCCCGGCCGGAATCCGCAGGGTGTCCGCGGCGCGGGCGCGCACCAGCCGGGGGACGAGCAAGGACCCTGATCGGAGGGCGAGTTCGGGTTCGGCGGCGAGCGTGACGGCAGCCAGGAGGCCGTCCGTGGGGGCCTCGGAGCCGTCGAGGTCGAGCAGGGTCAGTCCGAGGTGCGGGTGTTCGGTCCGGGCGCTGCGGGCCATGCCCCACAGCACGGACTGGGCCAGCCCGGACACGGTGTCCGCGACGCCGGTCGCCAGCGCGTCGCGGGTCACCCACACGGTCCGGGCGGGCAGCCGGTCCTCCGCGAGCGCCGCGAGATGACGCAGTTCGGCCAGCGCTGCGGCCGCCAGTTCCTGTGCGGTGGACCCCGGTTCGGCGTCGGGCGCCGGGCGCGGCCAGAACCGTACGAGGATGTCGGCGTCCGTCTCGCGCACCTGGAGCCCCGCCGCCTCCAGGCCGCGTACGGCCGCGGCGACGTCCGGGCCGGAGTGGTCGCCGTGGACGGCCCAGACGGCGCCCGGCGCTCCGGCGGGTTCTTCGGGCGCGGCCGTCCACGCCACTTCGTACAGGTGACGGCCGTTCTCCGAGGCGCCGTTCAGGTCCGCCGGGTCGGCGGCCCGCAGCCGTACGTCCTCCAGCCGGCCCGCGAAGGAGCCGTCGGTGTCCCACAGCGTCACGTCGAGGGTGAGGTCCGTCCCGGAGCCGCCCGACCTCCGGACCAGCGCCGTGAGGTCGCCGGTGCCGCCGGGCGGCAGGACGCACCGGCCCACCGCGACCGGCAGCAGCACCCGGCCGTCGGACGCGCCGCCCGTGTCCAGCGCGGCGGCGACGTGCAGCGCCGCGTCCAGCAGTGCCGGGTGGACGGGGTAGGGGTCGGTCCGCTCCCGGGCCGCGGAGGGCAGCGAGAGCCGGGCCAGCAGCTCGCCGTCGACGGTGGTCGTGACCGCCGACCGGACGCCCTGGAAGGCCGGGCCGTAGCCGAGGCCGAGGGCGTTCAGCCGCTCGTACGTCCGTGTGGTCCACAGGGATTCGGCGGACTCCGGCCACACCGGCGGCCGGGCGGGCGGCGCCGGGACGGGAACGGCCGCCGAAGCGGTCGCGTGCAGGGTCCAGTCCGGGTCCTGCCGGCCGCGCGGGCGAGCGTGGACGGTGATCTCCGGGGCGGAGCCCGCGGTGGCCACCTCGACGGACACCTCGACCGTGCCGGACTCCGGCAGGACGAGGGGCGCGAGCAGGAGCAGGCCGGTCACGTCGCCGGGCACGTCCGGGCGGGCCACGGCGAGGGCGGCGCGGCACAGCTCCATCAGGGTGGTGCCCGACACCACGGTCCGGCCGAACACGGTGTGGTCGGGCAGCCAGTCGGCGGTGGCCGCCGACCACTCGTGGCGGAAGGTCCAGCGGGTCTCGTCCGCGGACTGGAGCTGGATGCCGAGCAGCGGGTGCGCGGCGCGGTCGAGGAGTCCGGGGGCGTCGGCCGCGGGCTCGGGGTCTGTCCAGTAGGACCGCGCGTCCCAGGCGTACGTGGGAAGTCCGGCCGTCTCCGCGTCGGGTACCGGCCGGCACCAGTCGACCGGCCGTCCGCGCACGTGGAGTTCGGCGGTGGCGCGGTCCAGACAGGCGGGCCCGTCCTCGTCGCGACGCAGCGATCCGACGGCGGCCAGGTCCTCGTGTCCGGAGTCCTCGGCGACCGTGAGCAGGGCGGTGACGAGGGAGGGGTGGGGGCTGAGTTCGACGAAGAAGCGGTAGCCATCGGCCACCATGCGCTCCACGGTGGGCGCGAAGCGGACGGGTTCGCGCAGGTTCGCGTACCAGTAGTCGGCTTCGAGTTCCTCCGTGACGGGTTCACCGGTGACCGTGGAATACCAGGCGACGGGGGTCGGACAGGCGGTGACGCCGTCGAGTTCGCCGAGGATCGTGGCGTGCAGCGGCTCGACCCGCGCGCTGTGGGAGGCGTAGTCGACGTCGAGGCGGCGGACGAACACCTGTTGCCGGTCGAGGTCGGCGAGCAGGGATTCGAGCGGTCGCGTGTCACCGGCGATCACCGTCGAGCGGCCGCTGTTCACGGCGGCGACGGAGACCCGGCCGCCCAGCCCGGCGAGGTGTGCCTCGACCTCGGTGTGCGGTAGGCCGACGACGGCCATGGCGCCGGTGCCGGACAGCGCGGTCAGGGCCTGCCCGCGCAGGGCGACCACCGCTGCCGCGTCGTTGAGGCTGAGCGCGCCGGCCACACAGGCCGCGGCGACCTCGCCCTGACTGTGCCCGACGACCGCGTCCGGTCGTACACCGCGGGCCCGCCACACCGCGGCCAGGGAGACCATCACGGCGAACAGGGCCGGCTGGACGACGTCCACCCGGTCCAGGGGCGGGGCGCCCTCGTCGCCGCGCAGGACGGCCGCCACCGACCAGACGGTGAAGGGGCGCAGGGCCGCGTCGCACCGGTCGAGTTCGTCGGCGAACACCGTTGATCTGTCGAGCAGTTCGCGGGCCATGCCCGGCCACTGGGAGCCCTGGCCGGGGAAGACGAACGCCAGCTTTCCCGGCGGACGCGTCTGCCGGGGACCCACCAGGAGCCCGGTGTCGGACTGTCCCGCCGCGAGTGCGCGCAGGCCGATGAGCAGTTCGTCGCGGTCGGCCGCCCGCAGGACGGCACGGTGTTCGAAGTGCGTGCGGTGGTGGGCCAGGGTCGCGGCCACGGCGGGCAGCGCGGTGTCCGGCCGTGCGACGAGCGCGTCGAGCAGCCGGGTGGCCTGTCCCCGGAGGGCCGGGAGGGTGCGGGCGGACAGCGGGAAGAGCGCGGCGTCGGGTACCGCGCCGGGCTCCTCGGTGTCCTGGCGCCGGCCGGGCGTGGCAGTCGCGGTCGCCGCCCCGGCCGAGGTCGCGGTCGGTCGCGGCTCGTCCCTCGGTGGCGCCTCCTCCAGAACCACGTGCGCGTTGGTGCCGCTGATGCCGAACGCGCTCACTCCGGCCCGCCGCACCCGGTCGCCGCGCCGCGGCCAGGCTCGGGCGTCGCTGTGCACGCGCAGGCCGCCGCCGGCCCAGTCGACGTGCTCGGTCGGGATCTCGGCGTGCAGTGACGCCGGAAGCAGTTCGTGACCGAGGGACAGGACGGTCTTGATGACGCCACCGATGCCCGCCGCGGCCTGGGTGTGACCGATGTTGGACTTCAGGGAGCCCACGCCGAGGGGCCGGTCCGCCGGGCGTCCCGGTCCGAACACGGAGGCGAGCGCCTGGCCTTCGACCGGGTCACCGAGCCGCGTACCGGTGCCGTGCGCCTCGACGTAGTCCAGGTCCTCCGGCCGGAGTCCGGCGTCGTCGAGCGCCGCGCGCAACACCCGTGCCTGTGCCAGGCCGTTGGGAGCGCTCAGGCCCTGGCTCCGGCCGTCCTGGTTGACCGCCGAGCCCTTGACGACCGCGAGGACCCGGTCGCCGTCCCGGCGCGCGTCCGCGAGCCGCTTGAGCAGCACCAGGCCGCAGCCCTCGGCCCACACCACTCCGTCCGCCCCGGTGGAGAACGGGCTGCACCGCCCGGTCGGCGACAGTCCGCCCAGTCTGCTGAACTCGACGTGCCCGCGCGGCGTCACGAGGAGCGTGGCACCGCCCGCCAGCGCGAGGTCGCACTCACCGTTCGCCAGCGCCCGCGCCGCCAGATGCAGGGCGACGAGGGAGGAGGAGCAGGCGGTGTCGACGGTCACGGCAGGACCTTGCAGACCGAGGGTGTACGCGATGCGCCCGGACGCCACACTGGACGCCGAGCCGGTGCCCACGTGCCCGTCGAGCTGGTCCAGACGGGCCGAGGCGAGGTATCCGCTCTCGTACAGGCCGATGTAGACGCCCGTGAGGCTGCCGTTCAGTGTCTCCGGGACGATCCCGGCGCGTTCGATCGCCTCCCAGCCGGTCAGCAGCAGGAGCCGCTGCTGCGGGTCCATGGCCGCGGCCTCGCGCGCCGAGATCCCGAAGAACGGCGCGTCGAAGCGGTCGATGCCGGTCAGGAAGCCGCCGCGAAGGGTGTACGCCTTGCCGGCGGCCTCCGGATCGGGGTCCAGGAGCGCGTGGGTGTCCCAACGGCCCGCGGGCACCTCGCCGACCGCGTCCTCGCCCTCGGCCAGCAGCCGCCACAGGGCCTCGGGGTCGTCGGCGCCGCCGGGGAATCGGCAGGCCATGGAGATGATCGCGAGGTCGCCGCCCGCCCGTGCGGAGTCGGGGGCGCGCGCCGGATCGGGGGTGGGGACCAAATCGGCCGTCGCGGTGGGTCCTTCACCGAGGACGGTGGCGGTGATCGCCTCGATCGTGGGGTGGTTGAAGACGAGGGACGGCTCCAAGGGCCGGCCGAGCCGCTCGGACAGGTCCGCCGCCAAGGTCACCAACTGCCGTGATCCCAGGCCGAGCTCCGCGATCGGGCGATCCGCGGCGACGGCCGACGCGGTGAGCCCGGCCGCCTCGGCGACGGCCGAGACCAGCCACGCCCGTACGTCCTCGGGGGTCGTCGCGGATGTCTCGGGAAGCTGTTTCGGGGACTCGTTCGCAGGCATCTGGGCAGGTGTCCTCGTGAACTCGGGCTCAGGTGGATGCCGTACGGCCGCCACGGCGGAGCGCACGGTGTACGGCTGTTGCCGCCGGCGTAGGGCGGGCGGCGAACCCGGTGGGCTCGTCGCGGGTTTCGGGCGTACGGGCAGGGAGGGACGCCACGTCCGGTCGGCCGGTACGTCCGGTCGGCCGGTACGTCCGGTCGGCCGGTACGTCCGGTCGGCGGGCGCCGTCGGGTATGCGGCGAGATCCGGGTGCCCGTCGGAACCGGACCGCGCGCGGCGGAGCGACCCGGCGCACGTGCCGTGACGGGCATGGGGCCGCCGACGGCACGTGCGGCCGCGTTGCCGGCGGGCGCCGTCAACTCCGGGCGGGCGCGCCGACCGGGGACAGGGTGCCGTCGAGGTACGCGGTCCGGGTGGCCCGGCGCTGGATCTTCCCGCTGGACGTCTTCGGAATGGTGCCGGGGTGGATCAGGACCACGTCGCGCACCGGCAGGCCGTGGGCCTCCCCGATCGCGCCGCGGATCAGGTCGACGATCTTCTCGGACTCGCCCAGCGCCTCCGGGGCCGTCTCCGCGACGAGGACGGGGCGTTCTCCCTCCTCCCCGGCGTCCACGGAGAAGGCGGCGGTGCAGCCGGGCCGCAGCGCCCAGTGGGACATCTCGGCGGACAGTTCCAGGTCCTGGGGATGGTGGTTGCGGCCGTCGATGACCATCAGGTCCTTGAGGCGACCGGTGACGAAGAGCTCGCCGTCCCGCAGGAAGCCGAGGTCGCCGGTGCGCAGGAAGTGACCCTCGCGGTTCTTCAGGGCGGCCCGGAACGTCTGCCGGGTGGCGAGGGCGTTGCGCCAGTAGCCCTTGGCTACGCCGGCGCCGGCGACCCAGATCTCACCGACCTCGCCCTCGGGAAGTTCCTCCTGCCGCTCGGGGTCGGCGATGACGACGGTGGTGCCGGGGCCGGGGCGGCCGGAGCCGACCGCCACCGCGTCCGTCGCGCCGGCGTGCGGCCCGGTCCCGGCGGACTCGACCAGAGTGGGCGGGGCCGGTACCGAACCGCCGGTGACGATCAGCGTGGCCTCCGCCAGGCCGTAACACGGGTACAGCGCCTCGCGACGGAAGCCCGCGGCGGCGAAGGTCTCGGTGAACCGGCTCAGGGTGGCGGCCCGCACCGGTTCCGCGCCGTTGAAGGCGACGCGCCAACGGCTCAGGTCGAGCCCGTCGAGCAGTTCGGGCGTCGCGTGCTTCAGGCACAGCTCGTAGGCGAAGTTGGGGCCGCCGCTGGTGTGCGGGCCGTAGTGGCTGACGGCGTTCAGCCAGCGCTCGGGCCGTTGCAGGAAGTGCAGCGGCGAGAAGAACGTGGCGGTCACACCGAGGTGCACCGCGTTCAGGACCGGGCCGATGAGGCCCATGTCGTGGTAGACGGGAAGCCAGCTGACGAAGAGTTCGTGACCGTACTCCTCGATCACCTCCGGGGTGTGGCCCATCCGTTCCGTGATGATCCGCTCGTTGTCCAGCAGGTTCCCGTGCGTCACCATCACGCCGCGCGGGGCGGAGGTGGATCCGGAGGTGTACTGGAGGAAGGCGACGGAGTCGGCGGTGAGGTCGGGCTCGCGCCAGGAGCCGGCCGCCTCGTCGGGGATGTCCTCGGTCGCGACGCGGGTGATCCCGGCCAGTTCCGGCAGGTGCTCCGCCGTACCCGCCAAGGTGGCCATCACGTCACGGCCGCCCAGGATCACCCTGACGTCCGCGTCGGCCATCAGGCGCCTCGTCCGGAGCAGCGCACGGTGATTCTGCGACCGTCCCTGCGGAGGCACGCCCGGTACGGCGACGACTCCGGCCGAAAGACAGCCCAGATATGCGGACATGAACTCGAGTCCGGGTGGATAGAGCAGCATCGCGCGGGAACCGGCCAGTCCGCGTTCCTGCAGCCAAGCGGCCACGGCCCGGGAGCGCTCGGCCAGCCGCCCGTAGGAGATGTCCTGGATCTCTCCGTCGCAGTCACCCGTGACGAGATACCGGTAAGCGGTCCGGTCAGGCTGTCGGGAGGCGTGCGCGGTCAGTAAATCGACCAGGGAACGAGCCATATGAGGTGTCTCACCTGTTCGGATGAGTGAGCGAGAAAACTGGAGTTCGAAGGCCGCGTCACAGATACGCGCAGATGCCGTGTCCGCCTGGCCCCCTTGCCAGAGCGTCCGTCTCGACCAACCCGCCCGAGAAGCAGCGGAATTGATTCCGCCCGCTCCTCGCGACCCCCGTGCGACTTGCTACCAACGAGTAGGACGATAGCAAGACTTGCCGCTCCGACCGATGTAACCCCGAGTACAAAACGCGGAATTGCGCGGTCCGCAGACCGAACACCGTTCCCGGACCGCCGAATTGGCTGGTGTACGCCGGGACGGAAGTGAATATGTGTGTCGCGTCACCCACGTCGAACAATGTCCCGCTCATCGACAACACGGGAATGCGGCCGATGCGGCTGATCCGTCACGCCCCCCGCCACGCCGCCCGCCGTCGCACCCCCGGGCACACACTCGCGGTCGAGGAAGGGGCGGGGCAGGCACGAGCGCGACCGACCGCGGGCAAAGGTGAGGCGGACCGCGCGATGCGCGGTCCGCCGAATACCCTCGCCGTCGAGGAACTACTGGCTGACGTTGATGGCCTGACCGGCCCCCGAGTCCGCCACCGACCACGAGGAGTGGTCGTTGAGCGCGGCCGACTCGTTGTGCGCGGAGATGTTGGCGACGTGCTTGGTGACGTTCACCGTCTTGCCGATGCTGAACTTCAGCCGCCCCAGAGCCTCACGGCCAGGCAGCAGCTCCGCCGACTCGGCGTCCAGTTCACGAGGATCCATCATGATCAATTCCCCCTAAGGAATCGGTGCCCTGTACTCGCCGGACCCGGCCAGGTTCCCCCCGGGCCGTGCCCAACTTCGTCGGACGAACTGTCCAACGAGATTGGACACTAGAGGACGCGAAGCCCGCGCCGCAAGGGATTCAGGGGTGACCAGGGGGCCGAATGAGAGTTCGAATAGACCAGCCTCGCCCACGACACGCCAGCCCGGCCCCACCGCTCCGACGTCCACCGTCACCGTTCTCACCCGTTCGCGAATACCCCGCGAACGGTCTTGCCGCAGCTCACGCGCCCCCTTACCGTGAGTTTGTGCCGAAAATAAACAAAACCCGGACGCGCAACGTCGCGCCCGACAACGGCAAGGATCTGACCCGCCTCCGTATCGCCCTGACCGCCTTCTTCGCCCTCGACGGGTTCGTCTTCGCCGGCTGGGTCGTGCGCATCCCCGCCATCAAGGAGCAGACCGGCGCCTCCGCGAGCACACTCGGGCTCGCGCTGCTCGGAGTCTCGGCCGGCGCGGTGATCACGATGACACTCACCGGGAGGCTGTGCCGACGCTTCGGCAACCATCCGGTGACCGTCGTCTGCGCCGTCATCCTCTCGCTGAGCGTGGCGCTGCCGCCGCTCACCCACTCCCCGGTGGCCCTGGGCGCCGTGCTCCTGGTGTTCGGCTCCGCCTACGGCGGGATCAACGTCGCGTTCAACAGTGCCGCCGTCGATCTGGTGGCCGCGCTGCGACGGCCGATCATGCCCAGCTTCCACGCGGCGTTCAGTCTGGGCGGGATGATCGGCGCGGGTCTCGGCGGACTGGTCGCGGGATCGCTCTCCCCCACCCGTCATCTGCTGGGACTGACCTGCGTCGGCCTGCTGGTGACCGCCGTCGCGGGACGCGTCCTGCTGCGTGAGGAGGCTCCGGCCGCTCCGGACCGCCCCCACCACGACGCCACTCCGGCGGCACCGGACCGCCCCCACCGAGGCGGGGACCGGGTACCCCGCCGCGTGGGCTCCCGTACCCGGGTGCTGGTCCTCGTCTTCGGCGTGATCGCCCTGTGCACGGCGTACGGCGAGGGAGCCCTGGCCGACTGGGGGGCGCTGCATCTCGAACAGGACCTCGAAGCCCACCCAGGTGTTGCGGCCGCCGGCTACTCCTGCTTCGCGCTCACCATGACGATCGGCCGGCTCAGCGGGACGGCGCTGCTGGAGCGGCTCGGACGGACCAGGATCCTGGTGGTGGGCGGTGCGACGGCCGCCGCCGGCATGCTGCTCGGGTCGCTCGCCCCTTCCGCGTGGGCCGCTCTCCTCGGATTCGCCGTCACGGGGCTCGGCCTCGCCAACATCTTCCCCGTGGCCATCGAGCGTGCCGGTGCCCTGGCCGGGCCCGGCGGAGTCGCCGCCGCGTCCACGCTCGGTTACGGCGGCATGCTCCTCGGACCGCCCGCCATCGGGTTCATGGCGGACTGGTTCTCCCTGCCCACGGCACTCACCAGTGTGGCCGCGCTGGCCGCCGTGGCCGCCGTCATCGGCTTCACCACCCGACGGGTCGCGGTGGCCTGAGCGGACCATGTTCGCCCTCACCCGAGACGGGCTCTCACCCCGGAGGATCACATCGGCCCAGGCGTCGCCGGTGGACATCTGGGCGGGCAGTTTGGCCGTGTGGGGGGCTTGCCGAGCAGTTGCATCGGTGGTTCTCCTCGCGCGGATACGGGCCCGGGCCCGGGATGGGGCGGAGTCCCCACTCCATGACCGACGCCCCCGGGTTCATCCGCAACGGACGCCTGGACATCCTGGCCGTCGACATCCTCGGCCGCGCCCTGTACGCCCCGCTGTTCGACACCGCCGTGGAGCCCCTCAGCATCGCCCGCTTCCAGTTCCTCCACCCCTGCGGCGCGGACTTCTCCACGGACCGGGGCATCTCCGTCGGCACCGACGGCCTCAGCCTCCTCGCCGCCTGCGCCGTCACCGAACGAACACCGCGAACGGCCCGCCGGACACCCGCCTGAGCCGGTTCTCGACGCGCGGTTCGTCCGGCAGACTCACCGCATGGACGTTGCGGAATTCGTGGAAACCCTCGACACGGAGGGCCGCTCGCTGGTGGCGGCGGCCGAGGAGGCGGGACCGGACGCCGAGGTGGCGACCTGCCCGGGCTGGCAGGTGCGGGATCTCGTGCGGCACACGGGCATGGTGCACCGCTGGGCGAGGACGTTCGTCACCGAGGGGCACACCGCGTACCTGCAGGACGGCGGTCTGCCCGCACTCGACGGCGCCGAACTCCTCGCCTGGTTCCGCGACGGCCACCGCCGGCTCGTCGACAGCCTCGCCTCCGCGCCGCGGGACGTGGAGTGCTGGAGCTTCCTGCCCGCCCCCTCGCCGCTCGCCTTCTGGGCTCGGCGCCAGGCACACGAGACGACCGTGCACCGGGTCGACGCGCAGTCCGCCCTCGGCGTGACGCCGGGCACCGTCGCCCCTGACCTCGCGGTGGACGGGATCGACGAGTTGCTGCGCGGCTTCCACGGACGGGCGCGGAGCAAGGTGCGCGCCCAGGAGCCCCGTGTACTGCGCGTGCGGGCGACGGACGCCGACGCGGTGTGGACCGTACGGCTGTCGCCCGAGCCGCCGGTGAGCGAGCGGGGCCCGGGCGCGGACCGGGACGGCGGCGCCGCGGTCGACGTCGACTGCGAGGTGTCCGGTCCCGCCGCGGGGCTCTACCTGGCGCTGTGGAACCGGCTGCCGTTTCCGACGGTGACGGGCGACGCCTCACTCGCCACGCTGTGGCGGGAGACGTCCGAAGTCACCTGGAGCTGAACGGGGCGGCGGCGTCGCGGGCGGTCGGATCGCCCGGGAGCATCCGCGCGAGCACCGCGCGCTGCAGTGGCAGCACCTCACGGTGCAGGTCGATCCCTCGGGGCGTGAGCGACACCCGCACCCCGCGCCGGTCCTCCGAGCACATGCCGCGCGTCACCAGGCCGTCCTTCTCCAACCGGGCCACCAGACGGGAGAGCGCGCTCTGGCTCAGATGCACGCGGTCGGAGATCTCCTGGACGCGGTAGGAGCAGCCGCCGTCCGTCCCGGCGTCCCCGGCCAGCACGTCGAGCACCTCGAAGTCGCTTGCGCCCAGGCCGTGTCGGTGCAGCACACGGTCCACCTCGCACAGGGTGCGCGCGTGCACCGCGAGTATGTCGCGCCACTGATCCACGAGCACCTGCTCGGCCTTCTCCGCCGCCATGGGCGCACCGTAGCAAAGAATCCATTTTGTTGCATCAGAATTAAATGCATTTGCATTGGATGCATACGCATGTAGTCTCTCCGGCATGACCTCCCCGCTCACCGCACCCGCGTCCCTGGGACGCTGGACCCCCCGCCTGTGGGGCACCCTGCTGGTGCTCTGCGCCGCGATGTTCCTGGACGCACTGGACGTGTCGATGGTGGGCGTCGCCCTGCCCTCCATCGGCTCCGAACTCGATCTCTCCACCTCGACGCTGCAATGGATCGTCAGCGGCTACATCCTGGGATACGGCGGGCTGCTCCTGCTCGGCGGACGCACCGCCGACCTGCTGGGCCGCCGTCAGGTCTTCCTCGTGGCCCTAGGGGTCTTCGCGCTCGCCTCGCTGCTCGGCGGACTCGTCGACTCGGGCCCGCTGCTGATCGCCAGCCGCTTCATCAAGGGCCTCAGCGCGGCGTTCACCGCGCCGGCGGGCCTGTCGATCATCACGACGACCTTCCCCGAGGGCCCGCTGCGCAACCGCGCCCTGTCGATCTACACCACCTGCGCCGCCACCGGCTTCTCGATGGGCCTCGTCCTGTCCGGCCTGCTCACCGAGGCCAGTTGGCGCCTGACGATGCTGCTGCCCGCGCCCATCGCGCTCCTCGCGCTCCTCGTCGGCATGAACCTCCTGCCGCGCAGCGAACGCGAGAAGGACCACAACGGCTACGACATCCCCGGTGCCGTTCTCGGCACGGCATCGATGCTGCTGCTCGTGTTCACCGTGGTCGAGGCTCCGCAAGCCGGATGGGGCTCCGTCCGCACGCTGCTGTCCTTCCTCGCGGTCGCCGTCCTGCTCACGGTCTTCGTCCGGGTCGAGCGGCGTTCGCCCGGACCCCTGATCCGGCTCGGGGTGCTGCGTTCCGGCGGCCAGATCCGGGCCCAGCTCGGCGCGATGGCGTTCTTCGGCTCGTACGTCGGGTTCCAGTTCCTGGTGACCCTCTACATGCAGTCGCTCCTCGGATGGTCGGCGCTGCACACCGCGCTCGCCTTCCTGCCCGCAGGCGCGCTGGTCGCGCTCTCCTCGACCAAGGTCGGCGCCGTCGTGGACCGTTTCGGCACGCCGCGGCTGATCGCGGCGGGCTTCGCGCTGATGGTGGTGGGCTATGCGCTGTTCCTGCGCGTCAGCCTCGACCCGGTCTACGCGTCGGTGATCCTGCCGACGATGCTGCTGATCGGCGCGGCCTGCGCGCTGGTCTTCCCGTCGCTCAACATCCAGGCCACCAACGGCGTCGACGACCACGAGCAGGGCATGGTCTCGGGCCTGCTCAACACCTCCGTCCAGGTGGGTGGCGCCATCTTCCTCGCGGTCGTGACGGCGGTCGTGACCGCGAACTCCTCCGGGGACTCCTCTCCACAGGCCGTCCTCGACAGCTACCGGTCCGGCCTGCTCGTGGTCACGGGAATCGCCCTGGCGGGGCTGCTGATCACCCTGCCCGGCCTGCGGACGCGGCGCCCGCGGGGGTCGGTCGTGGTCGCCGGCTCCACCCGGGAGACGTCACAGGAGACGTCACAGGAACGAGTCCCGGCCCACGACTGACCGGACCGCGACCGGCCGGACCACTCAGGATTCGCTCCGACCACTCCGGCCGGTCCGGCCGGTCCGGCCACCCGGACACACAGGCCGCTCCAGCCACTTGGAGCACCCGGGGCACTCGGGCCGACGGTCACCGCGGCCCCACCTGGCCGACGTGGGGCGGGCCGACCCGCTCGCCTCGCTCCCCACCGATCGCCCGGATCCATCCCGTTTCGTCCTCAACTCGACGCGCCCGGCCGGACATTCCTTGCCCGCCGGGCGCGTCGCACGGACACTTGCCGGATGAGACCGACACGTACGCAGGACCAACGGGACGCGATCACCGTGGAGATCGGGTACGCGCTGCTCAGCGCGGCGTTCACGGCGGCGCTCGCGCTCGGGGCAGTGTCCGGCCCCGCGCTGCTCTTCCATCTCCCCCTAGTCGTCGAGAAGTTCCTCATCACCTCGGGGATAATGCTGGCCGTGGCACTCTTCGCCGTACGTGTGGTCACGGTGCTGGTCCGCTTCGGCCGCGCGGCCGGCGCTCAGCCCAGCCACCCCGGCCGGACCAACCCCGACTCGTAGGCCATCACGACCAGTTGGGCCCGGTCGCGCGCTCCGAGCTTCACCATCGTCCGGCTGACATGGGTCTTCGCGGTGAGCGGGCTGACGACGAGTCGCCTCGCGATCTCGTCGTTGGACAGACCGATTCCGACCAGCGCCATCACCTCCCGCTCCCGCTCGGTGAGCCGGGCGAGGAGACCTGCCGCCGCCGGTTCCTTGGACCGGGCCGCGAACTCGGAGATGAGCCGCCGCGTCACCCCCGGCGACAACAGCGCGTCGCCCTCGACCACCGCCCTTACCGCGCGCAGGAGTTCGTCCGGCTCGGTGTCCTTGACCAGGAATCCGGAGGCCCCGGAGCGGATCGCCTCGAAGACGTACTCGTCCAGCTCGAAGGTGGTGAGCATGACCACCTTGACGTCCTTCAGATCCGGGTCACCGGTGACACCCCGGGTCGCGGCCAGCCCGTCGAGCACCGGCATGCGGATGTCCATCAGAACGACGTCGGGCCGCAGTGCGCGCACCTTGCGCAGCGCCTCGTCGCCGTCGGCCGCCTCACCGGCCACCTCCAGGTCCGCCTGTGCGTCGAGCAGTGCCTTGAAGCCCGCCCTGACCAGCGACTGGTCGTCGGCGAGCAGTACGCGGATCACCGGATCTCCTTGGCTCGAAGGGGCAGTACCGCCAGCACCCGGAAGCCACCGTCCTCGCGCGGGCCCGCCTCGATCGTGCCACCGAGGACGGCGGCCCGCTCCCGCATGCCGGCCAGCCCGTGCCCGCTGCCGCCCGCGTCGGCGCCGGTCCCGGGTCCGTCGTCGTCGACGCGCAGCCGCAGCGCGTCCCCCGACGACTCGAGCCGCACGCGCGCGTTCCGCGATCCCGAGTGCCGTACGACATTGGTGAGGGCCTCCTGGACGATCCGGAACGCGGCGAGGTCGATGCCCGGTGGAAGCTTCGGGAGTGTGCCCCGCACCTCGACGGCCAGGCCCGCGGCCGCCGCCTGCTCGACCAGTTCGGGGAGCCGGTCGAGTCCCGGTGCCGGAGCCCTCGGCGCGTCTCCGGGGGCGCGCAGGGTGGCGAGTACCTGACGGACCTCGCCGAGCGCCTCCTTGCTCGCCTCCTTGATGGTGGTGAGCGCCGAACGCGCCTGTTCCGGGTCGGAGTCGAGAAGCGCCAGGCCGACGCCCGCCTGGACATTGATCACCGAGATGCTGTGTGCCAGGACGTCGTGCAGTTCCCGGGCGATCCGCAGGCGCTCCTCGTCGGCACGCCGCGCCGCGGCCCGCGCGCGCTCGGCGCGATCGCGGGCCCACTGCTCACGGCGTACGCGGACCAGTTCCGAGACGGCCACGATCGCCACGCCCCAGGTGGCGACGCCGATCTCCCGGGTCCAGGAGGCCGCCCGGTCCCCGGCCGGCGGCAGCCAGTGGTAGAGCCAGTGCGCCATGAGCAGATGGCCGAGCCAGAGCATGCCGATCGCCGCCCAGGCGGCTCGGCGGTGTCCCGCCACGACCGCGCCGAAGCAGCCGACGGCGGCCGTGACGAAGACCGGCCCGTACGGGTATCCGGCGCCCAGGTAGACCAGGGTCACCGCGGCCGTGCCGAACGCGACGAGCACCGGGCGCCGCTGCCGCCACAGCAGCAGACCGCAGCCCACGAGCAGCAGCCCCCGGGCGAAGGGGTCGAGCGCCACGCGGTCTCCCCCCTGGGCGTGCGCGGCGAACTGCGAGCCGAGGAGCACGAGGACGGTCACCAGCACAGTGGAGCGCCAGGGCAGGCGGCCGGCCCGCCCCGCGGCGTTCCCGGGATCCGCACCCGTCCACCCCGGCGGCCCGGCCCACCGCGGGGGACCGTGTCGCCACCACGGCGGTCCACCGCCCCACGCCGGGGACCTGGGGCTTCGCTGCTCTTCCATGACGGCCACGCTAGACGGCACGGACCGCCGGCGGCGTCAGCCGGACGAGGTGATCACACGTACTCCCCGGGGAGTAGCGACACCCGCCGCACACCCCGAAGAGCGATACCCGCCGCACACCCCGGGACGCGCCCCCCACCGCCCGGGTCCCGTCGCGAGCGCCCAGGTCCCGTCCCGTCGCGGCGCCGGGCCCTCTCGGTGCGGAACCTCCCTCAGGAACCGGGCCGGCCGCCACTCGCGCCCGCTTCCCCCGGGGGCTCCGGGTACACCAGTCCCACGCCGTGGGCGAGCCGCTCCGCCGCGTGCCGGAAGAACTCCTCCCGGTCCTCGACGACCCTGTTGAACTGTCCGAAAAGCTCGAAGCCGATCAGGCCGTAGAGCTGCGCCCAGGCGGCCACGAGCGCCACGACGGCCTCGGACGGGAGGTCGGGTGCGAGATCGGCGCCCATCCGCCGCGCCTCCGCCCGCAGACCCGCGGGCAGCGGGGTGCGCGCCACGCCCTTGCCCCGGTGCGCGTCGCGGACGATCCCGATCAGGAGCAGCCCCACGCGGGACGCGGCCGGGACGGTGGTCTGCGGCGCGCTGTATCCGGGCACGGGCGAACCGTAGATGAGCGCGTACTCGTGCGGGTGCTCCAACGCCCAGCGGCGCGCGGCCACACAGACCGCGATCCAGCGCTCGCGCGGGCCGCGGGTCCCCACCTCGGTGTGCGCCGCCTCCGCGCTCTCGCCGAGGGAGTCGTAGGCGTCGATGATGAGCGCCGTCAACAGGTCGTCGCGGCTCGGGAAATAGCGGTAGAGCGCGGAGGAGGCCATACCGAGCTCGCGGGCGACGGCGCGCAGCGAGAGCTTGGCCGCCCCCTCCGCGGCGAGCTGTCTGCGTGCCTCGTCCTTGATGGCCGCGGTGACCTCGATCCTGGCTCGGGCGCGTACTCCTCGTGCGGTCGTCATGGGAGGCAGTCTGCCACGTTTCCAGAGCACTGCACACAAACAAGAGCGCCCGACGCAAATGAGAGCAGTGCTCTTGCTTTGGATCACCGCTCTCGTGCAGACTGCTCTCAAGCGAGAGCAGTGCTCACAAAAGCGAGCGACGCTCTCCCATCCGATGGGGGTCTCCATGTCCACGCACGTCCAGAAGCCGGGCTGGTTCACCGTCAACGTCTTCAACCGCGCCGTGGCCTGGATGACCCGTCGCGGCCTCAGCGTCTGGGGATCCCGGGTCCTCGCCGTCCGAGGCCGCAAGAGTGGCCAGTGGCGCACGACCCCGGTCAACCTGCTCACCGTGGAGGGCCGGCACTACCTCGTGGCGGCGCGAGGCCACGTCCAGTGGACGCACAACATGCGGGCCGCCGGCGGTGGCGAGCTGCGCCTCGGCAAGCAGGTCGACACGTTCACGGCGGCCGAGGTCACCGACGACGACAAGGTCGCGCTGCTGCGCGCCTACCTCAAGCGCTGGAAGGCCGAGGTCGGCGTCTTCTTCAAGGGTGTCGGTCCCGACTCCTCCGACGAGGAACTGCGCCGCATCGCTCCCGACCACCCGGTCTTCCGGGTCGTGATCGAGAACTGACCCCAGCCACCCGGGAACCGGCCGGTCCCCGCACCACCCGCCGAAGGGCCCGGCGTGCGGACCCGACGCGAGGGCCAGGCGTGCGGACCTGGCGCGAGGGCCAGGCGTGCGGATCTGGCGCGAGGTCCAGGCCACCGAAGGACCGCCGGTCGGCCGGTCCACTCCCACCGGACCTTCGGCGCGGCGTGTCCGGATCACCGGCCCGGCACACCCCGAACCCGGCACGGCCCGATCATCGACCCGACGCACCCGAACCCCGACACGACCCGCCCCGGTCACCGGCCCGCGCCCACGGACCACGGCCCGGCGCACCCGGACCAACCACCAGCCGGCGCCTCCGAATCACCGACCCGGGGTACTCGGCCCACCGACCCGACGCGCCCCGATCATCGGCCCGGCATGCCCCGGGTATCGACCCGGCACACCCGGGCCCCCGGCCCTCCGTGCCGGGGCCCATCCCGCCCTGCCCGGCCCCCGGTCCCACGCCCGCCATCCATGGATGCGGCGCCGCGCTACGTCACGTGCCGTTCGCGCGGGAGCGCTCCGCGGCCGGTTCAGGTGAGCCGTGACGCGCCTGGACCACCGGCCGGTTCACTTGTCGAGTGCGGTGAGGGCACGTCCGGCCAGCGGGTGGGAGCGGACGAGTTCGCCGAGCGTGGTCGAGCCGCGCGTGATCCGGGCGAACGCGTTCCAGGCGGGCCGGATGCCCGTCAGGACCGCGTGCAGCGTGCCCGGCCGCCGCTCGAACGCGGCCAGCATGCGCTTGCCGACGCTCATCTCGACCCCGAGTCCGGCCTTGATGGCGAAGGCGTAGTTGAGCGCCTGGCGGCGGGCGTCCACCGCGTCGTGCGCCTCGGCGATCCGGACCGCCCACTCCCCCGCCAGCCGCCCGGAGCGCAGCGCGAAGGAGATGCCCTCGCGCGTCCACGGCTCCAGGAGTCCCGCCGCGTCCCCGCACACCAGCACGCGCCCGCGCGACAGCGGCGAGTCGTCGGCACGGCAGCGCGTCAGGTGACCCGAGGAGATGCTCGGCTCGAAGCCGGCGAGCCCGAGCCGGGCGATGAAGTCCTCCAAGTACCGCTTGGTGGCCGCGCCTTCGCCGCGGGCGGAGATCACACCGACGGTGAGGGTGTCGCCCTTGGGGAACACCCAGCCGTAACTGCCCGGCATGGGACCCCAGTCGATCAGGACCCGCCCCTGCCAGTCCTCGGCGACGGTCTCCGGCACCGGGATCTCCGCCTCGAGGCCGAGGTCGACCTGGTCGACCTTCACGCCGACGTGCGCCCCTATGCGGCTCGCGCTGCCGTCCGCGCCGACCACCGCCCGCGCCAGCACCGTCTCGCCGCCCTGCAGCACGACGGCGACGGTGCGCCGGTCCGGCACGGCCGACCCGTGCTGCTCGACCCGCGAGACCGTGACGCCCGTACGCAGCTCGGCGCCCGCCTTCTGCGCGTGCTCGACGAGCTGCTGGTCGAACTCGGGCCGGTTGATCAGCCCGAACAGCATCTGCTTGGAGCGCCGGGTGCGGGTGAACTTGCCGTCCAGCGTGAACGTGACCGCGTGCACCCGGTCCCGCAGCGGCAGCTCGAAGCCGGGTGGCAGCGCGTCACGGGATGGTCCGATGATTCCGCCGCCGCACGTTTTGTAGCGCGGCAGGTCCGCCTTCTCCAGCAACAGGACGCTGCGTCCCGCGACCGCTGCCGCATAGGCGGCCGAGGCGCCCGCGGGCCCCGCGCCGACCACGACGACGTCCCACACCATCTGTCCGTCGTCCGCCGAAGAGTTCTCGCTGCTCACGATGGTCTACTGCTCCCAGTCCAGCCGTCTGCCGCACCTGTCCCCCGCATCCTACGGCGGGCGTCGCCGCAGGCCACTGTGGGAGGATCGGCAGCGCATGCGCCCCGCACACCAGTGCGTGCGTGCGCGCCACCCGCACACCTGTACACAGAAGTACAACGTCGCACCCACAAGGAGCGTGCCCATGTCGTCGAATCCGGTCGCCGAGACCGTCGCCTCGCTGATGCCCGCGGCAAAGGCGGACCTCACCGAACTGGTGGCCTTCAAATCGGTGGCGGACTTCGGCCAGTTTCCACGCGTCGAGAGTGAGGGCGCGGCCAACTGGATCGCCGACGCCCTGCGCGCCGAGGGCTTCCAGGACGTGGCGCTGCTCGACACCCCGGACGGGACGCAGTCGGTGTACGGCTTCCTGCCCGGGCCCGAGGGCGCGCGGACGGTCCTGCTGTACGCGCACTACGACGTGCAGCCGCCGCTGGACGAAGCGGCCTGGACCACGCCCCCCTTCGAGCTGACGGAGCGGGACGGACGCTGGTACGGGCGCGGGACCGCCGACTGCAAGGGCGGCCTGGTCATGCACCTCCTCGCGCTGCGCGCGCTGAAGGCGAACGGTGGCGTTCCGGTGAGCGTCAAGGTCATCGTCGAGGGTTCGGAGGAACAGGGCACGGGCGGTCTCGAGCGGTACGCCGAGGAGCACCCCGACCTGCTGACGGCGGACACCATCGTCATCGGCGACGTCGGCAACTTCCGGCTCGGTCTGCCCACGGTCACCTCGACGCTGCGCGGGATGACCCTCGTACGTGTCCGGGTCGACACCCTGGAAGGCAACCTCCACTCGGGCCAGTTCGGCGGCGCGGCGCCGGACGCGCTCGGCGCGCTGATCCGCGTCCTGGACTCGCTGCGGGCGAAGGACGGTTCGACGACGGTCGACGGACTGACCGGTGACGCGCGGTGGGAGGGGCTGCAGTACGACGAGGAGGCGTTCCGCCAGGACGCCAAGGTGCTCGACGGGGTGGAGCTGATCGGCTCCGGTTCGGTCGCCGACCGCATCTGGGCCCGTCCGGCGGTCACGGTCCTCGGCATCGACTGCCCGCCGGTCGTCGGCGCCACTCCGTCCGTGCAGGCGGGCGCCCGCGCGCTGGTCAGCCTCCGGGTGCCGCCGGGCACGGACGCGGTCGAGGCGACCAAGCTGCTGCAGGCCCACCTGGAGGCGCACACGCCGTGGGGCGCGCGGGTGAGCACCGAGCAGATCGGCCAGGGCCAGCCCTTCCGCGCCGACACCTCAAGCCCGGCGTACACGGCGATGGCCGAGGCGATGGCGGTCGCGTACCCGGGTGAGGAGATGCAGTCGGCGGGCCAGGGCGGCTCCATCCCGCTGTGCAACACGCTGGCCTCGCTCTACCCGAGCGCGGAGATCCTCCTCATCGGTCTGAGCGAACCGGAGGCGCAGATCCACGCGGTGAACGAGAGCGTCTCGCCGGACGAGTTGGAGCGTCTGTCGGTCACGGAGGCGCTGTTCCTGCAGAAGTACGCGGCGAGCTGACCCCTCCCGGGAGGAGACCCGCGCCTCGCGGCGAGGCGCGGTCGTCCTCCACCACGCTCCCGGCGACAGCGCGGCACCACGTGCGGTGCGCGGGTCCGGCGCGTTCGCCGCACACGGCCGCGGGAGCCCGTACCTCTGGCTGGCGGATCGTCAACCCGGGAACCGCATCCGGACCCGGGCGGCTCAGCCGACCGGGACACCGGCCTCCAGATACAGTGCGGCGCCGCGTTCCCGCGCCCGCAGGGCCCACCGCAGCCGCTCGTAGCGCACGGGGGGCAACAGGTCGGCCGCCTCCTGTTCGGTGACGAAGCGCCAGGCACGCAACTCCGGTCCCGGCAGCAGCAGTCGGCCGGCCTCTTCGGAGCCGAGCAGGCCGCCGTCGTAGAGGAGGCGCAGCCCGCCGTAACCGGGCGGTGCGGGCGGTTCCCAGTCGACGACGAGCAGGCCGGGTACGTCGTCGAGCCGTATGCCGGTCTCCTCGGCGACCTCGCGCATGCCCGCACGGGCGGGGGCCTCACCGGACTCGACGACACCGCCGGGAAACTCCCAGCCGGCCTTGTAGGTCGGGTCGACGAGCAGCACCCTGTCCTGCTCGTCGAAGAGGAGTACGCCCGCGGCGACGGTCTCGGAGGTGGGTTCGGGGGTCTGCACGATGTCACAGGCGGGCACATCGTTGGTGCGAACCGCCTCGGCGATGCGCACCGCGGTGTCGTACGGAGTCAGGGCACTGGTGTCGACGGGGTGGGCGTCGGCGGTGAGCCAGGAGGCGAGCGCCGTGCGGTAGGGCTCGATGTGGTCGTAGCACCACTGGCGCATCCGTATCCGGCCGTCCGGCAGGTCCTCGGGTATCTCCCGGGCTGCGATGCGCTCGCGCAGGATCGTTTCCGCCGGGACGAGGAGGACATGGCGCACCTCGATCCGGCGCGAGGCGAGGCCGCCGAAGATCTCGTCGCGGTACTCCTGACGCAGTAGGGTCATGGGAACCACGAGGACGCCGCCCAGCTCCGCGAGCATGGCTGCCGCGGTGTCGACCACCAGGCGCCGCCAGATCGGCAGGTCCTGGAAGTCACCGACCTCGGCGAGGTGTTTGGGCGGCAGCAGCTTCGTGAGTCCGCCGCCGATGACCTCGGGGTCGAAGAGCGTGCTGTTCGGGATCAGGTCGATCAGTTCCCGTGCGGTGGTGGTCTTCCCCGCACCGAACGCACCGTTGATCCAGACGATCACGGTTCCCCCTCTTCTGTTGGCCCCCTGTGGCTTGCCCGCTCCACCCTGCCACGGAAACCAGCCCCTGATGGGGGAGCCGAACGGCGCGGCGCCGATGCCCGTCGTGGGGGGCACCGGCGCCGCGCGCGGGTCGCTTCGGCTCAGCGGTTCCGGTCCGGCGCGGAGTCGTCCATGGCGAGGCTTTCGCTGCCGAGCGTGTGGTCGACGGAGCTGAGCGTGTCGTCGACGTGCAGGTCACCGAGGGCGCTGCTGTCGAGGGCGTGGGACGGGGTGATCGCCGCGACGACGAACCCGGTGGCGAGGGAGGCGATGGCCAGCATGCTGCGCTTCTTCATGCCCGGTTCAACTCCGAAAACCGCCGACGGGTCACGGTCCGGTGACGACAAGTCACGGCTCGGTCACACGCACCCCGCCCTTTGCTTACCGTCATGTTCGCGCCACTGACGTCATCCCACTCGAAACAGCCCACGGAGGGAGGACATGACCGATCCGTAACCCGACGTGTGCCTTTTCGTATGCTGTTCCGTGCATTCCGTCCGCACCAGTACCACTTGGGGGAATACGTGCGCACCCGGATCATCAGTGTCGTCCTGCTCACGGTCGGGGTCGGCTGTGTCGCCGCCTGTCAGCCGGCGGACGGCGGCAGGGCCACGGGCAGTTCGGCCCCCAGCGCGTCGGCCTCGACACCGAAGGACGACAAGCCGACCGCGGCCGAACGGAGAACGGTGCCCGACTTCGTCGGCATGGGCCTGCAGTCCGCCCAGGACGAGGCACAGAAGCAGGGCTTCCGCTCGCTGAAGTCGCACGACTCGCTCGGCCGGGGCCGTCACCAGATCCTCGACCGGGACTGGAAGGTGTGCACGCAGAACGTGCGCGCGGGCACGACGACGACCACCGACACCACCCTGGACCTCGGTTCCGTGAAGCTCGCCGAGACATGCCCGTCGAAGGATGTGACAGCCCCTTCCACGGCGGGCGGGAAGATCCCGGACTTCGCGGGAAAGTCGGTGAAGGCCGCGCGGGCCGCACTCGGCTCGGGAACGTCGTTCACGGTCAAGGACGCTTCCGGCGCGAAGCGTTGGATCCTGATCGAGAGCAACTGGAAGGTGTGCACCCAGTCCCCGGCCGCCGGTGCCGCACTCCGCGGCCAACCGGTGGAACTCACGGCGGTCAAGTTCGACGAGCCCTGCTAGCGACCACCTCGCCGGGCGGCGCGGTGCCGCCCGGCGGAGCACGGTGCGGTGCGGGGCGGTGCGGTGCGGGGCGGCGCGGTTCAGGGCGGTGTGGTTCAGGGCGGTGTGGTTCAGGACTGTGCAGGGCAGCGCGAGGCAGAACGGGATATGCGGCGGGCGACGTTCACCTCACAGTTGAACACGTTCAAATTCTCTGTCACGATACCCCTCGCCGCCCTTGGGGTGCCCGACGAGAGGACCACGGTCATGACGAGTTCGCTTCTCACGCCCCGAGGCCGTACCCGCCGGCGCTCCAGCGGCGGGAGGGCGGTGGCGGGGAGCACGGACCCGACGAGGATCCTCGACTGGCGGCATCCGCGAGTCACCGCGCTGCTCGGGCGCGTCGCCGCGCCGGAGGACCCGGCGGGCACCTCGGATCCCGCCCACCGGACGGCGGCCCTGCGCCAGGCCCACCGGCGGATCGTCGCGGAGGTGCGGCCGGTGTACTCGGTGCGGGACGAACGGCCCGTCTCGGAGGTGCTTCGCCTCGGGCGCGGGTCGTGCAGCCAGCGGCTGGCCGTACTGGAGGCCGTCGCACGGGCGTCCGGGGTGGCCACGCGGGTGCGCGGGCTGCTGGTGGACGGGGCCTTCTGGTATCCGCGCTTTCCCCGGCTGCACCGGATCGTCCCGGACCAGGTTCTGCTCGCGTGGCCGGAATTCCGCCTTGAAGACCTGTCGCCGGCCGACCGGCCCACCCCGCCCTGGCTGACGGTCTCGGAACTCTTCGGCGGCCTGGATGAGTTGAGCGAAGGGCACGGCGGCGGCTTCACCAACACCGGCGCGGAGACGCTCTTCGAGGCGTTGTCCAGGACGGCGATCGACTGGGACGGCGCGACGGTCTGCCCCGCCGACAGTGTCGCCTGCGACCTCTCGGCCCATGTCCTGGCGGATCTCGGCCACTTCGGCTCGCGTGACGAACTCTTCGCCCGGCACGGCCAGACCCTCTGCGCGATGGCGCGACTGCTGGCGGAGCCCGTCCTGGGCCGGCGCTCGGCGGGTGTCTAGTGCCGTGACTCAGAAGGTTCACCGGGTTGGGGCAGGCCAGTCGGCGGGAAGCGTATAGCGCCAGCCCGGGCGCCACGCAGGTGGGGCTTCGAGCAGGTCGTCCAGTGATGCTCCGGCGAGCAGACAGTCCAGAGCCCATCGGTTGGCCGAGTGGGCGATCAGCAGGATCCGGCAGCCGTCCCAGTCAGTGGCCAGGTCATGGAGGAATGCGTCGGTGGCCGCCAGGACCTGGCGGTAGCTCTGTCCGCCTGGGAAGGGCTCGTCGATCCGGCGGGCCCGTTGGGCGGCGATGAGGACGGCGGATGTTCCGTTGAGGTCGCCGTAGTTGCACTCGCGTAGTCGGATGTCCTGATGGATCGCGGGCTTGCCGCCGGGGAACGCGATCCGGGCGGTTTCCACGGCGCGGTGAAGGTCGGAGGTGAACACCGCCGCGAGCGCGTCGCCGCGTCGGCGCTCGCCCAGTTCCCCGGCCTGGCGGCGGCCCAGTTCCGAGAGCCGGCCCGGGAGCCAGCCGGTAGCGATGCCCGCCTGGTTGTCGGTGGTGGTGGCGTGAGTCTCGTAGATGATCTCTACTGCCATCGGAGGCTCTCTTCTCGGTGGGGCAGGCCGCTTCGGCGAGTGGGCGGCCTCCCCAGCGGATGCCCTTCTCGCTTCGGATACAGGCCCGCTCGCGGCGCTGGACTGCCGGCACGTCGGGGTGACGGGCATTCATCTTGCACCTCGCACGTCACCGCACATCCGACCGCGCCGACCCCCAACCCGGCGAACCAATGTGGTCAGAGCGCCGACGGGCACCCCGGAAGGTTCACCGGCCTGGCTCGACGTCGCCCGACGCCACGCAGGGGATTCCGCGGGACCTCCGATGTCCTGCCGCGCCCTCTGCCCGGGCAACGCCCGCCGGCCGGTGACCGCGCCACAGGTCCCCTCCGGACGCCATTCAACACAACCGAACGCAGGGCTCAGAGCTCATCCCTCATCTCCGCAGGGGGTCGCAGGTTCTGACGGGATATCGGACAGCTTTCGCTCTCCTCTTCCAACAGAGTCAGACACGTCCTACCGTAAACGCGCACAGTTGTCGCGGACATGCAGACGTCTGTCTTTCGCGAGTTCGGAGGAACGTAACGATGCGTCACCTTCACACCCGCACCACCCGCAGCAGATTGGTCGGAGCGCTCGTCGCTGGACTGTTGTGTACGACCGGCCTCGCCGCACCGGCCCTGGCCACCCCCGCCACGGACGTGGCCGTCCCGGCCCTGGCCGACGGTCTCGCCCTCACCCCGCCGATGGGCTTCAACAACTGGAACTCCACGCACTGCCGGGCGGAGTTCAACGAGAGCATGGTCAAGGGGATCGCCGACCTCTTCGTCGAGAAGGGTCTCAAGGACGCCGGGTACCAGTACGTCAACCTGGACGACTGCTGGGCGCTGCCCTCCCGGGACGCGGACGGCAAACTGGTCGCCGACCCGGCCCGGTTCCCCGACGGGATCAAGGCGGTCGCCGACTACGTGCACGCCAAGGGGCTCAAGCTCGGTGTCTACACCAGCGCCGGTACGAAGACGTGCGACAGCGTGGGCTTCCCCGGCGCCCTGGGCCACGAGTACAGCGACGCCCGGCAGTTCGCGGACTGGGGCGTCGACTACCTCAAGTACGACAACTGCAACAACCAGGGCGTGGACGCCAAGTCGCGCTACACGACCATGCGGGACGCCCTTCAGGCCGCCTCCCGGGAAACCGGACGCCCCATCGTCTACAGCATCTGCGAGTGGGGCGAGAACAAGCCCTGGCAGTGGGCGTCGGACGTCGGACACCTGTGGCGCACGACCGGGGACATCAGCGACAACTGGGGCTCGATGCTGTCGATCCTCAAGCAGAACCTGCCCCTTGCGCCGTACGCCGGTCCCGGGCACTGGAACGACCCGGACATGCTGGAGGTCGGCAACGGCGGGATGACCGACACCGAGTACCGCTCGCACTTCTCCCTCTGGTCGGTCATGGCCGCACCCCTGCTCATCGGCTCCGACCTGCGCAAGGCGACCCCCGCGACCTTCGACATCCTCGCCAACAAGGAAGTCGTGGCGGTCGACCAGGACCCGCTCGGCAAGCAGGGCACCGTGCTCTCCTCCGAGGGCGGACGCTGGGTGGTCGCCAAGGAGATGAAGGACGGCAGCCGGGCGGTGGCTCTCTTCAACGAGACCGGCGGCGCGCAGCGCGTCGCCACCACCGCGGCGGCCGTGGGACTGCCGGCGGCTCCCGGCTACACCCTGCGCGATCTGTGGCAGCACCGGAGCTACAACACCGCGGGCGCCATCTCCGCGACCGTCCCCGCGCACGGCACGGTGCTCGTCCGCGTCTCGGCCGGACACGGCTGGGCCCAGCAACCGCCCGCCGTCGAACTCGGCCTGGACGGGAACCCGTTGGTGGAGGCGGGTGGGCCCGCGACCCTGACGACGTCGGTGACCGACCTCGGCCGCACGACGGCGCGACGCGTCGCCGTGACGCTCAGCGGTCCCGCCGGCTGGACGGTCAGGGCCGCTTCACGGACCACCGCGCCGGCCGTGCCGACCGGCCGTTCGCTGCGCACGAAGTGGCGGCTCACCGCGCCCGAGGGCACCGCCACCGGATCGTACGACCTGACCCTGCGGGCGACGTACCGCTCGCCTCGCGGCGTGCTCGTCGAGAGCGTGCTGCCCGTGACGGCCTCCGTGGTCGTGCCTCCTCCCCCGGGCACCTCGTCCCTCGGGGACCTGCCGTGGATGTCGGCGGCCAACGGGTACGGGCCCGTCGAGCGCAATACAAGCAACGGCGAGAGCGCGGCGGGCGACGGTCATCCGATCACCCTCGGCGGTGTCGTCCACGCTGAAGGCCTCGGTGTGCACGCGGCGAGCGCCGTCGAGTACTACACCGGCAAGAAGTGCGAGACCGTCACCGCGGACGTCGGGGTCGACGACGAGAAGGGCGACAGGGGAACCGTCGCCTTCGAGATCTGGGCGGACGGCGCCGAGGTCGCCTCGACCGGGGTGCTCACCAACACGATGCCCGCGCAGCCCGTGTCGGCCGATGTGAGGGGCGCCGAGGTGGTCCGCCTGGTCGTCACGGACGGCGGCGACGGGATCGACTCGGACCACGCCGACTGGGCCGACGCGCGGCTGAGCTGCTGAGCGACCCGCCCCGGACGGCAGAAGGGCCGGTCGGCCTCCCAGTCGGCCGAGCGGGTGGGCGGCTCTCTCGGACGGGCGAGCCGCCCACCGCCCTCCCGACGGACGTGACCGGCACACCGGCCGACCCGGCCGACCGATCGAAAACCCGAAAGCCCACGCCCCACGGCGGCGACCGGAATCCCGACCAGCCACTCCGGTCGCTCTGGTCGCTCCGGTGGCCCCGGTCACCCCAGTCGCTCCGACCACGCCGGCCGCGGTCACCCCACCCGGCCACCCCGCCCGCGACCCTCAGCCGCCGACCCGCGCGACCGTCTCGTTCGACTGCCGACTGAGCGCGGCCGCCGCCGCGCCGACCAGACCGGCGTCCGTGCCCATCAGCGCGGGTGCCACGGTCAGCCGCCGTACGAAGGACAGCGTCGCGTAGTCGCCCAGCGCCTTGCGCAGCGGGTCGAGGAGCACGTCGCCCGCCTTGCCCACGCCGCCGCCGATGACGGCGATGTCGATCTCGACGAGGGTCGCGGTGGCCGCGATGCCCGCCGCGAGCGCCCTGGCGGCCCGTTCGAAGGACGCCACCGCCACCGGATCGCCCGCGCGGGCGGCGTCGGCGACCGCGGCGGCCGAGGTGTCGCCGTCGGCTCCGGGCACCCAGCCGCCCTCCAGGGCGCGCCGAGCGATGTTCGGACCGCTCGCGATGCGCTCCACGCAGCCCCGGGAGCCGCACGGGCACAGGTCGCCGTCGAGGTCCACGCTGATGTGCCCGATGTGGCCCGCGTTGCCGGTGGGGCCCGCGTGCAGCTGACCGTTCAGAACCAGCCCGCCGCCGACGCCCGTCGACACCACCATGCACAGCGCGTTGTCGTGACCGCGGGCGGCGCCCTGCCAGTGCTCGGCCGCGGTGATGGCGACGCCGTCGCCGATCAGCTCGACGGGCAGACCGCCCGTGGCCTCGCGGACCCGCTCGACCAGCGGGTAGTCACGCCAGCCCGGCACGTTCACGGGGCTCACGGTGCCCGCCGAGGCGTCCACCGGGCCCGCGCTGCCGATACCGACGGCCCCGGCCCTGCTCCACAGCGGAGAACGAGTCAGCTCGCCGACCACGGCCTCCACGGCCCCCATGACGGTGTCGCCGTCCTCCTGCGCGGGCGTCGCGCGCTGCGCGCGCAGCAGGATCCGGCCACGGCCGTCCACGAGCGCTCCGGCGATCTTGGTGCCGCCGATGTCGAGCGCGGCCACGAGGTCGGTGTGCATCAGTGTCAGTTCTCCTGGTGAACCTTGCGAAACAGGGCAGACCGGTCTCGCGGTGGGGGGCGCAGGCCGGAGAATGCGGTGAACAGTGTCTCCCGCATCTGACAACGTTGTCCAGGCTCTATGCTCGACGCCACATCCTCATACATCCCCATGGACCGTCGCATCACCATGGACGACAGTAATGGTCGCATCACCGTGGACGACAGGACAGGACAGCGCATCGTGGCAGAGACCGCCCGCCGACCCGAGAACCGTTACGGCAACCGCCCGACCATGAAGGACGTGGCGGCGCGTGCCGGCGTGGGTCTCAAGACGGTCTCACGCGTGGTCAACGGTGAGCCGGGCGTGACCCCGGACACCGAGCGCCGGGTGCAGGAGGCCATCGACGCGCTGGGCTTCCGGCGCAACGACAGCGCGCGGGTCCTGCGCAAGGGCCGCACCGCGAGCATCGGCCTCGTCCTGGAGGACCTCGCGGACCCGTTCTACGGCCCGCTCAGCCGCGCGGTGGAGGAGGTGGCCCGTGCGCATGGCGCGCTGCTCATCAACGGCTCCAGCGCCGAGGACCCGGAACGCGAGCAGGAGCTGGTCCTCGCCCTGTGCGCGCGCCGGGTGGACGGGCTGGTCGTCATTCCGGCCGGTGACGACCACCGCTACCTCGAACCCGAGATCAAGGCGGGTGTGGCGACGGTGTTCGTGGACCGGCCGGCGGGACAGATCGACGCCGACGTGGTCCTCTCGGACAGTTTCGGCGGGGCCCGGGACGGGGTGACCCATCTGATCGACCACGGTCACCGCCGGATCGGCTTCATCGGCGACATGCCCCGCATCCACACCGCCGCAGAGCGGCTGCGCGGCTACCGCGCGGCCATGGAGGACGCGGGGATAGCGGTCGAGCCCGCCTGGATGTCCCTGGGCGTCACGGACCCGCTGCGCGTCCGTGACGCGGCGGAGGAGATGCTCTCGGGAGACTCCCCGGTCACCGCGATCTTCGCGGGCAACAACCGTGTGACGGTCACGGTGGTCCGGGTCCTCGCCGAGCACGGACGTCCCGTGGCTCTCGTCGGCTTCGACGACATCGAACTCGCCGACCTCCTCCAGCCGGGGGTCACCGTCGTCGCCCAGGACGCCGCCGCCCTCGGCCGCACCGCCGCCGATCGCCTCTTCCGCCAGCTCGACGGCAGCCTCCTCACCCCGGAACGCATCGAGCTGCCGACCCGTCTGATCACCCGTGGCTCGGGGGAACTGCCGCCCTCGCCCTGAGTGGTGACGTTCCGGACCCGCGCGACCGCGAAACCCCGTTCTCGCCGCGGCGCCTCCCGTGCGGCCCCCGGGTCACCCCGGTCGTGCCCCGGGGAGTCCGGACTCCCGCACGGTGACCGGCCGTTGCCGCTGCCACGCCCGACGTACGGGGATCAACTGCCGGTCCCGGCGGTCCGGTTCCACATCCGCCCCGCCCGACTCCGGTGCGGGACGGGCCGGTACGGGTGGGCGGCACGGTCTCGGCGGTGAAGGCACGCCTCTGGAATCCCGTGGCCGGAATCCCGTGGTCGGGGGCCCGACGCGGGTGAGCCGGGGCGGGGACGTGTCGTCGTCGCCCGTCCAAGCGCCGCGCCCGACGGGCCGGTTGCTCCCTCGATGGCGGACGTCCGCAGGAACGCGTACGCGGCGGACTCCATCGGGCGGGGACGCCGGCGGGTAGGGACGCGGGTCCTTCCGGATCACCGGGGCGGAGGCCGTCCTCACCGTTCACGAGACGCTCGCTGCGCCCCGCCTCCCCGCCGTCGTGCGGGACATCGTGGCGGTGGGCGTGGGCGGTCGGCGTGGGCGGTCGGCTGTTCGCCGGGGAGGACGCGCCACGGTGTCCGGGCCGGAGAGATGCGCGTCCGCCGTCGGCACCGGCCAGGACGGCTCGTCGGGGACTCCCCGCGCGCTCACGGGGTGGCGCTCCACGGCGGGCAGGCGGTGCCGGCGCGCTACTTCGCGGAGGCGGTGAGGTTCCCGCGCCCCGGCGTGGCGAAACCCTCCAGGTCCGCCCGCGTCAGACCCGTCAGCCGGGCCACCTCCGCGATGTCCAGGGCGCCGCAGTCCAGGCCGCGCAGAAGGTACCCGCTGAGCGCCTTGGCGGTGGCGGGTTCGTCCATGACGTCGCCGTCGGTGCGGCTGGCGTAACGGGTCAGGCGGCCGGCGGCCTGCTCGAAGCCCTCGCGGTAGAAGGCGAACACGGCGGCGTAGCGGGTCGGGATGTGACCGGGGTGCATGTCCCAGCCCTGGTAGTAGGCGCGGGCCAGGGCGCGGCGGGTGAGGCCGTAGTGCAGCCGCCAGGCGTCGTGCACCTTCTCGGTCGGGCCGACCGGCAGCACGTTCGTGGAGCCGTCCGAGACGCGTACGCCGGTGCCCGCGGCGGCCACCTGCATGATCGCCTTGGCGTGGTCGGCGGCCGGGTGGTCACTGGCCTGGTGGGCCGCGCTGACGCCGAGGCAGGCGCTGTAGTCGAAGGTGCCGTAGTGCAGGCCCGTGGCGCGGCCCTCGGCGGCCTGGATCATCCGGGCGACGGTCGCGGTGCCGTCGGTCGCCAGGATCGACTGGCTGGTCTCGATCTGGATCTCGAAGCCGATCCGTCCGGGCGCGAGGCCGCGCGCCTTCTCGAACTCCTCCAGCAGCCGCACCATCGCGGTGACCTGTTCCGCGTACGTCACCTTGGGGAGGGTGAGGACCAGCCCCTCGGGCAGGCCACCCGCGTCCATCAGGCCGGTCAGGAAGACATCCAGCGTACGGATCCCCCGGCGGCGGACCGGTGCCTCCATGCACTTCATGCGGATGCCCATGTACGGAGCGGCCGTACCGTCGACGTACGCCTGCGCGATCAGCCGGGCCGCGCGCGCCGCCGCCTCGTCCTCCTCGGCGTCCGGGCGCGGACCGTAGCCGTCCTCGAAGTCGACCCGGAGGTCCTCGACGGGCTCCCGTTCGAGTTTGGCCCGCATCCGGTCGTACACGGGCCCGGCGAGGTCGTCGCCGAGACCGAGGACCGCGGCGAAGGAGGCGGCGTCGGGCGCGTGCTCGTCGAGGGCCGCGAGCGCCCGGTCGCCCCAGGAGCGGACGGTGTCGGCGGTGAACGCGTCGGCGGGGACGTACACGGTGTGGACGGGCTGCCGCGTGCCGGGGTCTCCGGGGTAGCGGCGCTCCAGTTCGGCGTCGACCGGGGCGAGAGAGGCGCTGATCTCCTCGCTGACGGCGCCCGCGAGACTCGTCGCCACATTCTCCTGCTGGCCCTTGCCCATCCCACACCCTCCTGTTTTCCGCTTCATGGAATCAACAATCCGTAGAGCGAAGTTATCCATGGCGCTTCGCGTGGTCAACACCTGTCCGCACCCTGGTCCGTCGCCTTCTCTCCTGCCCCATGCCTTCTTTCGCGCACCGCCACGCACCCCTCATGCTGGCCGTACCAGGAGGGGATCTCATGTCGAACATCCGCCGGGTGACCCGGCGTCTGGGCCTGCGGACCGCGGTGGCCGCCGCGGTGACCGCCCCTCTGCTCGGTACGGCGTCGGCGTCCGCCGGCCCCGGCGGCGGGCGGCGGCTGGACGTCATGACGTTCAACCTGCGCTTCGCGAGCACCGCCGAGCCCCACAGCTGGGCCACGCGCCGGCCGGTGATGCGCGAACTGCTGCGCCGCGCGGCCCCCCACGTCATCGGCACCCAGGAGGGCCTCTACGCGCAGTTGCGTGACATCGCGTCCGATCTCGGACGGCGGTACGACTGGATCGGCGCCGGCCGCGCGGGCGGCAGCCGTGACGAGTTCGCGGCGGTCTTCTACGACACCGAGCGCCTCGCCCCGGCCGGATACGACCACTTCTGGCTCTCCGACACACCCGAAGTGATCGCCTCCAACACATGGGGCGGCTCCCACATCCGCATGGTCACCTGGGTCCGGTTCCGTGATCTGCACGCGGGCGGACGCGAGTTCTACGTCCTCAACACCCATCTGGACAGCGGGAGCCAGTACGCGCGTATGCGTGCCGCCGAGCTGATCGGGCAGCGGATCGCCGGGTTCGACCGCGCCCTGCCGCTCGTGGTGACCGGCGACTTCAACAGCGCCGCCCACGAGAACCCGGTCTACGACACGATGCTGGGCGCCGGTCTCGTGGACACCTGGGACACCGCTGCCGAACGCGGCATCCCGTACGCCACCTTCCACGGTTACGGGCCGCTGGTGCCCGGTGGTGACCGCATCGACTGGATCCTCGTCACGCCCGGGGTGCGCACGCACCGGACGGAGGTCGACACCTTCTCCTCGCACGGGCGCCACCCGAGCGACCACCTGCCCGTACGGGCCACGCTGAGCCTGGGATGACACGAGGCCCCCGTGACCGCGCGGGCGGTCACGGGGGCCTCGTACGGCCGGACTCGGTCAGCCCTTGCGGGACTTGATCTCGTCGGTGAGCTGCGGGACGACCTCGAAGAGGTCACCGACCACGCCGTAGTCGACGAGGTCGAAGATCGGAGCCTCGGCGTCCTTGTTGATCGCCACGATCGTCTTCGACGTCTGCATGCCGGCGCGGTGCTGGATGGCGCCGGAGATGCCGGAGGCGATGTACAGCTGCGGCGAGACGGACTTGCCGGTCTGGCCGACCTGGTTGGAGTGCGGGTACCAGCCGGCGTCCACCGCGGCGCGCGAGGCGCCCACGGCCGCGCCGAGGGAGTCGGCGAGGTTCTCGATGACCGAGAAGTTCTCGGCGCCGTTGACACCGCGGCCGCCGGAGACCACGATCGCGGCCTCGGTCAGCTCGGGGCGGCCGGTCGCCTCGCGCGGGGTGCGCGCGGTGACCTTGGTGCCGGTGGCCTTCTCCGAGAAGGAGACGGCGAGGGCCTCGACCGCGCCGGCGGCCGGGGCGGCCTGCACGGCGGCGCTGTTGGGCTTCACCGTGATGACCGGGGTGCCCTTGGAGACACGGGACTTGGTGGTGAAGGAGGCGGCGAACGCGGACTGCGTCGCGACCGGGCCCTCGTCACCGGCCTCCAGGTCGACCGCGTCGGTGATGATGCCGGAGCCGATACGGATCGCGAGGCGGGCCGCGATCTCCTTGCCCTCGGCGGAGGACGGGACGAGCACGGCGGCCAGGGAGCCCCCGGCGGACACCGCCTCGTACGCGGCCTGCAGCGCGTCCACCTTCGGTACGACCAGGTAGTCGGCGTACTCGGCGGCGTCGTGCGTGAGGACCTTCACCGCGCCGTGCTCGGCGAGCACGGCGGCGGTGTTCTCGGCGCCGGAGCCGAGGGCGACGGCGACGGGCTCGCCGATGCGACGGGCCAGCGTCAGCAGTTCCAGGGTGGGCTTGCGGACGGCACCGTCCACGTGGTCGACGTAGACGAGAACTTCAGCCATGGGACTTCTTCTCTCCTGCTTACGAAAGATGAGGGGCGGTCGGCGTGTCGGGGTTCAGCGAGCCTCGAACGGGCCTCAGATGAACTTCTGGCCCGCGAGGAACTCGGCGAGCTGCTTGCCGCCCTCGCCCTCGTCCTTGACGATCGTGCCGGCGGTGCGCGCCGGGCGCTCGGCCGCGGTGTCGACCTTGGTCCAGGAACCCTCGAGACCGACCTCGTCCGCCTCGATCTCCAGGTCCTCCAGGTCCCAGGACTCCACCGGCTTCTTCTTCGCGGCCATGATGCCCTTGAAGGAGGGGTAGCGCGCCTCGCCGGACTGGTCGGTCACCGACACGACGGCCGGCAGGGAGGCCTCCAGCTGCTCGGAGGCGGTGTCGCCGTCACGGCGGCCCTTGACCGTGCCGGTCGGGCCGCCCTCGACGGAGACCTCGGACAGCAGCGTGACCTGCGGGACGCCGAGACGCTCCGCGAGCAGCGCCGGAACGATGCCGGCGGTGCCGTCGGTGGACGCCATGCCGGAGATGACCAGGTCGTAGCCGGCCTTCTCGATCGCCTTGGCGAGCACCAGCGAGGTGCCGATGGCGTCGGTGCCGTGCAGGTCGTCGTCCTCGACGTGGATGGCCTTGTGGGCACCCATCGACAGCGCCTTGCGCAGCGCGTCCTTGGCGTCCTCGGGACCGACGGTCAGCACGGTGATCTCTGCGTCGTCCGCTTCGTCGGCGATCTGCAGCGCCTGCTCCACCGCGTACTCGTCGAGCTCCGAGAGCAGACCGTCCACGTCGTCACGGTCGACGGTCAGGTCCTCGGCGAAGTGCCGGTCGCCAGTGGCGTCGGGCACGTACTTCACAGTGACAACGATCCTCAAGCTCACGCCGGCTCTCCTACTGCATCGTCATTTCTGGGCTGCCTTCTTTCAGGCAGCATAGGCGCCTGAAGCGGCCGATCCCGGTCGGGGCGGCCCGCGCTCCGAACGAAATATTACTCGCCAGTACATCCACTTCCTGCCCACTGAGCAAGCGCTTTGCACTGTGACCTTGGCAACGCTGTGTAACCGGCGAGTAGGTTGGAAGCCGCCCGTCAGTCACGCAGGCCGTTGAACCGGCCCTGGTGGTAGAGGAGCGGGCGTCCGTCGCCCGACGGGTCGCCGAGGACGACCTCGGCCAGCACGATGCGGTGGTCCCCCGCCGGGACCCTGGCCACGATCCGGCAGACGAGCCAGGCCAGCACGTCGTCGAGGACGGGAACACGCTCGGGCCCCGCGCGCCAACGGGTGGGCGCGCCGAAACGGTCGGCGCCGCTCCTGGCGAAGGTGGCGGCCAACTCCCGCTGGTGCTCGCCGAGTATGTGCACGCCGACGTGGTCGGACTCGGAGATCGCGGGCCAGCTCGACGCGCCGGAGCCGACGCCGAAGGAGACGATCGGGGGCTCCGCGGAGACCGAGGTGAGCGAGGTGGCGGTGAAACCGACCGGGCCCTCACCGCCCTGCGCCGTGATCACTGCGACACCGGCGGCGTGCCGCCGGAAGACGGAGCGCAGCAGTTCGGGCGAGGCGAGCTGGTGGGTGCCGAGACCTGGCGTGGCCGTCATGGAGTCGTCCTCACTGCGAGAGGTGTCGTGGGGGTCCCCCGCCCGGGGGGCGCCGAGGGCGGGGGAGGGTCCGCTGGTGCTCAACGGACCGGACAGCACGCACTGGCGGTGCGGGCCAGGTCCACGTGGACACGCTCGAAGAGAAGGAGTTCCGGGGGCATACGGTCAGGCTGACGATAGGTGGCCGGTGCAGTCAAGTGCGGCCCGGTCTTTGGGAGCTGTCTCACCGTCGCCTCACAGGCGGACGGAGCCGGTCCGGGCGGGCCGGAACCCGTCGGTCCGCCGGGTCACACGGCCTCACCGAGCGCCGCGATCACATCCGCCTTGCGCGGTTGGCCGGTCGCGCGGCGCACGATCCGCCCCTCGGCGTCCAGCACGAGCACGGTCGGCGTCTTGAGGATGTCCAGTTCGCGGACGAGGTCGAGGTGGTCCTCGGCGTCGATCTCGACGTGGGACACACCGGGCACCAGCCCGGCGACCTCGGCGAGCACCCGCCGGGTGGCCCGGCAGGGGGCGCAGAAGGCGCTGGAGAACTGCACGAGCGTGGCCCGTTCGCCGAGCCCCTCCCCCAACTCCGCCGCGCCGAGCCGCTTTCCGCCGTCGCGTCCGCGCACCCTCACCCTCCCGCTCCGCCGCTGGTGCAGCAGTCCGTATCCGCTCGCCGCGGCGAGCACCACCATGCACACCACAAGTCCGGTCATCATGTGCACAAGCATTCATGAGACCGCAAAGATTCCCGGGGCCCCGGATCGCCCCCGCTGCGGAATGCTTGATTCATGGACATCGACGTGAGAGGGCCGCGGTTCGGCGCGGCCGTGACGGCTGCCGTGCTGGCAACCGTGCTGGTCACCGGCAGCGCCTGGCTACTGGCCTGGCAGACACTGGCGTTCGCGCTGGGCGCGGCGGGTGGCGTCACGCGCTCGCCGTACGGGCTGCTGTTCAAGGCGGCCGTACGTCCCCGGATCGGGCCGCCGACCGGCTTCGAGGCGCCGGGGCCACCGCGGTTCGCCCAGGCGGTCGGACTGGCGTTCGCGGCGGTGGGGTTGGTCGGTTACGCGGTGGGGCCCGCCTGGCTGGGGCTCGCGGCGACCGCTTGCGCGCTGGCGGCCGCGTTTCTGAATGCGGTGTTCGGGTACTGCCTGGGGTGCGAGATGTACCTGCTCGTACGACGGGTATCAGTACGCGTGCAGTAAAGGCGAGTTAAAAGTCCGAGGTGGATCACGGGGACGACGTGACGAGGATCTCGCCGCCGCGAGGCACCAGGACTGGCCACTCGTCCGTTCTTCGGGCACGATCTGCGCAATGCCGTAAACCTACGGCTGCGTAACTTTTCCGCCGGGGGGACCCCTTCCCAGGCAGAGAGAAGGGTCCACCCCGTCCATGGCAGAGCTTGTCTACCGTCCCGTCGTCGGTCTCGCCCAAACGTTGTTCAGGGCATGGGACCTCAAGATCGACTGCAAGGGAACGGAGAACATTCCGCGCTCGGGCGGCGCCGTGCTGGTCAGCAACCACATCAGCTATCTGGACTTCATCTTCGACGGTCTCGCCGCCTTGCCACAGAAGCGCCTGGTGCGTTTCATGGCGAAGGAGTCGGTGTTCCGGCACCGGATCTCCGGTCCGCTGATGCGGGGCATGAAGCACATCCCGGTGGACCGGAAGCAGGGTGAGACGGCCTATCAGCACGCGCTGGAGTCGCTGCGTTCGGGCGAGATCGTCGGCGTCTTCCCCGAGGCGACCATCTCCCAGTCGTTCACGCTGAAGAGCTTCAAGTCGGGTGCCGCGCGCATGGCTCAGGAGGCCGGCGTCCCGCTGATCCCGATGTCGCTGTGGGGCACCCAGCGGCTGTGGACCAAGGGGCACCCGCGCAACTTCAAGCGCAGCCACACCCCGATCACGATCCGGGTGGGCGAAGCGGTGGAGGCTCCCCAGGACCAGTACGCGGGCGCCATCACCCGGCGACTGCGCGAGCGTGTCCAGGAGCTCCTGGAGGCCGCGCAGCGCGCCTATCCCGTGCGCCCCAAGGGGCCGGACGACACCTGGTGGATGCCCGCGCATCTCGGTGGTACGGCACCGACCCCCGAAGAGGTCAAGGCGGCCGAGGCCCGCTGACTCGTCACTCCGGGGCATGCACGGTGACGCGTGCCCCGGGGCTGAACTTCTCCAGCAGTTCGGCGAGTTCGGCGGCCGCCGCCCCGATCTCGGCCACCGGCGTCGGCGCGAGCCCCTCCAGCAGGAAGATCGCGGAGGTGGACTCCTCGGTGAGACGGGTGCGCGGTCCCTGGCGCCAGTTCCAGCGCCGGCAGGTCACACCGACCCCGTCGCGCCAGACCACTTCGCCCGCGTCCGGGTGTTCCACGGTCTCGGCGCCGCCCGTGACGGTCACGAACTCCTCTTCGCCCGTGGCCCGCACGAGCCGCATCCCGCCGCTGACGCGCTCGATGTCCTCACCCCCGACCGGGATCAGGTGGGCGACGCTCATCGCGTTGTAGAGGTCGACCAGCACGTTGATCCGGGGCAGTCCGGCGTCCGTCAGGGCACGTCTGGCCAGCGCCTCCGCCGAGTTGCGGGTGCGCGAGGGCTTGGACCCGAAGGCCGTGTAGACCTCGCGCCAGGCCGCCATGTGCGGGTCCTCGTGCGGGGCGCGGCCGTCGAGGCGTCCGGCCAGCCTTCGGGCCGCGTCGTCGAGCAGCGCCGAAGTCCCCTCGGTGCTGGGCCCGTTGACGAGTCCGTACGCCTCGACGGCGACATGGGTGAAGCCGGGCGCCAGGGCGCGCACCTCGTCGGACACGGTGAGCGTGAGGGTCATGATCCGCGATGCCTGCCTTGCCTCAGAGTGCGGTGGGGAGCGTCTCCCACAGACGCGTCCGGTCGGGGGCGGCCCTCAGGGTGCTCAGCACGACCGGATGAGGTTCAGCGTACAGGACCGGGTAGTCCAGCTCATTGGACTCCGGGTCGGGCGTGAAGGCGAGCCGCTCACCGTCCAGGGAGAACCGCGCGTCCACACCGGGCTTGTTTCCGCGGGGGTCCTGCCGGTGCCATGCCCCGTGGAACCGCACGGCCACCAGCCCGTGCACCTCGTCGAACTTCTGGTAGCAGAACGCGGTCGGGATGTCCTCGGCGCGCAGCAGCGCGGCCAGGGCATGGGCCTTCGCGTAGCAGACACCGGTGCGCAGCCCGAGGACGTCGGAGGCGCGCCAGGTGACACGCGGGTCACCCGAGTCGTGCGAGTGCGGGATGGTGTCGCGCACGAATTCGAAGGCCGCCCGCGCATAGGCATACGAGTCGGCGGCCTCCTTCGCGAGCCGGGCAGCCGTCGCCCGCACCAGCGGATGATGGTGGTCGATCACCTCGTCGGCGACCAAGTAGGCGGAGATGTCCGGGTTTTCCTGGATGAGCTCCATATCCGCAGAGCATAGGAATACGGCCGACCGAGAGTCAATGACTTTTCGGTCGACCGCATACCTATGCAGTACGTCGGGAAGTGACGGACGATGGCGCCTAGTGCTGGGCCATCTCCTCCTTGAGCGCGGCCAGGAAGCCGTCGACGTCGTCCTCGGTGGTGTCGAAGGAGCACATCCAGCGGACGTCGCCCGCGGCCTCGTCCCAGAAGTAGAAGCGGTGGCGCTTCTGCAGCCGCTCGCTCACGTCGTGCGGGAGGCGGGCGAAGACCGCGTTGGCCTGGACCGGGTGGATGATCTCCACGCCGTGCACCGAGCGCACGCCCTCGGCCAGCCGCTGGGCCATCCCGTTGGCGTGGCGGGCGTTGCGCAGCCACAGGTCCTTGGCGAGCAGCGCCTCCAGCTGCACGGAGACGAAGCGCATCTTGGACGCCAGCTGCATCGAGAGCTTGCGCAGGTGCTTCATCTGCCGGACGGCGTCCTGGTTCAGGACGACGACCGCCTCCCCGTACAGCGCGCCGTTCTTCGTCCCGCCCAGGCTCAGGATGTCGACGCCGACCGCGTTGGTGAACGTCCGCATCGGGACGTCGAGCGAGGCGGCCGCGTTGGCTATCCGGGACCCGTCCAGGTGCACCTTCATGCCGTGCGCGTGGGCGTGGTCGCAGATGTCACGGATCTCGTCGGGTGTGTAGAGCGTGCCCAGCTCGGTGCTCTGGGTGATCGAGACGACCTGCGGCATGGCACGGTGCTCGTCGTCCCAGCCGTACGCCTGCCGGTCGATCAGCTCGGGGGTGAGCTTGCCGTCCGGTGTGGGGACGGTGAGCAGCTTGAGGCCGCCCATGCGCTCGGGCGCCCCGCCCTCGTCGACGTTGATGTGCGCGCTCTCGGCGCAGATCACCGCTCCCCAGCGGTCGGTGACCGCCTGGAGCGCGACGACGTTGGCCCCGGTGCCGTTGAAGACCGGGAAGGCCTCCGCGGTGGCACCGAAGTGGCTGCGGATGATCCTCTGGAGGTTCGCCGTGTAGTCGTCCTCGCCGTACGCGACCTGGTGTCCGCCGTTGGCCAGCGCGACCGCCGCGAGCACCTCGGGGTGGGCGCCCGCGTAGTTGTCGCTGGCGAAGCCGCGGACGGCCGGGTCGTGGTGCCGCCGGGCGTCGGTCTTCGGACGGTTCACGGCTTCTCGGTCAGCCACAGACGTTTTCCGTTCACTTCACCGGCGGGCAGGTCCCAGACGCCCGCGATGGACTCCGCCAGCGCGTCGACGTCCGTGAAGCCCGCGAACTTCGCGTTCGGGCGCTCGGCGCGCATCGCGTCGTGCACCAGTGCCTTGACCACCAGGATGACAGCCGCGGAGGTCGGGCCCTCCTCGCCCCCCGCCTTACGGAAGAAGTCGCCCATGGCCAGTGTCCACGCCTCGGCGGCGGCCTTGCCCGCGGCGTAGGCGGCGTTGCTCGCCGTCGGCTTGCTCGCCGCCGCGGCGCTGATCAGGACGTACCGGCCGCGGTCGCTGCGCTGCAGCGCCTCGTGGAACGCGAGGGAGGTGTGCTGCACGGTACGGACGAGCAGCAGCTCCAGGAAGTCCCAGTCGTCCAGGCTCGTCTTGGTGAAGGTCTCGCTGCCGCGCCAGCCGCCGACGAGGTGGACCAGACCGTCGACCCGGCCGAAGTCCTTCTCGATCCGGGTGGCCCACTCACGCGTCGACTGCAGGTCGAGCAGGTCCACGGTGTCCCCGACCACGGTGGCGCCGCCGTGCCCGTAGCGGGCCGCGTCCACGGCCGCCGCGAGCCGCTCGGGGTCGTTGTCCGAGCCGACGACGGTCGCGCCCGCGTCGGCGAGCCGGGCCAGCGTCGCGCGTCCGGCGGGTCCACCCGCGCCGGCCACCGCGATCACCGCACCGCTGAGAGCTCCGTTCGCCATCTTCTTCGCCTCCTGAGCGTCCTCGGCGCGGGCGCTCACGCGGCGACCCGCTCGGCGCCGGCCGCGGTGATGCCCCTGGTCGAGGCGATCACGTTCTTCAGCTTCTTGGAGAGCGCCTCATAGAACATGCTCAGCGGAAACTCGTCCGGAAGCACGTCGTCCACGAGCTTGCGCGGGGGCTGGCTCAGATCCAGGGCGTCCGGACCCTTGGCCCAGCGCGATCCCGGGTGCGGGGCGAGGTAGCCGGAGACCAGCTCGTACGCCTTGAACCAGTGGACGAGCTTGGGACGGTCGATGCCGGCCCGGTAGAGGTCCTCGATCTCGGCGCACAGCTGGTTGGTGACCTGCGGGGCGCGCTGCCAGTCGATGTGCAGCTTGTTGTCGGTCCAGCGGACGACGTCGTGCTTGTGCAGGTAGGCGAAGAGCAGCTGGCCGCCGAGGCCGTCGTAGTTGCGGTTGCGGTCGCCGGTGACCGGGAAGCGGAACATCCGGTCGAAGAGCACCGCGTACTGCACGTCACGGCCGTGCTGGTGACCCTCGGCCTCCAGCTTCACAGCCTCCTTGAAGGCGGTGAGGTCGCAGCGCAGCTCTTCGAGGCCGTACATCCAGAACGGCTGCCGCTGCTTGATCATGAACGGGTCGAAGGGCAGGTCGCCGTGGCTGTGGGTGCGGTCGTGGACCATGTCCCACAGCACGAAGGCCTGCTCGCAGCGCTCCTGGTCCTGCACCATCGCGGCGATGTCCTCGGGCAGCTGGAGGCCCAGGACGTCCACGGCGGCCTCGGTGACGGCGCGGAAGCGGGCGGCCTCGCGGTCGCAGAAGATACCGCCCCAGCTGAAGCGCGCGGGTGCCTCGCGCACGGCGATGGTCTCCGGGAAGAGGACGGCCGAGTTGGTGTCGTAGCCCGCCGTGAAGTCCTCGAAGGTGATCCCGCAGAACAGCGGGTTGTCGTAGCGGGTGCGCTCCAGCTCGGCCAGCCAGTCCGGCCAGACCATGCGCAGCACGACCGCCTCGAAGTTGCGGTCCGGGTTGCCGTTCTGCGTGTACATCGGGAAGACCACCAGGTGCTGGAGGCCGTCCTCACGGTTCGCGGCGGGCTGGAAGGCCAGCAGCGAGTCCAGGAAGTCGGGGACCAGGAAGCCCCCGTCGGCCCAGCCGCGCAGATCCTTCACGAGCGCCTCGTGGTACGCCGCGTCGTGCGGCAGCAGCGGGGCGAGCCGCTCGACGGCGTCTATCGCCCGGCGTACGGCCAGCTCGACATCGGCGGAATCCGGGGCTCCCTCCGCCTCGAAGTCGATCGAGCCGTCCTTGGACTGCCATGGGCGGATCTCCTCCACGGCATCCTTGAGCACGGGCCAAGCCGGGTGCTCCACCACCCTGCCCACGGGAGGAGCCTGCTCCTCCGTACCCACCTGCACAAGAATTTCCGTCATGTCTCATCCTCCACGGGAGAACCTCGCGTATGCACACCGTATGTAAATGAGGTTCCTTCCCGCAAGGGGAGTATCGATAGATTATCCTGCGCAACCCCCACCTTCACCGCTCTTTTTCCTGTCGTACACCGCATGGGCGACTACTTCCGTCAAGCGGTATCGGGCGTTCCGGACATCCGCGGAAGGTGTCCGCGGGACGTCACGACAGGGGCCCGACCGCCGCGCGGTCCGGTCGACCCGAGTCGTCAATCACCACAGGACTCGCCCACCCCCGGGTGATCCGGACCGGGTCGCGAGGGCGTACCCCGCCCGGCCGGGACACGCCCTGCCGGCGTACGAGCGGGTACATCGCGCGGCCGGGCGATTAGGCTGCGGCCTTGCCGCGTGGGCGCCGCCGGGACCACGCGTGCGCAGAGCCGCCGTCGACGGAAGCGAGTCGCGTCTTGAACTTCCTCACCATCGGTCATCGCGGAGTGATGGGTGTCGAGCCCGAGAACACCCTCCGTTCCTTCGTCGCCGCCCAGAACGCGGGCCTCGACCTGATCGAACTCGATCTGCATCTGAGCAAGGACGGCGCGCTCGTCGTCATGCACGACGCGGACGTGGACCGTACGACCGACGGTTCGGGGCCGGTCTCCGAGATGACGCTCGCGGAGCTGCGGGCGCTGGACGCCGGGTGCGGTGAGCGCGTACCCGTCTTCGAAGAGGTCCTGGACGCCGTCAGGGCGCCGTTGCAGGCCGAGATCAAGGACACCGCCGCGGCACGGGCGCTGGCCGACGTGATGCACCGGCGCGACCTGGTGGGACGCGTCGAGGTGTCGTCGTTCCACGACGAGGCGATCGCCGAGGTCACCCGGCTCGTGCCGGGCGTCCGCACCGCGCTCATCGCGAGCCGCTACGGCGTCGACGTCGTGGACCGCGCCGTGGAGGCCGGTGCCGCGACCGTCTGCCTGAACATCCGCCGGCTGACCCTGGAGGTCGTCGAGCACGCCCGCGAGTCCGGTCTGAGGATCATCGGGTGGGTGGTGAACACCCAGGACCAGCTGCGGCTGGTGCGCGCGCTGGAGCTGGACGGCGCGACCACCGACTACCCCCAGATCAAACGCACCGGCCGCTTCACGGCGTGACCCGCCGGGCGCCGCCCGGACCGCTGCTCGCGGCCACGCCGGGCATCAGCCCAGCGGCTTGACCAGCAGCTCGAACCGCAGGTCGTCGCGCTGCGGGACACCGAAGCGCTCGTCGCCGTACGGGAACGGGGTCATCCGTCCCGTACGGCGGTAGCCGCGCCGCTCGTACCAGGCGATGAGGTCGTCGCGTACGGAGATCACGGTCATGTGCATCTCCACGACGTCCCAGGTCTCGCGCGCGTACCGCTCCGCCTCGGCGAGGATCACCTTGCCCAGGCCACCGCCCTGGAGTGCCGGGCTGACCGCGAACATGCCGAAGTAGGCGTGGTCGCCGCGGTGTTCCAGCTGGCAGCAGGCGACGACGGCGCCGTCCCGCTCGACGGTCAGCAGCCGGCTGTCCGGCGCCTTGATGACGGCGAGCACGCCCTCCGGGTCGGTCCGCTGCCCCTGGAGGATGTCGGCCTCCGTGGTCCAGCCGGCCCGGCTGGCGTCACCGCGGTACGCGGACTCGATCAGCGCGACGAGGACATCGGCGTCCGCGTCGGTGGCGTCGCGGAAGGTCAGTCCGTGGGAGGCGGCGGTGTCCATGGAGCGGTTCTCCGAATCTGTGGCGCGGGTCGGGCACCGCCGAGCGTAACGCCCCGCCCGGCCCACCTGCCGTGATCGCCGGTGGATCAGCGCGCGACGACGGCCGCGGCACCCCGCCGCCCGTCGTCGCGGCGCCGGGACCCACCCGGCACGGGGAGGCCCCGGAACCACGCGTGCGAGGCGCGGCGTCCGGCGCCGCGCGCTGATCCACCGGGGATCACGCGAGAGCCCCTAGGCTCCGGGGGCATGGTGCATGTACTGAGCAGCCGGACCCTCCTGCGTCCCGCCGACCCGGAGCGCTCCCGCGCCTTCTACGGCGGGCAGCTGGGCCTCGCCGTCCACCGGGAGTTCGGCACGGGGCCCGAGCGCGGCACGGTCTACTTCCTCGGCGGCGGCTTCCTGGAGGTCTCCGGCCGTTGCGACGTAACGCCCTCGCCCGCGCTCAGGCTGTGGCTCCAGGTGGCCGACGCGGCCGCGGCGCACGAGGAGCTGACGGCCGCCGGCGTCGAGATCCTGCGTCCCCCGGTCAAGGAGCCCTGGGGGCTGATCGAGATGTGGATCGCCGATCCGGACGGCACCGAGATCGTGCTCGTGGAGATCCCGGCGGACCATCCGCTGCGCCACCGGCCAGGAATCTGAGGCGACCCGGCACCCGGAGAGCGGCGAGCCGACCGCCGGTGTCGCCGCCGCCCGGTCGAGCGGCGGTGCGTGGACGGACTCCGCACCCGGAGCACAGCGCCGGCACCGAGGCCTGCGCGGCGGGCGGAGTCACGGGGCACGGCCCGGTGCCGCTCAGCCGCGCGGGACTCCGAGTCGGCCCTCCAGCTGGCCGAGCAACTCCCCCAGAAGCGAGGCGAGTTCACGCTGGCGGGTGGGGTCGATGCCGGACAGCGCCGTCGTCTCGTAGGCGAGCTGCTGGGGCAGGATGCCGTCGACGAGCTCGCGCCCGGCGTCGGTGAGCCGGACGTGCGCGACCCTGCGGTCACGGGTGTCGCCGCGGCGTTCGACCAGGCCGCGCTCGGTCAGTTGCTTGAGGCGCTTGGTGACGGCCGCGCCGGAGGAGAACGTCTCACGGGCGATCTCGCTGGGGGTCAGCTCGTGGCCGGTACGGCGGAGCGTCCCGAGGACGTCGAACTCGGGGCGGGTCAGCCCGGCCCGGCGCAGCGGGGCGTCCTCGGCCTGCTGGAGGAGCGCGGCCGAGCGGTTGATCCGGCCGATGATCTCCATCGGTCCGGTGTCGATGCCGGGATGCACCGCCCGCCATTGCCGTACGACCGCGGCCATCGTGTCCCCGGGCACCGCCGCCCGTCCGGCGCCGGGATCCCCGCCCGCCGCCCGCCCGTTCGCTGCCGTCATGCCTGTGCGCCCTCCACGGAGTGCAGTCCCTGCCGTCGTACCGTCGCCGCGAGCGTACGGTGTCCGGACCGTTCCGCCCGCATCACCCGCTCCTCCGGCAGGGCGCGTTGCCACCATTCGCCGGCCGCGGCCTCGGCGGTCGCCCGCAGTTCGACGACGGCGCCGGCCAGGTCGCGGCGCGCGGACTCCAGGGCGCCGGGCGCGGGACGCTCCGAGCCGAGGACCCGCACGGCGCGCTCGTCGGCGCGCTCGACCGCGTCGAGGGCGTCCTCGACGCGGTCGCCGGCCCGACGGTTGGTGACGGCGACCGCCGCGGCGAAGCCGGCCAGCGCGCCCACCAGCGTGTCGACGACCCGGTCGGTCATCAGCTCGCCGGGCCGCTGGAGATGGGCGAACTCGGTGATGAGCAGGGCCATGGGGGTGACACAGACGCTGCCGAGCCAGTAGTTGCGACCGATCAGAGCCTCGGCTCCGAAGTTGAGGGCGAGACAGCACAGCACGAGGGCCGCCGCACCGAGGTGGGCGAGCGGGACGAGGGCAGCGAAGACGAGTACGCCGACGAGGTTGCCGACGACGCGCTGCACGCCCCGGCTCCAGGTCAGGGTGACGTTGGTCTGGTAGAGCGAGGCGGCGGTGACGAGGGCCCAGTAGGGGCGGCCGACACCGAGGGCGAGCGAGGCCCAGCCGGCCAGCGAGCAGCCGAGCGCGACGCGCAGCGCGATCGGGGCCAGTGGGCCGAGTCGCCGTAGCAACGGCCGCTGTCCGAAGGCGAGTTCGGCCTCCACGCCCAGGAGTTCACCGGCGGCCGCGCCGAGGCCGTCAGGGTGCGGTACGGGGCCGGTGCCGCGCAGGTCGCGCGCCCAGCGGCGCAGGCGCTCGGGCTCCGTGTCGGCGGGCGCGGCGATCGCGACCTCGGCGCGTACGACGAGTCGTTCGAGGGCGCGCCGGGGCGCGGAGCGGGCGCCGATGGAGAGCAGCGACTGCCATGCCCCGTGGACGGCGGCGGCCGCGGCGGCGCGGGCACGGGCGGACCCGGCGCCGTCGCCCCGCGTCGCGGCGTACGCCGCGGCGGCGTCGAGAGCGTGCGCGGTGGTCCGGCGCTCCGGTCCGTGCGGGCGGAGGACTCCCGGCGCCATGCCGACGACCCAAGCCCAGACGCCCGCCGCGGCTCCCAGCGCGAGATGGCCGGGGACCTCGCCGAGCGTCTGCGGGACGAAGAGGGACGCGGAGCTGATGAAGGAGAGGACCACATGGCCGGGCGGCCCGACCCGGGTGGCGTCGCACAGCACCTTCTGCACGGCGGCCAGCAGAGCGCCGACCGTGACGAGGACGGCGGGGTTCGTGGTGAGGGACGCCGAGGTCAGGGCGACGGCGAGTCCGGCGAGCATCCCGAGCACCACCAGGGCGAGGGCACGGGCACGGGCGGCGTACGGACGGTTGTGTGCGTAGAGCGCGCAGAGCGACCCGGCCATGGTGTACATCGCCAGGTCCAGCCGGCCGAGCGCCAGCAGCGCCAGATTCGGCGGAGCCACCGAGACGACCACACTCAGCGCGGGCTTGAACCAGATGTCGGAGGGCCGGCCGAGCCGCAGCACCCCGGCCAGCGGGAGGCGACGCGCGCCCGAAAGGGGACGGGGGCGGCGCGCCCGGGGCATCTGGGGGGTCGCGGTGCTCATACGGTGAAGAATAACAGATATTTTACGAGTAAAATACTCACGCAACATATCGAGGCCGCCCCGTCCGCCTCTCCCACCTGCGACGCTCCCCGCACGCTCCCCCGAATGCACCCTTGCGCCCGGCCTCCACCGGCTTGCGCACCCCCGCGTGCGGGCATGCCCGGTCCGACGTCCGACAGCGTCGAGCGGGGGGAGGTGCACGGTGCACGGACCGGCTTCGCCCGGCTGGCTGCTCGTCGCGCTGTGCGCGGCGGCGGGGGCCTACTGTCTGCTGCGGATGCGCAGCGTGGTCGAGGATCAGCGCCGCACGGCCGGCGGCGAGGCCCTCATGGGGTTCGGCATGGCGGCGATGGCCGTGCCCGCGGCCGTGGTCGCCCCGCCGCACTGGGCCTGGCTCGGGTACGCCGCGGTGTTCGGCGCGGCCGCCCTGCGCGCACTGTGGGCGGCCCGCGGGGGCGGGCATCATCTGCACCATCTGGTCGGGACCTGCGCGATGGTCTACATGGCGGGCGTGATGGCCGCTTCCCCCGGCCACCACCACGCGCACGGCGGTTCCGGGGTGCCGCTGGTGACCGGGGCGCTCCTTGTCTACTTCTCGGCGTACGTACTGCTGTCCGGGGTCAGGCTGCTCCCGGTCACGGCCGTGGCCGGGAGCACCGGGAGCACCGGGAGCACCGGGAGCACCGGGAGCACCGGGAGCACCGGGAGCACCGGGAGCACCGGGGCGAGGCTGCCCGGTGCCGCCCGGACGCCCGGCTGGGGTGATCGTCCCGAGCTGTCGCAGGCGTGCCGGCTGTCGATGGGGATCGCGATGCTCGCCATGCTGGTCACGCTCTGACACCCGCGCCCGCCACCCCGTGAGACCGCGCCCGCCGGGCGCCGCGAAACCGTGGTGTACGTCACTTTGCCGTCGCGGCCCGTATCCCCCGGCGACGCTCCGCTCATAGGCTTCGGCCATGATGGTCCCCGCGGCACTGTTGCTGCTCGGCGCCCTGGCCGCCGTGGTCGCTCCACGGCTGCTCGCCCGGGCGGACTGGCCGGACCGCGAACCCGTGGTCGCCCTGTGGGTGTGGCAGTGCGTGGTGGCGGCCGTTCTGCTCTGCTGTGCGCTGTCCATGACGCTGAGCGCGGCCGCCGCGTGGGGGGCGGTGCGCGGCCATGTGTTCGCTCCCGCACCCCACTCGGTCGTGAACGCCTACGCGTTGAGCGCCAAGGGCCCATGGGCCGCGACGACCGCGGTGGCGCTCGCGTGCGGGGGCGCCTGGACCGCGGCGATGCTGGTCCGCGAGGTGCTGGGCGCGCGGGCGCGCCATCGTCACAGCCGTGCGGAACTGCGCCTGCGCGCACCGCTGTTGCCCGGCGAGGAGCCCGGCAGCGATCGGCTGGTGGTGCTGGAGGGCGAGCGTCCGGACGCCTGGTTCCTGCCCGGTCCCGCGCCCCAACTCGTCATCACCACAGCCGCGTTGCGCCGCCTCAAGGGGCGCCGTCTGGACGCCGTGCTCGCCCACGAGCAGGGGCACGCGCGGGCCCGGCACGACTGGCTGCTGCACTGCTCGGCCGCGCTCGCCGTCGGCTTCCCGCAGGTCCCGGTCTTCGCGGCGTTCCGGGACGAGATGCACCGGCTGGTCGAACTGGCCGCCGACGACATGGCGTCTCGCCGTTTCGGGCGTCTCACCATCGCCCTCGCGCTGGTGGAACTCAACGAGGACCGGGGCGTGTTCGGCCCCTGTCCGACGCCGCAGGCCCATCTCCCGGCGCGTGTGCGCCGCCTCCTCACCCCTCAGGACCGGCTGACGCCGTCGCGACGGCTGCGCCTGACGGCGGCGGCCACCCTGGTGCCGGTCGTCCCGCTGCTGGTGACGTTCGTACCGGCGCTGCGGGTCCTCGGCTGAGACGTCGCGCGCGAGCCCGCGCTCGTTCCGGTTCAGGGGGCCGGTGCCGAGTGGTTCCGCCAGATGCCGAGTGGTGCGGAGCGGGTCGGAGTGGTTCCGCGTCCTACCCGGTTCCCCGGCCCGCGCGCGAGGCCGCACCGACCGCCGTGACGCCCCGACCGCCGTGACGCCCGGGCCGACCTGCCGCCTGTCCGCCTTCCGTCTTTCCGGTCGACCGTCCGACCGGGTGTGGCTCAGGTTGCGCCGACCCCCCGAACGTCCTCCGCGGCCGGGTCGCCGGCGCGCCCGCGGAGATCCCCCGCGGACACCGGCACGGCTCTGCGCGCCCTTGACCCGGGCGGGCCGCGCCACGAAGGATCGCCCTCATGACGATCAAGTGCGTGCTCTTCGACTTCTCCGGCACCCTGTTCCGTGTGGAGTCCACCGGGTCCTGGCTGCGTGCCGTGCTGGCGGAGGCCGAAGTCACCCTCACCGAGGCAGAGTTGACGAGAAGCGCGGCCGAGCTGGAGGCAGTCGGCGCGCTCCCCGGTGGCGCCGTCCCCGTACGACCGCTGCCCGCGGAACTGGCGGAGGTGTGGCGGCGGCGCGACGAGAGCGCGGCGGCGCACCGGGCCGCGTTCACGGGTGCCTCCCGGCAGGTGTCACTGCCCGATCCCGCGCTGCACGAAGCTCTGTACGACCGCCACATGAGGCCCGCCGCCTGGCGCCCCTATCCCGACGCGGCGGAGGTGCTCGCCGCGCTGCGTGAACGCGGGATCGCGGTGGGCGTGGTCAGCAACATCGGCTGGGACCTGCGGCCCGTCTTCCGCGCACACGGCCTCGACCCGTACGTCGGCGCCTACGTCCTGTCGTACGAGCACGGCATCCAGAAGCCGGACGTCCGGCTGTTCGCGGCCGCCTGCGAGGCGCTGGGGACGGAGCCCGGGAGCACGCTGATGGTCGGGGACGATCGCCGTTCCGACGCAGGCGCGGCGGCGCTGGGCTGCGCGGTGCACTTCGTGGACCACCTGCCCGTGGCGTCCCGGCCGGACGGTTTGCGTCCGGTACTGGACCTGATCGGCTGACCGGCCGCCGCACCTCCGCGCCTCCGCGCTCCGGGAGCCCTCGGCCTCTCAGCTCCGTCGGCCCGCGACCCGTCAGCTCTGGTAGCCCTCGACCTGCGAGGCCGGCCGTACGCGGGCCTCGTCCGGGTTCTCCCCGAACTCGGTCTTCGCGCGCCGCTGGCGCAGCAGGTCCCAGCACTGGTCGAGCTCGCGCTCCAGGTGCCCGAGCCGCTGATGTTCGGTGTCGGAGTCGATCTGCCCCGACGACAGCGCGTCGCGCAGCTGTCGCTCGTCGTCCACCATCGCCGTGATCTTCGCCAGGATCTGCTCTTGGTTCATGTCCGTAAGCCTCCTCGGGACTCGTGCCCACTGTAAGGAGATCCTCCCCCGCACCGCACGTCCGCCTGAGACGTTCCCCCGCGACGCCCCAGGCGGACGGCAGCCCGGAGCCGACCCCTGACGGAGCCGTGACCCGGACGACCCGAGTATAGTTGGCTGGCAGCCAGTCAACACGGGAGTTACAGGATGTCCCCGCGCAGCCCGTCGGTCAACGAAGAGCTGCGGCGGCGTTCCCGGGAGCGGCTCCTCCAGGCCGCGCTGGAGCTGGTGAGCGCGCGCGGATACGACGCGACGACGCTCGGGGACATAGCGGATCGCGCGGGATCCGCACGCGGACTGGTGTCCTACTACTTCCCCGGCAAGCGCCAGCTCGTGCAGTCCGCCGTGCACCGGCTGATGCACCGCACGCTGGAAGAGGGGCTGGAGCGCGAGCCGCGCACCGCGGACGGCCGGGAACGGATGGCGCGGGCCATCGACGCGGTCCTCGGCCTGGCCCGGGACAGGCCGGTCCTCATGCGTCAGCACATGGCCGGGATCCTGCAGGACGAGGGGTTCGTGCAGTGCCCCGAGCAGCAGCGGCTGGCGCAGCTCCTGCGGGAGACCGTGGCCGGCCACGGCTCGCCGGACGCGGCCACCGACTACCCGATGCTGCGCGCGCTGCTCATGGGCGCGGTGTACGCGGCTCTGGTGCCGGGTGCGCCGATGGCGGTACCGACGCTGCGGGCGGAGCTGTTCGAGCGCTACGGCCTCGACTGGGAGATGGGGGTCCCGCCGGACACCGAGGTGCCCGGCGGGACGTACGGGGCGGATCTGTCACGGTTCTTCGCGACCGGCCGCCTGCCCGACGATCAGTCGAAGTAGTCCGGCTGTGTCTGGACGTTGAGCTCGCGCAGGCGGACCCGCTCGGCCGGGTCGGTGCGCCGGTCGCTGAGCTTCAGCACGTCGAAGCCCTTGGCGATGTCGTTCGAGTAGATGTAGCCGTTGTAGTAGTACGCCGACCAGGAGCCGCCGACCTGGAGCGTGTCGGTGTTCAGCGGGCCGCGCTCGAAGTAGGCGATCTCCTTCGGGTGGACGGAGTCGGTGAAGTCCCAGACGGAGACGCCGCCCTGGTACCAGGCCTGGACCATGAGGTCCTTGCCCTTCACCGGGATGAGCGAGCCGTTGTGGGCCACGCAGTTCTCGGTGTCCGCCTGGTGGCGGGGGATCTTGTAGTAGCTCCGGAAGACCAGCTTGCGCCGGTCGCCCTTGCCGACGATGTCGTAGATGCCGTCGGCACCGCGGTTCGGACCGATGGCCGCGTTGCAGGTGGCCGCGCCGCCACCGCCCAGTTCGTCGGTGAACACGACCTTGTCGGCCTTCTGGTTGAAGGTCGCGGAGTGCCAGAACGCGAAGTTGACGTTGTCCTGGACCTGGTCGATGACCTTCGGGTGTTCGGGGTCCTTGATGGAGAACAGGATTCCGTCGCCCATGCAGGCGCCCGCCGCGAGGTCCTTGGAGGGCAGCACGGTGATGTCGTGGCAGCCCGTGGTCTTCGAGACGCCCGGGTTGGTGGGCGAGCCCGGGTTGCCGCCGCCGTCGGGTCCCTCACCGGGGAAGAGCACCGGGAAGTTCACCACCGCGGCCTTCTCGGGCGCGTTGCGCGGCACCTTGATGACCGAGATGCCGTCGTGCGGCGGTTGGCAGTCCGGGAACGTGGCGCTCGGTGAGTACGAGGACACGTAGATGTAGACGTTCTTGCGCTCCGGCACCAGCGAGTGGGTGTGCGAGCCGCAGGCGGTCTCGACGGCGGCGACGTACTTCGGGTTCGCCTTGTCGGTGATGTCGAAGACCTTCATGCCCTCCCACGAGGACTTCTCGGTCGCGGGCTGCGTCGTGCTGGTGCACGAACTGTCGCTGCGCGAGGAGTCGGTGGACAGGAAGAGCAGGTTGCCGGAGACGGAGATGTCGTTCTGCGATCCCGGGCACAGCACCTGGGAGACCGTCTTCGGGGCCTTCGGGTTGCTGATGTCGAAGATGCGGAAGCCGTCGTAGTTGCCGGCGAAGGCGTACCGGCCCTGGAAGGCGAGATCCGAATTGATGCCGGGCAGGGCTTCCTTGGGGATGTTGGCGAGGTGCTGGACGTTGTCGGAGTGGACGATCTCGTCCTGTCCGGGTATCTCGCCGCTAGCCATCGCCGCCTTCACCTCGGCGGCGTCGCTCCGGGAGACCTTCTCCCGTGCGGCTGGGCCGTCCCCGGGGTCGGGGGTCGCGGCCGCCGGGCCGGCCGTGAGCAGCGCGGCCAGGAGTCCGGCCGCGACGGCGGCAACTCCCAGGCGTCTGTGCCGCGTTCGGGGATCGTTCAACAGGGTCACTGCGTCCTCCCTTGTAGCCGTTCGCAGAGGAACGGTTCACGGACCCCAGAAGTATCGTCTGCCCCATGCGCTGATCAACAGATGGCAACGTACTCGTAATGAGACTTTCTGATCAGGCACGTTCGGAAGCGTGCTAGGACGGTCATGAACACCCGTGAGGTGTAAGCCGATCCGTGTGTCCCAGGAGGTCGCTGTGCTCTTCCGCCGTTCCCCTCGCGCGTCCCTGGTCACGGCCGCGCTGGTGGCCGTCGTCCTCACGCTCGGGGCCTGCGACGACTCCGGCGCCCCGGCCGACTCCGGCAGGACGGGCGGCCCTTCGGTGATCGCGCCCGGCAAGCCCGGCGAGGCGGCCGAAACTCTCTCCGCCGACGATGCCGCGAAACGGCGCACCGAGGACGACTCCCCCAACTCGGCGGACTTCGCCTACGCGCGGATGATGATCGAACACCACACCCAGGCGCTGGAGATGACCCGGCTCGCCCCGGGGCAGGCCGGGTCCGGCCGGGTGAAGGCACTCGCGGCACGCATCGCCGCCTCGCAGGGACCCGAGATCAGCACGATGAAGGGCTGGCTCGACGCCCACGACGGGGACGGCCACGCCACGCGGCACCAGCACGCGGCGATGCCCGGCATGGCCACCGAGGCCCAGCTCAAGGCATTGCGCGTGGCCCGTGGAAAGGTCTTCGACCGGCTCTTCCTGAAACTGATGATCACGCACCACGACGGGGCGGTCTCGATGGCCACGGACGTGAAGGCCCGGGGCAACAACATCCAGATCGAGGAGATGGCCGACGACGTGATGGCCCAGCAGACCAGTGAGATCAGCAGGATGCGCGCGATGTCGTGACGGTCCGCGGCCTTCGGCGATGCTCCCCGCGGCCGCTTCGACGACGTACATGACAGGAGGTCAGGAGCTCCTCGCCGCGCACCCGGGCCGTCCGTCCGGGCGATCAGCGCCGGTGACCTGTGCCGGCCGTGACCGGTGGCGCACACGACCGCCCCGACCGGATCCGCCCCTGCCGCGCGCCCCGGTACTCCTCGGCGACCGGCCGACGCGCCCCGCGACGCCAAGCGGCCCGGTACGACGGGCACGACGGGCACAGCGGGCACGACGGCTACGGCCGGGCGGCGCCCTCGCCTGGGCCTCGGCCCGCACCGCGCCGCCACGGCCGCCGCGCACCTCGGCGGGGGCGGTCCCCCACGAGAGGTGATCGATCCATACGGACGGACACGCACACGTGTACCGCGCGCCGCACCCTGTCAGTGGGCCATGAGTGGTGCGATGCTGGAGCCATCAGCGATCCCCTCGGGCTGTTCCGGTTTCGGGTTTCGGGTTGGGAGTTCCGCCGTGCTGCATGTCGCCGTCGTCGGCTCGGGGCCCAGCGGGGTCTACACCGCCCAGAGCCTCGTACAGAGTGGGCTGCCCGAGATCCGGGTGGACGTCCTCGACCGGTTGCCGTGCCCCTACGGCCTGGTCCGCTACGGCGTGGCCCCCGACCACGAGAAGATCAAGTCGCTCCAGAACAATCTGCGCGCCGTCCTGGAGGACGAGCGGGTGCGGTTCCTCGGCGGCGTCCAGGTGGGCCCCGGCGGCGTGCCGGCCGAGCGACTGCGCGAGCTGTACCACGCGGTCGTGTACTGCGTGGGAGCCGCCACCGACCGTCACCTCGCGGTGCCCGGCGAGGAACTGTCCGGCAGCTGGTCGGCGACCGAGTTCGTCTCCTGGTACAGCGCGCACCCGGACTCCGTGACCGACGGAGCCGCCGGATTCGTGCTCGGCACCCACTCGGCCGTGGTCATCGGCGTCGGCAACGTCGCGGTCGACGTGACCCGGATCCTGGCCCGCGGCGCGGCCGAGCTGAGCCCCACCGACATTCCGCAGGCCGCGCTCACCGCGCTGGCCGCGAGCACCGTGACGGAGATCAGCATGGTCGGGCGGCGCGGCCCCTCGCAGGCCCGCTTCACCACCAAGGAGCTGCGCGAGCTGGGCGGGCTGCCGGACACCGACGTCGTGGTGGACCCCGACGAGTTGGCGCTCGATCCGCAGTACGCCGACCCGTCGGCGCTGCCCGCCGCCCAGCGCCGCAACGTGGAGGTGCTGCGCGGGTGGGCCGCCGCGCCGCCACGGGGCCGTCCGCGCCGGATCCGGCTCCGGTTCTTCCTCCGTCCCGTCGCGCTGCTCCCCCGCGACGGCGAGCCGGGCGGTGCCGGCGGCCGGGTGGGCGCGGTGCGCTTCGAACGGACCGCGCCCGACGGGCGGGGCGGGGTGACGGGCACGGGTCGCCACGAGGACATCGCGGCGCAGCTGGTGCTCCGCTCGGTGGGCTATCGCGGGGTTCCGCTCGACGGACTGCCGTTCGACGCGGAGCACGGCACGGTGCCGCATCTCGCGGGGCGGGTGCTGCGGGACGGGGCGGTCGCCCCGGGCGAGTACGTGGCGGGCTGGATCAAACGCGGCCCGACGGGCGTCATCGGGACCAACCGGCCGTGCGCGAAGGAGACGGTGACCGCGTTGCTGGAGGACGCGCCCGATCTCGTACGGCGTGAGGTGCCCGGCGACCCGCTCGCGGCACTGCGCGCGGACGGCGTCACGCCGGTCGAATGGGCCGGCTGGGAGGCGATCGAGCGGGCGGAGGCGGAGCTCGGGGCCTCCCTCGGGCGCGGTGTCGTGAAGCTGCCCGACTGGACGTCACTGCTGACGGCGGCGCGGACGACGACTTCCTAGCGTCCGCCGTCGGCGGCGGACGGCGGCTTCCTGGCGTCCGGCGGCGACGGCGATTCCTGGCGTCCGGCGCGACCCGCGTCCGTCATCCGGAGCGAGGGTCCGTCGGAGTCGTTCGATGTTCCGTGGGCATGACACACACCGGCAACAGACCGGAAATCAACAAACTGTTCAAGCCCTTTACGGTCTCGTGCCGACCGGAGGTTCCGCACGCCGTCCGGCCGTCCCCGATCCGCCGCCGCCCCTGGAGTGCCCATGGCGACCACCGCACCCGTGCATCCCGTCGACGAGGTCCCGCCCGTACGCAGTCTGGCCGCCTTCGGGTTGCAGCACGTGCTCGCGATGTACGCGGGAGCCGTGGCCGTTCCGCTGATCGTGGGCGGCGCGATGAAGCTCTCGCCGGCCGATCTGGCGTATCTGATCACCGCCGACCTGCTGATCTGCGGCGTCGCGACCCTCATCCAGTGCGTGGGATTCTGGCGTTTCGGCGTACGTCTGCCGATCATGCAGGGCTGCACGTTCGCCGCGGTCTCACCGATGGTGCTCATCGGAACGACGGGCGGCGGACTGCCCGCGATCTACGGCTCGGTCATCGTCGCGGGCCTCGCGATCATGCTGCTGGCGCCGGTCTTCGGCAGGCTGCTGCGCTTCTTCCCGCCGCTCGTCACGGGCACCGTCATCCTGATCATCGGCGTCTCACTGCTGCCGGTCGCGGGAAACTGGGCGGCCGGCGGCGTCGGCGCGAAGGACTTCGGCGAGCCGAGGAACCTCGCGCTCGCGGGCTTCGTGCTGGCCGTCGTCGTGGCTGTGCAGCGGTTCGCGCCGCCCTTCCTGAGCCGGATCGCGGTGCTGATCGGCATCGCGGTGGGTCTCGCCGCGGCGGTGCCCCTCGGCTTCACGGACTTCGGCGGTGTCGGCGACGCCGACTGGCTGGGGATCAGCACGCCGTTCCACTTCGGCGCGCCGTCCTTCCGCGCCTCCGCGATCGTCTCGATGCTGGTCGTGGCACTGGTGACGATGACGGAGACCACCGGCGACCTCATCGCGGTGGGCGAGATGACCGATCGCCGGGTCGAGCCGCGCGCGCTCGCCGACGGGCTGCGCGCCGACGGCCTCTCCACGGTCCTCGGCGGGGTGTTCAACACCTTCCCGTACACGGCGTTCGCGCAGAACGTGGGCCTGGTCGGCATGACCCGCGTGCGCAGTCGCTGGGTGGTCGCCGCCGCGGGCGGCATCCTCGTGCTTCTCGGCCTGCTGCCCAAACTGGGCGCGGTGGTCGCGGCGGTACCGTCGCCCGTACTCGGCGGCGCGGGTCTGGTGATGTTCGGGACGGTCGCCGCGAGCGGGCTGCGCACTCTGGCCGCGGTGGACTTCAAGGGCAACCACAACCTCACCGTCGTGGCCGTCTCGGTCGCCGTGGGCATGCTCCCGGTCGGGGTGCCGACGGTCTACGCGAAGTTCCCCGACTGGTTCCAGACGGTGATGAACAGCGGGATCAGCGCCGGCTGCCTCACCGCGATCGTCCTGAATCTGCTCTTCAACCACCTGCCGGGGCGGCCGGGAGAGCAGGAGGGCGGCGCGGCCGCTCCGGACGCGCCCACCGTCACCGCCTAGCAGCTCTGGAGGCGTCCACGGTCACCACCCGGGCACAGGCTCAGCCGTCGCCCCGCTCCGACTCCTGGCGTGCCGCCGCGGCGAGGACGCAGCCGATGAGTCCCGGGAACAGCGTGTCGAGGTCGTCCGCGCGCAGCCCGTTCATCTTGGCCGTGCCGCGGTAGACCTGCCGGATCACCCCGCTCTCACGGAGCACCCGGAAGTGGTGCGTGGTGGTGGACTTGGTGACGGGCAGGTCGAAGTGCGAACAGGACAGCTCGTCGCCGTCGGCGGCGAGCTCGCGCACGATCCGCAGCCGCATCGGATCGGACAGCGCGTGCAGCACGCCCTCCAGGCGGATCTCCGCACACGTGGGGTGCGCGAGATCCCGGCTGCTGCCGGCGGGGGCGGTCGTCACGGTGGCTCCAGTCCTCGGGGCGGCCGGTCGTCCGGGCACCGCCGATGGCGGGCCTCCTCGATCGGCCTTCCGGTCCCCATTGTACGAGACCTCTCGTAGTTTGACACTTGCCGTACTACGATGTTTTTCGTAGTAACGACATTCCGGTCCCGCGATGAATGGAGTCCGCCGTGAGCGCGCTCTTCGAGCCCATCACCCTGCGCGATCTGACGATCCCCAACCGGGTGTGGATGCCCCCGATGTGCCAGTACTCGGCCGCGCCGGAAGGACCGTCGACAGGCGCTCCGAACGACTGGCACTTCGCCCACTACGCCGCGCGCGCCACCGGCGGCACGGGCCTGATCGTCGTCGAGGCCACCGCCGTCTCCCCCGAGGGCCGGATCAGCCCGTACGACCTCGGCATCTGGAACGACACCCAAGTGGAGGCGTTCCGTCGCATCACGCGCTTCCTGCGCGACCAGGGCACGGTGCCCGGGATCCAGCTCGCGCACGCCGGGCGCAAGGCGTCGACCGACCGCACCTGGACGGGCGGCGCGCCGGTCGGTGAGGGCGCGTACGGATGGCAGCCGCTGGCTCCGAGCGCGCTGGCGTTCGACGAGCGTCATCCGGTGCCGACCGAACTCACGGTGGCCGGCATACGGGAGATCGCCGGCCGGTTCGCGGACGCGGCGCGGCGCGCCCTGGACGCCGGGTTCGAGGTCGTGGAGATCCACGGCGCCCACGGCTACCTCGTCAACGAGTTCCTCTCCCCGCACTCCAACCGGCGCACCGACGAGTACGGCGGCTCCTACGAGAACCGCGTCCGCTTCGCCCTCGAAGTCGTCGACGCCGTCCGCGAGGTCTGGCCCGAGGACAAGCCGCTCTTCTTCCGCGTCTCCGCCACCGACTGGCTGGACGAGGGCGGCTGGGGCGCCGACGACACCGTCCGTCTGGCCGCCCGGCTCCGGGAGCACGGCGTGGACCTGCTGGACGTCTCGACGGGCGGCAACGCCTCGGGCGTACGCATCCCGGTCGGGCCCGGCTACCAGGTTCCCTTCGCGGCGCGGGTCAGGGCGGAGACCGGTCTGCCCGTCGCCGCCGTCGGTCTGATCACCGACGCCGAGCAGGCCGAGAAGATCGTCGCCAACGACGAGGCCGACGCGGTCCTGCTGGGCCGCGAACTGCTGCGCAACCCGTCGTTCGCCCGCCTCGCGGGACGGGAACTCGGCGCGGACGTCCACGTGCCCGCGCAGTACCACCGCTCCGTCTAGGTCGTGTCCGCCGCTCCCCCGGGAGACCGGCGCCCCGGGGCCCCGGCGGCCTGCGGGGACGCCGGATTCCGGTGCGGTCTCCTTGGGAGCGGGGCCAGTTGGAGCCGGAGCCGGCCGTACGGCTCGTGCGCACCGGCCGGTCCAGCCGGTGCTCGGCCTGGGCGAGACGGTCCTGGAGCGCCCGCGCGCCACAGCCGGACGGCCGCGGACCCGCCGGGCGGGAGGGGCGCGGACGGCCAGGCCGGATCGAGGGGCCTGTCGTGGTCGCGGCACACCCCGTCGGCCTCGGCCCGGAGGCACCGGGTCCGGTCAGTTCCCCAGCAGCCGGCGCAGCCATCGCAGGCGTGCCGCCTTCGTGTCCTGGGACAGGGCGGCCTGCGGCGCCAGCTGGTCGTATCCGTGGAAACCGCCCGGCCAGACGTGCAGTTCGGCGCGACCGCCCGCCTGCCACATCCGGGTGGCGTACGCGACGGCCTCGTCCCGGAAGGTCTCGGCCGAACCGACGTCGATGAACGCCGGGGGCAGTCCGGAGAGATCCCCGGCACGCGCCGGGGCGGCGTAGGGGGAGACGTCCGGGCCGCCGCGCGCGTCGCCGAGCAGGGCCGTCCACCCCGTGTCGTTCGCCGTACGGTCCCACAGGCCGAGACCGGCCATCTGGTGGCTGGACGGGGTGTCGTTGCGGTCGTCGAGCATCGGGCAGAGCAGTACCTGCCCCAGCAGCGCCGGGCCGCCGCGGTCCCTGGCGAGCAGGCCCACGGCCGCGGCAAGGCCGCCTCCCGCGCTGCCGTCGGCGACGACGATCCGGCCGGCGTCGAATCCCAGTTCCGCGGCGTGTCCGGCCGTCCACACCAGTCCCGCGTAGCAGTCCTCGACGGGCGCCGGGTGCGGGTTCTCGGGGGCGAGTCGGTACTCCACGGAGACCACCGCCGTGCCCAGTTCGCTCGCCCAGCCGAGGATCTCGGCGACGCCGGAGCGCCTGTCACCGACCACCATTCCGCCGCCGTGCGTGTGGTAGACGACGGGCACGGTGACATCGGTCCCCGTGGGCCGGCAGACGAGCAGGGAGATGTCCGGGGCGCCCCGCGGCCCGGGAACCGTGCGGTCCTCGACCTCGAAGGCGCCGTCCATGGTCAGGTCGGAGTCCGCTCCCTCCCACGCCGCCATCTCCTCGCGCAGCGCCGGGATCATCCCGGGGTACAGGGCCGGCGACATCTGTTCGGAGACGACTTCGAGTGCGGCGGCGAGTTCCGGGTCGAACGGCGGGGGCGGCCCCACCCGGAACTGCTCGTTCCCGGTGGAGGATGCGGAGGGTACGGCGGTCATCGGCACTCCCTGCGTCACGGTCACGCCCCTGTGACCACTGCCGTCATGGTGCCCCGGGCCGGCTGTACGGAGTAGCCGCCGTCCGGCGGAGAACTCCCGCCGGACGGCCGGTGCTCCGTGGACACGCATCGGCGTCCGCGCCCCGGACCTTCGTGGTCCGCGCCCCCGGCGAGCGGTGCCGCGCGGCCGGGCAGGGGCGGCGGGAGATCCAGGTCACCCGGGCCCCCTGTCACAGATCGGCCCACCCTCCCGGTCATAGGTGTGTATCCGCAAACGTCGATCGTCAGGAGATCACCGTGGAATCGCGTCTCAACTACTTCGGCCACCCCCTCGCGGGAAAGGTGCTGAAGCACATCAACACGGCCGGCAAGGTGGTGTCGGAGACGACGCTGCCGCTCACGGTCCAGGAACTGGTGAAGATCCGCGCGAGCCAGATCAACGGCTGCGGTTTCTGCACGGACATGCACACCAAGGACGCCGCGGCGGCCGGTGAGACCGAGCAGCGGCTCCACCTGGTCGCGGCCTGGCGTGAGGCCACGGTCTTCACCGATGCCGAGCGGGCCGCACTCGAACTGGCCGAGCAGGGCACTCGCATCGCCGACGCCGCCGGTGGTGTGACCGACGAGGCGTGGGCCGACGCGGTCAGGCACTACGACGAGGACCAGCTCGTCGCCCTGATCTCCCTCATCGCCATCATCAACGCCTACAACCGCATCAACGTCATCAACCAGCAGCCCGCCGGGAGCTACCAGCCCGGCCAGTTCGGCTGACCGACGTCCGCCCGCCGGGCACGACCGGTCCGTCTCCACGCCCCCCGACCGACGGCGGGGAGACGGACCACCGGCGTCGAGCGGGTGGCCCGTTCGGGCGGACGCCCTCGCCGCGACGACGATGTCCGGCGCGCACACGACCCGCTCGGCGGCACACATGTCTTCGGACACCTGCCTCTCTTTCCCACGCTCTTCGAAAAGGGGAAACCCATGTCCGGCTCGAACACACCCCGTTTCACGGATCTTGTCGCCATCGTCACGGGGGCGGGGTCGGGAATCGGCCGCGCCACCGCGATCGCCTTCGCCGAGTCGGGGGCACACGTCCTCGGTGTGGGACGCCGCAAGGACGCCCTGGAGGAGACGGCCGGCGCCCACGCCGGGATCGCGGTCCTGGCGCTCGACATCCGCGAGGAGGGCGCCGCGGACACGGTGGTGGCCACCGCGGTGGAGCGGTGGGGCCGGCTCGACGTACTGGTGAACAACGCCGGTGCCGCGGCCGTGATGCCCCTCGCGGAGAGCGAACGGTCGGTCGTCACCGGCCTGTTCGACCTCAACGTGATCGCGCCGAGCATGCTCGCCCACGCGGCCCTGCCGCACCTGCGCGAATCCTCGGGCTCCATCGTCAACGTCTCCAGCACCTACGGGCACCGCCCCCTGGCCGGCGGAGCGCACTACGCCGCCACCAAGAGCGCCCTGGAGCAACTGACGCGCAGCTGGGCCCTGGAGCTCGCGTCCGACGGGGTACGGGTCAACGCGATCGCCCCCGGACCCACCAAGACGGACGTCCTGGTCGCGGCGGGCCTCTCCCAGGACGCCATCGACGAGTTGCGCGCCCACGAACGCGACCTCATCCCGACCGGCCGCCTCGGGGACGCGGAGGACATCGCGGACTGGATCCTGCGTGTCGCCGACCCTCTGAGCAGCCATCTGACCGGCCAGGTGCTGACGGTCGACGGAGGACTCGAACTCGTCTGACCGGCGTCCCGGCCCGCGGGCGGCGCACCGACCGCGGGCCGGGCGGAATCCGTCCGTCCGCGGGCCGCGCGCAGTCCGCCCGGCCTCGGACCGCGCGCGTCGCGCGGTCCGAGGCCGGGCCGGGGTGCGAGTGAGCGGGCTCAGCGGGCCTGGTCGGTCGGCCGGATCAGGATCTCGTTGACGGCCACGTGATCGGGCTGGGAGAGCGCGTACACGACGGCGCCCGCGATGTCCTCGGCCTGGAGCGTCCGCATGGACTCGGCCATGTTCTTCGCCATGGCCTGGATGGCCGGGTCGGTGATGTGGCTGGTCAGCTCGGTGGCCACGAAGCCGGGTTCCACGACGACGACCCGTACGCCCTGCTCGGTGACCTCCTGGCGCAACGCCTCCGAGAAGGCGGTGATGCCGAACTTCGTGGCCGCGTACACACCGCTCGCGGCCGACGACGTACGCCCTGACGTCGACGAGATCTGCACCACCGCCCCCTTGTGCCGGAGCAGGTGCGGCAGGGCCGAGTGGACCGCGTACATCGATCCGAGCAGGTTGGTCTCGACCATGCGCGTCCACTCCGTGGTGTCCGCGCCCAGGATCGGGCCGCTGAGCATCACGCCCGCGTTGTTCACGAGCACGTCGAGGGCGCCGAAGCGCTCGACGGTCGCCTCGACCGCGTCGCGCACCGACCGCGGGTCGGTGACGTCGAGTTCGAGGGCCAGCGTCTCGCCGGGGGCGTCCTGCGCGAGGGACCGCACGCGGTCGGCCCGCCGGGCGCCGGCCGCGACCCGGGCACCCGCCTTCGACAGGGCGATCGCGATGGCCCGTCCGATGCCCGACGACGCGCCGGTGACGAGGACGACTCTGCCTTCCAGAGTGTGGTTCACAGGTTTCTCCCAGAAGTTCGTGGTTCGGGATGCCGGACCCGCCGGAGGCCCTCAGGGCAGCCGGAAACAGGCGGGACAGAAGATGACCGCCGGGTCACGTTGACCGTAGCAGCTAATATGACCCTGTGGTCATGTTGGTGATAGGCTCCTCTTCGTGAGGAGGCACACGTGACCGGTACGACGGCCGCCACGGGCCAGAGGGCGGACATGGTGCGCAATCGGCGCCTGCTGCTGGAGGCCGCGACAGCGGCGTTCGCGGAGCACGGGGTCGAGGTGCCGATCGGTGAGATCGCCCAACGCGCCGGCCTCGCCAAGGGCACGGTGTTCCGGCACTTCGCCTCCAAGGAGGAGCTGCTCGCGGCGATCACGCTCCAGTTGCTCGACCAGCTCGTCCGCGCGGCGGAACGGCTCCTGGAGGCCGCCGACGCGGAAGCCGCGCTCCGGGAGTTCATGACCGACGGGGTGGAACTGCTCGCCGCCGACCGCGCGTTCTGCGAGGTGATCGGCCGCCCCTCGCTGCAGCATTCCGGGGTACGGGACACGATCGGCGTCCTCTGCGTGGCGGCCGAGGCACTCACCGCCCGGGCACGCGAACAGGGCGCCGTCCGCCGCGACGTCACGGGAACGGACGTCGTGCTGCTCCTCGGCGGCATCCACCAGACCGCGGCGCCGCTGCTGGCCACACAGCCGCAGGCGTGGCGCCGCTACCTCGAACTGGCTCTCGACGGCCTGCGCGCCACCGACGCGAGCCCCCTGCCGGAGCCGCCGCCCGACCGCCCGCACCTCGCCTGATCCACGACGCCCCGTCCCGCGTCGGAGCGGTCGACGTGTCACAAACGCCGGTGGCGTCCGGTCTCTCCTGCCAGGGGCGCCGTCGCGCACACCGGGGAGACCTGGCGGTCACCATCACGAAAGAGCCGGCGCACGCCCCGTTCACAGGACGCAGCGCGACCGATTGGGAAAGGGATGACCGGCATGTCGTATCCGAAGCGGGTGTACATGGGGGACGACGGCGAGGTCAGCGCGGACTTCCGGCCCGCGAAGACCCCACCGAACGTCGGCACGGCCGGCGGTGACGCCATCCACTACCTGGCGACCACTACCACCACGCACGGCGAGTTCGGGCTGTACCGGGTCGAGATGCGCCCGCACGCGGGCGGACCCAAGACGCACTTCCACAAGACCATCTCGGAGTCCTTCTTCATCCTCGACGGCACGGTTCGTCTCTTCGACGGCGCACAGTGGGTCGATGCCCGGCAGGGCGACTTCCTCCATGTGCCGCAGGGCGGACTGCACGCGTTCCGCAACGACTCCGACTCGCCGGCCGACATGCTTCTGCTCTTCACCCCCGGCGCGCCGCGTGAGGAGTACTTCGAGAAGCTCGCACTGCTGGCGGAGGCGACGGACGAGGAACGCACCGAATTCCTCCTCAAACACGACTCGTACTTCGTGGACTAGCCGGCGGAACACTCCCCCGCAGTAGCCGCCCAACCGCCGCTCGGTCGCCGCCCAACCGCCGCCTCGCGGCGGGTCAGGGCCCGGGACGCGGGGCGCGCAGGTGGGCCCGCCGCGCCAGTTCCTCCTCGTCGACCAGCGTGAGCATCGGCATGCCCGGCGCGCAGAACATGGTCACGACGAACCGGCAGGGCGCGTCCGTACGGGCGTTTCCGTCCTGGTAGTGGATGACGTCACCGCCGGGCTCCCAGAACGTCCCGCCGGCCTTGACGACGCGTTCCGGTTCACCTTCGAGTTCGAAGCGCACCTCGCCCTCGATCACGTAACCGAAGGCCGGTCCCGAGTGGCGGTGCGGAGGAGTACCGGGGTCACCGGGCGGCCACTGGACGAGGATCGTCATCCCCGAGGCGCCCTCGGGGACGTGGGGCGGCCGGGCTTCCTGCAGGACCGTGACCGCTGTCTTCCACGCCTCCGAACGCGGCGCGTCCGGCGTCTTTCCCGATGAGTCGTTGTCCGGCACTGGCGACTCCCTCCGTGCTGGTCCCCGCTCGACGGTGTCCGTCGCTGATCCAGCGTGCACGGCTCCGATCGGGAGCACAACACGAGGCCCGCACCGCAGGTCGGGACGTGTGTCCTCACCACGCGTCCGGCGCCGACGGCCGGTAAAATGGGGGGCACCGAACCGGAAGGAGTTCCATGTCCGCCGGGGATGACGCAGGCTCCCTCGATCGGGCGACGAGGGATTTCGTCGCGGCCCGTCCCCAGCTGTTCGGTATCGCCTATCGGGTCCTCGGCAGCGCCACCGAAGCCGAGGACATCGTGCAGGAGGCCTGGCTGCGCTGGCAGAAGACGGACCGCACCGACATCCACGAACCCGCCGCGTTCCTCGCCACCGTCACCGCCCGCCTGGCCATCAACCTCGCCCAGTCCGCCCGAGTACGACGGGAGACCTACATCGGACCCTGGCTGCCCGAACCCGTCGACACCAGCCTCGACCCACAACTCGGCGCCGAACGGGCCGAGGCACTCGACATGGCCGTCCTCTTCCTCCTGGAGAAACTCAACCCGGTGGAACGCGCCGCCTACGTCCTGCGCGAAGCCTTCGCCTACCCCTACGGACAGATCGCGGACATCCTGGAGACCAGCGAGACCAACACCCGCCAACTGGTCAGCCGCGCCCGCAAACACCTCGCCGCGGAACGCAGGGAACCCGTCACCCCCACCGCCCACCGCAGACTGCTGGAAGTCTTCCTCGCCGCCGCACAGACAGGCAGCCTGACCGCACTCGAAGACGTACTCAGCGCCGACGTGGTCAGCTACGCCGACGGCGGCGGCATCCGCGGGGCATCCCGGATTCCCGTCGTCGGCCGCCCCCACGTCTCCAAATACCTCGCCGCCTTCGCCCCACGCTTCTGGCCCGGAACCGACATCCGCTGGGTCGAGAGCAACGGCACCCCCGCCGCCCTCATCTCCTCCCAGGGACACCCGATGGCCCTGCTCTCCGTCGACGCCTCGCAACGCGGCATCGAACGCCTCATGTGGGTCATGAATCCCGCCAAACTCGAACCCTACGTGGCATCACTGAGTGCCTGAGGCATCTTTCGGCACGGTCCGCGCCGCCCTGCTCGACCAGGGCGGAGACCCCTGACACCGGGGTGACGTGGAAGCGGCTGCCGCCGGTCCGCCCGTGACTGTCACAACCGGGGTCGCCTCTCGGTCAACCGACTGTCCGAGACCCGGGGCTTGCCCATGACACGAAGGCGCGGGACACATGGCACTTGGCGCATCCGCCTCGCTGGGCTCCGCCCGGGGGCGGCCCACTCGTACGGGCTGTCGACGTGGCCCGGCACCGACGTGCGCCCGCCCTCCCGCGACGGTGCCGCCTCCGCGGGCGGCCCCGCACGGCGAGGCCCGCGGAGCCACGCGGTGACCGACGGGATCCGGCTGCCCCCGCCGTCCACCGGCGGGGACTTCGACGGGGAGTCCTTCGCTCCCCTCTACACCACGGCGGTGAACGTCGTCGGAGGGACGGCCCGGCACGGGCGGGCCTCGGGAGGGGCCCGCTCGGCCGACGGGGTCCTGGACCTCGACCTCCGCATGCCCGCCGAACTGGGGGGAGACGGCCGGGGAACCAACCCCGAGCAGTTGTTCGCGGCGGGTTTCGCCGCCTCCTTCCACGGCGCGCTCAGCCTGGTGGCACGCCATTCGGCCTTCGACCCCGCCGCGATCTCCGTGGAGGCGACCGTCGCGCTCGGGCGCGACCCCGGGGACACCGGCTACCTCCTGCGCGTCGACCTCGTGGTGAGGTGGCCCGGCGTCGACCCCGAGGCGGCCGCTCCGCTGCTGGCGCGGGCCGACTCGCTGTGCCCCTACGCGAAGATGACCCGGCGGGGGACGCCGACGAACGTCACGCTCGCGCCGTAGCCGCGACACCGGCCGCCCGTTCGGCTCCGCCGGCCGCCGCCCGGGTTCCCGCGCGGTGGCGACCGGCACACCGCGACCGCCCGCGCGCGGCCCGCTGACGGATCCGGCCCGGTCGCTCGTCACCTCCGGGCCGGACTCCGGCGGCACGGCCCTCTCCGGCTCCCCCGCACTCCGGCACTCGGCTCCCTGACACACCGGCACACCGGCACACCGGCAAGAGCGTGTCGCCGGACGGCGTCCCGTCGTGACGGCGCCCGCGCGTGGGGCCGCGCGTCGGCCCCCGCGGCCCGGGTGCGGGCGACGGGAAGCGGTGTCACAAACTCCGGTACGGCCTGGTCGTAGTGGTGACAACCCAGGCGATCGGAGCAAACCGTGGTCATCACCGAACGACGTCTCTCCACCATGGTGCTGGTGATCGGCACCGGAGGAGCCGGGCTGCGAGCAGCCATCGAACTGGCCGAGGCCGGCGTCGACGTCCTCGCAGTCGGCAAGCGTCCCAAGGAGGACACCCACACCGCGCTCGCCGCCGGAGGGATCAACGCGGCGCTGTCCACGATGGATCCCGAGGACAGCTGGCAGCAGCACGCGGCGGACACCCTCAAGGAGAGCTACCTTCTCGCCGACCCCCGGACGACCAAGATCGTCACTGAGGGCGCCGCACGAGGAATCGACGATCTGGAACGCTACGGCATGGCCTTCGCCAGAGAGGATGACGGCCGGATCAGCCAACGCTTCTTCGGCGCCCACAAGTTCCGGCGGACCGCCTTCGCCGGCGACTACACCGGTCTGGAGATTCAGCGCACCCTCATCAGGCGCGCGGACCAGCTCGGCATACCCGTGCTCGACGGCGTCTACATCACCCGGCTGCTGGTCGACGACGGTGCCGTCTTCGGCGCCTACGGCTTCGACCTCACCGACGGAACGCGGTACCTGATCCACGCCGACGCCGTCATCCTCGCCGCGGGTGGGCACACCCGCATCTGGCGTCGCACGTCGTCCCGGCGCGACGAGAACACCGGCGACTCCTTCCGGCTGGCGGTCGAGGCGGGCGCGCGTCTGCGCGACCCGGAGCTGGTCCAGTTCCACCCGTCCGGGATCATCGAGCCGGAGAACGCGGCCGGCACCCTGGTCAGCGAGGCGGCTCGGGGTGAGGGCGGCGTACTGCGCAACGCGCTCGGAGAGCGGTTCATGTCCCGCTACGACCCCGTCCGGATGGAGCTGTCCACCCGCGACCGTGTCGCCCTGGCCTCCTACACGGAGATCAAGGAAGGGCGGGGGACGGCGAACGGAGGCGTGTGGCTCGACGTCTCCCATCTGCCACGGCAGACGATCATGACGCGGCTCCCTCGCGTCTACCAGACCCTGCTGGATCTGCAGATGCTGGACATCACCCGTGAACCGATCGAGATCGCGCCCACGGCGCACTACTCGATGGGCGGCGTATGGGTGCGGCCCGAGGACCACAGCACCGACGTCCGGGGCCTGTACGCCATCGGCGAGGCGTCGAGCGGGCTGCACGGCGCCAACCGCCTGGGCGGCAACAGCCTCATCGAACTGCTGGTCTTCGGCCGCATCACGGGCCAGGCGGCCGCCGCCTACTCACGATCGCTCACCGCGCAGAAGCGGTCGGCGACGGCGACGGCGCACGCACGCGCGGAGATCGACGATCTCCTCGCCGCCGACGGACCGGAGAACGTCCGTGCCCTGCAGCGCGCCGTCCGCAACACCATGACCGAGCACGCGGGAGTGGTACGCCACGAAGAAGGCCTGCGCGCCGGACTGGCGGAGCTCGCGGCGATCGAGAAGAGGATGGAGAACGTCGGCGTCCACCCGGACATCGCCGGCTTCCAGGACCTCGCGCACGCCTTCGACCTCATGTCCGCCGCTCTGGCGGCCCGCGCCACCCTCGAAGCGGCACTGGAGCGTCGCGAGACACGCGGTTGTCACAACCGCAGTGACTATCCCGACCTCGACCCCGCTCTGCAGGTCAACCTCGTGTGGTCGCCGACGACCGGCATCACCCACGAAAGCATCCCGGCCATTCCCGAAGAGATCTCCTCCCTGATGGAAGAGGTCTCGACCGACGGAAAACTCGCCGAATGACGATGGGCCGTGCCGTGCCACAGCACGGCACGGCACGGCACGGCGCACGGTACGGCCGGCCGGTCCCGTGAGCCGGTATCGGCAAGCGGGTACCGGTAGTTCACGGACGAGGCCGCGACGGGCACCGTCCGCACCTCCAGGACCCAGCCTCGTGACGGCGGAGGCCTGGACGGGACCGGCGCGCCACGTGACAGCGACGGCCGACCGCGAGGCGGCCGGCACTCCGACCCGCGGCGTGGCCGAACAGTGAGAGCGGGGGCCCCTGTCGACAAGGCAGGGGCCCCTTCACCATGGCGGCAGCGGCACACACACCGCCACGGACCCCGCGTCGGCCCTCCTTTTCCGAACCACCCCCGTACGACATCCCCGCACGGAAGAATCGGCTCGACATGTTCCACCCCGACGAAGCCACCGTTTCCCGTCCCGCTCCCCCCGAGGAGCCGACCGGCGTCTACCTCATCGACCCGGTCCGCAGCTCGATCGGCTTTTCCGCCCGACATGCCATGAGCGCCCATGTACGCGGGAACTTCACCGTGTTCGAGGGGCTCCTCAAGCTCGACGGAGTCCGTCCCGCCCGGTCCGAGGCCTACCTCAGTGTCCAGACGGGGAGTGTGGACACGGGTTGCCCGGAGCGCGACGCGCGTGTCACCGGCCCGGAGTTCCTGGACTCCGCGACGTTTCCCCTCATGAGTTTCCGTTCCGCCGGAGTCCTCGGCGCCGGGGACGACCGGCTCCACCTGGCGGGGTACCTCCGGATCAAGGACGCCGAGCTCCCCGTCCATCTCGACCTCGCGTTCCGTGCGCCGAGCCGGGCGGCGTGCGCACGCGGCAGGGTCGGCCTCGAAGGCACCCTCACCCCGCGGCGCGTCGGTCCCGGCCCCGGCCCCGGCGGCAACGCTGCGCCGCGGCCAGGTGGGCCTCCGATCGGCGACATGATGAGGCTGACCATCGACATCTCCGCCGTGCGGACGCGGCCGGGTCAGTCGCGATGATCGCCGTTGAGCGCCTTGTACTCCCGCGCCGTCGGCTTGGTGATCTGCGCGCCCTCACCGTAGAAACGCCGGCTGAGCCGTGCGCGCAGCCGCTGGGCGGGGCGCGCTCCGCCGTCCGGGCCCTCCCCTTCGCCCGTACCGCCGGGACCGATCGGCCGGTACTGCTCGTGCTGGGTGAGAAGGTGCAGCCGTTCCTGGCTGAGCGGCTCGTGCACCTCGACGAACTCACCGTGCGGCAAACGCCTGATCGTGCCGGTCTCGCGCCCGTGCAGGACTTCGTCGCGGTCTTTGCGCTGGAGACCGAGCGCCCACCGACGCGCCACGGTGTAGGCGGCGGGAGGCACCGCGAACAGGGCCACGCGCACCGCCCACGTCACTGATTCGACCCCGACGTGCAGACGAATGGCGATGATGTCGTTCGCGGCTCCGACGAGGGCCACCAGATAGAAACTGATCCATGCCGCACCGAGGCCCGTCCGCACCGGGCGGTTGCGCGGCCTGTCGAGGACATGCTGGTCACGGTTGTCGCCCGTCACCCATGCCTCGAGGAACGGGTACGCGCCCATGGCGACGAAGAGTCCGGCTCCCACCAGCAGCGGGATCAGGTTGTCGAGGGCCAGCGTGTGGCCCCAGAAGTCGATTTCCCAGCCCGGCATGACGCGCAGCAGTCCGTCGGCCACACCCATGTACCAGTCGGGTTGGGACCCGGCGGAGACCTGGTCGGCGCGGTGGGGCCCGTACTGCCAGACGGGGTTGATCTGCACGGACGCGGCGATGAGGAGGATGCCGCCGGTGACCAGGCAGAAGAATCCCGCGGACTTCACGGCGCGCGCCTTGAGCGGAAGGCCCACGACGTTCCGGTTGGTGCGCCCGGGACCGGGATACTGCGTGTGCCGGTGACGGAGGGCCAGGACCCCGTGCGCGACGAGCAGCCCCACCATGAGAGCGGGGATGATCAGCACGTGAAGGGTGTTGAAACGCGCGACCAGGTCGTCGCCCGGGAACTCGCCCCCGAAAAGGAACATCGAGAGGTACGTTCCGACGATCGGCAGGGAGAGGATGGTTCCGTTCACCACCGCGAGGCCCGTCCCGGAGAGCAGGTCGTCGGGGAGGTCGTAACCCGTGAGGCCCGCGAACATTCCCAGGACCAACAGCAGGAATCCGAAAACCCAGTTGAGTTCACGAGGCTTTCGGAACGCGCCCGTGAAGAACACACGCATCATGTGGACCAGCATCGCGGCGACGAAGACCAGCGCCGCCCAGTGGTGGATCTGCCGGATCAGCAGGCCGCCCCGTACGTCGAAGGAGATGTGCAGGGTCGAGTCGAATGCCTCCGACACCCGCTGCCCCCGCAGCGGCGCGTAACTGCCCTGATACGTCAGTTCCTTCATCGACGGATGGAAGTACAGCGTGAGATACACACCTGTGACGACGATGACGAGAAAGCTGTAGAGGCATATCTCTCCCAGCATGAACGACCAGTGGTCCGGGAACGCTCTGCGCGCGCTCTCCCTGACCCGACCGGGCACGCCCAGGCGCCCGGAGGCCCAGCCGGCGATCCTTTCCCCTGCGGGCCCTCGCCGCGCAGGCTGTTCCTGACTCCCGTCGCTCATGCCTCTACCACCATTCACAGATCGTTCAGGGGAATCGCGTTCGACCCGGAACGTCTCCCTGTCTCTCGGGCGGCCGAGAACCTCTGGGAAGAGGGCCGGAGAATTCCGGCGCGACAGGGTGCGGGAACATGCCTCGTCACCGCGCTTCCGGGATCGGCAGGCACTCGTCCTGCTCCCATCCGTATGACCGTGCACGGGGCATGGATGTGACACTCGGAAAGGCTCATGTCACAAGATCCATGCCTGGCCGGTCAGAAGGATTGAGCCGAGAAACGAGAAATGGCGCGTCCTTCACCGGGACTTCGCCGTCGGCCACAGGAATCACTGTCCGGGCACAGGCGTGTACGCACCGGCCCCGTACCGTCGGGCCGGCGTCACCGCTCAGGGCCTCCGGAACCGCGAGGAGAGTGCCGCGGCCGTGTGAGACGGCCGTCCGTGAGGGAGAATGCCGTATGGATCGTGTCGCCGCGGTGCCGCTCGCGGAGTTGCTGGACGAGCGCCGGTATCTGCTGGACGTGGCCTGCTGGATGCTGGGCAGCGCCGGTGCGGCGGAGCGCGTGGTCGACGAGACGTACCGCCGGTGGTACGGGCTCCCGGACGCCGCGCGGGGCCGTATCGAGGTGCCCCGGTCCTGGCTGGCGAGGACCGCGGGCGGTATCTGTCTCGGCCGGCTCACCGGTCCCGGCCGGCCCGGCGACACCGCCGCCGGCACGGGGTCGGCCGACCGGCTCCGGAACGCCGAACGTCCCGCGGCCGCGCTGCCGGCCGAGCGGGCACGTGCCGGTGTGCGCGCACAACGCCCGCGCCCCGTCACCTCCTACCGGCACGATGTCCTCGCCCGCGCGGTCCGTGACGCCTGCGCGGCGCAGGACGGCGAACTGCTCGCCTCGCTCCTCGCCCCGGACGCCACGGCGCTCTTCGACGGCGGCGGGAAGATCCGGGCGCTGGCCACGCCGGTGCACGGCGGCCGGCAGGTCGCGGCGAGCCTGCTGACCCTCCTGGCCCTCCGCCCGCGCACCACGCTGACCACGCACTCCGTCAACGGCCGTACGGGGCTCGTGGCCCGCTACGACCACCAGGTCGCCGCCGTCATCAGCATCGCGGTCACCGGCCGGCGCATCACACACGTCTCGATCGTCCTCAACCCCGACAAACTCCGGCTCTGGAACCGGCCGCCCAGGCCGCCGGAGAGGCCCTCACCGCGAGACGGCGGCGGGCTCTGACGACCTGCCGTCCGCCGGGTCTCAGGCCGACGCCCCGACCACCAGCACGACGCTGACCACGACCATCACCGCGGTGATCAGAGCCATCGCGGCCAGGGTCCCGCGAAGCCACCGCCCGAAGCGGGCACGATGCCGCTTCTCCACCACGTCGATGCTGTCGGCGATGTGCTCGGTCACCATGCGGGCGACGTGTTTCTGCTCCTCGACGTACCACTCCTCGATGTCGGCCCTCTGCCGCCGGGTCAGACCGGGCACGCGCGCGGCGAACTCCGCCGCGCGCCGGTGCGCCGCACCCAGGTGGGACTCCCGGTACAGGAAGTTCTCGATGTCGGTCAGGCCGCGTGCGGCCTCCTCACTCGCGTCCAAGGTGCCCTCCAGTGGGACAGACGATTCCCTGCCAGCGGGCACCGGCCGGGTGTTCCGGCCCGTTCACATGGCCGCGCGCCCCGCCGCTCACCCGGCGCCCCCTCCGGAACGTCGCGGCTCCCCGCCCGCGAGGAACGCGTCGCGCGGATGCTGGACGGAGGCGAGGGAGACGAGATCACGGCCGTACAGCGCGGCGGTGAGCCAGACGGCGAGCACCCGGACCTTCCGCTCCCAGGTGGGCACGGCCAGCACGTGGTACCCGCGGTGCATCAGCCAGGCGGGCAGACCCTTGATGACGATGCTCTTGTACTGGAAGATCCCGCGTCCCAGTCCCAGCGTCGCGACCACGCCGAGGCTGCTGTGACGGTAGTCGCGTACCTTGCCGCCTCGCAGGTCGGCCACGATGTTCTTGGCGAGGCGCCTGCCCTGACGCACGGCGTGCTGGGCGTTCGGCACCGTGTGCGCCCCCGGCACCCGCGAGGCCAGGTCCGGAACGGCCGCGTCGTCCCCGGCCGCCCACACGTCCGGCACGGGCTCGTCGGCCGTACCCACCCGGAGGTCGGGGCGGACGACGACCAGGCCCCGTTCGTCGACCGGCAGATCCGTGTGGTTGTGCACGACCGGGTTCGAGGCGTTGCCGGCGGTCCAGACGATCAGCGCCGAATCGAACTCCTCGCCGCTGGACAGGACGACATGCCCGTCCGCGGCGGAGACGAGCTGCGTGTTCAGATGGACGCGCGCGCCACGGCGCTCCAGGTCGCGTACGACCCAGGCGCCGGGCTTGTCACTCACCTCGGGCAGGATGCGCCCCCGGGCCTCGACCAGATGGAAGGAGAGGTCCTCGAAGCTCAGTTCCGGATAGGACCTGAGCATCGCGGTCGCCAGCGACAGCAGCTCGCCGAAGCCCTCGACACCGGAGAACCCGCCACCCACGAACGTGACGGTGAGCAGTTTCCGCCGCTCGGCCCCCGGTGGTGACGACGCCGCCTGGTCGAACGCCGTCATCAGCCGGTCACGAATCGCCACGGCCTCCTCGACGTGCTTCAGGCCGATCGCCTGCTGCGTCAGGCCGGGTATGGGGAAGGTGCGGGTCACGGCCCCGGTGGTGACCACGAGGGTGTCGTAGCGGAGTTCACGGACGGTCCCGTCGGCGGCCCTGACGGTGACCGCCCGGTCCGCGTTGCTGATCCCGGTCACGCTCCCGGCGACCAGCCGGGTGCCGCGCAGGTGCCGCCGCAACGACACGGCCGCGTGCCGCGCCTCGACCGATCCGGCCGTCACCTCCGGAAGGAACGGCTGGTACGTCATATAGGGACGCGGGTCGACGACCGTCACCCGCGCCTCGCCGGTACGCAGGGCCTTCTCCAGGCCCCATGCGGTGTAGAAGCCCGCGTAGCCGCCACCGACGATCACAATCTCGCGCATGATTCCCTCTGTCCGTTGTTCGACATCGGAATAGACCGGGTGGGGCCGGGTGGTGTGACAGGCGCGTCAGCGGAAACCGGGCGGGGGGCGCGTCGTGGTCCGGTGGCCCACGGGCCGCCCGGCGGACGCCGTAAACACTACATACTGTAGGGTTTGCTTCATCATGAGTTCGTCATGAACCTCTTACGTCTCGGGGGACCCCTGTGAAGGAACGTGACGCCGATCGGGTGGCGCCGGGTGACGGCACCTTCGAGCGGATCCTGGACCGGGCTCTGCACTCCCCCGAGATCACGGCGGCGATGGAGCACTCCGACGCCGCGGACACGCGTGAGCGTCTGCGCCGCGAGGCACTGCGGGAGCGCGCCGCCCTTTCCCGGACCGCCGCCGCCGAGTACGGCCGCTATCTCGGACTGCGGGCCTCCGCCGGCCGCCTCCCGGAGACGGCTCGACATGATGGTCCCTCAGAAGCCGTCGTGGGTACGGAGGAAGACTCCGCCTCCGTCTCCGCGCTGCTGCTTCCGAGCCTCGGTGTCGTGGCCGCGGGCGTCTACGTCCTGAGCGGGTTCGACGTACACGCCCTGGACGTACGTCCCCATCTGAACGACGGACTGATCATGGTGGTGGTGATCCTGGCCGCCGTGGCGGCGGGGGCGGCGCTGGGCGATCTGCTCTGGTCGCTGGCGACCCGGCGCCGTACCGTCCCGGGTGACCACGAGACCGGTGGCGCCGAGGCGAGACAGGCCCATCTGGACTGGCAACTCGCCCTGCTGGAACGGGGCTTGATGCCCTTCCTGCTCGGACGCCTGGACCGGCCGGAGCCGGTCGAGTCCCGCAAGAGGCAACGACCGAGCCGGCCCGAGCGGGCCTTCGCACCGGACACCGCGAAGAAGTAGCCGTCCCGGCGGCACCACGGCGGCCGGCCGGCACCCCGTCGACAACACCCCGGTTCTTACCGCCCCCTTACCTCGCGGCACCGCGTGGACCAGGCGGTTCCACCGTACGAGGCCCACCGGCGACCGCTCCTCGACATCTCCGTCGCCGATCCTTACCTTGGACACAACTCACCTTTCCTTACAGGATGTAGGGTTTCCCCGCTCCGCGATTCCCAGGAAACGCACAGACTCACCCGGCCCGTCCCCACGGCTCGTTTCCCACCCCCTCTCCCCAAGGTGATGCTGCACGGTGTCTGCACAACAGCCAGCACTCGTCCCGGAACAGCGGAACCCGACGTCGCGGCGGACCGCTCCCGCCGACGGGCCCGCCGCCGGCGCACGGCCACGACTGCGACCGCGGGCGGCCGCGGCGACGGTCTGGTACCTGCGGCTCCTCGCGCTGCTCAACCTGGTGGCGGTCGTCTCGCTGCCGTTCCGCGAGGAGGTCCACGAGCACAACGCGGGCGAGTTCTTCACCCCGTACCTGGCCACCGCCGGGTTGATCTCGGCGGCCGTCGCGCTGTTCCTGGCCCTGGTGATGAGGCGCCGCAAGCGGGCCGCGTGGATCTTCAACATGCTGCTGGCCGGACCGCTCTTCGGGCTGTACGTACTGGCCCTGACCCAGGCCCCGTACCGACGCCACGGATTCAACTGGTTCTCGACCGCTTTCACCGGTCTGTTCGTGCTCGCCCTGCTGCTGGGGCGCCGGGAGTTCCGGGCCGTCGGGGACCGCTCCAACCCCCGGCTGGCACTGGCGGTGGGCGCCGGCGGCGTGCTCGTGAGCGGGGCTCTCGGGACCCTTCTGGTGAGCGCCACCAACAAGGTGTCCGGGGCACCGCTGAGCGACCGGATCACCTACACCCTGCTGCGCGGGGTCAGCGTCGGCCCGCTCGCCGACCGGCTCGACACCGTCGTCGCGCCCCGCTGGGTGGACGTCCTCATCAACGTCCTGACCGCCGCCACGTTCCTGCTCGTTCTCTACGCCTGCTTCCGCGCCCCGCGCGGCAGCGAACTCCTCGGCGAGGACGACGAGAAGCGTCTGCGCGGGCTCCTGGCCAAGCACGGCGAGCGGGACTCGCTGGGCTACTTCTCGCTGCGCCGCGACAAGGCCGTCATGTGGTCGCCGAGCGGCAAGGCGGCGATCGCCTACCGTGTGGTCGGCGGAGTGACCCTGGCCTCGGGCGACCCGATCGGCGACCCGGAGGCCTGGCCCGGCGCGATCGAGGAGTGGCTGCGCGAGGCGCGCCGGCACGCGTGGACACCGGCCGTGATGGGCGCCGGTGAGGAGGCCGGCACGATCTACGCCCGGCACGGCCTCGACGCCCTCGAACTCGGTGACGAAGCCATCGTGGAGCGGGCGGACTTCACCCTCGAAGGACGCGCGATGCGCGGAGTGCGCCAGGCGCACAACCGGATTCGCCGGGCCGGGTACACCGTCCGCATCCGCCGCCACGAGGACATTCCCGCGGCCGAGATGGCCACCCTGATCGACAAGGCGGACCACTGGCGGGACGGTGAGACCGAGCGCGGCTTCTCCATGGCGCTGGGACGGCTCGGCGACCCGGCCGACGGCCGCTGCGTCATGCTGGAGTGCCACGACAGCCACGCCGAGCCGCGGGCGGTGCTCAGCTTCGTGCCCTGGGGCGGAAAAGGACTGTCGCTCGACCTGATGCGCCGTGACCGGGACTCCGAGAACGGGCTGATGGAGTTCATGGTCATCGAACTCCTCGCACATGCACAGGAGTTCGGGGTGGAGCGGCTGTCCCTCAACTTCGCCATGTTCCGGTCGGTCTTCGACCGGGGCTCCCGGCTCGGGGCCGGTCCCGTACTCCGGCTGTGGTGCAACGTGCTCACCTTCCTCTCCCGCTGGTGGCAGCTCGAGTCCCTCTACCGGGCCAACGCCAAGTACCGGCCGGTGTGGGAGCCCCGCTACCTGCTGTTCGAGAAGAGCAGCGACCTGCCCCGCATCGGGATCGCCACCGCCCGCGCGGAGGGCTTCCTCACCCCGCCCGCGCTGCCCGCCCTCGGCCGTCGCGGACACCTCCGGGCACCGGGGGGACGGACCCGACCACCGCACAACGGACAGACGTCGGGCTCGACGCCCGGTCCGTCGTCCGGTTCGCCGTCCGCCGGTTGACGCGACGTGCCCCGACGGGCACGGCACCGTCCGCCGGCTCCAGCACCAGCCGGGGACCCGTGGCCCCGCCATGCCCCGGCCACCAGGCGTTCACGTCCTCCGGCGACGATGCGGCCGACCGCCCGAGCCCGCTCCGGAGGAATCGACCACCCCATGAAACGCATCGCGGCCGCCCCCGCCCTGTTCCTCGCACTCTCCGCCCTCCTCGCCTCCGCCCTCCCGGCGGGGGCGACGCAGGGACCGCCCGGTTCCTACGGGACGAAGACGCCGTACGCCCCTCAGCAGGACGCCCGTTCGTATCAGCGGGTACCGAAGGGGTTCGTCCCGGTGTTCACGGAGAACGTGTCCCGGCACGGCTCCCGGGCGGCGACCGACGGCGAGGACGCGGAGTTGATCCTCCAGCTGTGGGACAAGGCCGCGGACGAGGGTGAACTCACCCTTTCCGGACGAGAGTTCGGCCCACGCGTACGGTCGCTGACCGCGGCCATGGAGAAGGTCGGGTACGGCAGTCTCAGCGGTCGGGGGCAACGGGAGATCCAGGACGCCGCGGTCCGTATGGAACGGCGGCTGCCCGGGCTGTTCGCGCGGATCGCCCGGGACGGCGAACCGGTCGACGTCGTCAGTTCGGGGCAGGGCCGTGCCGTCGACAGCGGCCGCCTCTTCGCCGCCGCCCTCACCCGCGCCGACCCCGCTCTCGGCCCTCTCATCGGCCCGGCCCGGGCGGACGCCGATCTCCTGTATTTCCACAAGTCCGCCGGCGGCGCCGCCTATCGCGACTACATAGCCAACGACCGGCGGCTGGCGGCCACGCTCAAGGACATCTCCGAGCAGCCCGCCACCCGTCGCGCGGCCCGCGGCATCCTGGGGAAGATCTTCACCCCGGCCTTCGTCAGGCGGATCTCGGCGGGCGAGTTCGCCTCGATCGGCTCCGAAGTGGACGCGGCCCAGGCGGTCTACAACCTGTACAGCATCGCCCCGGCCATGAGCGACGAGGGCGAGTGGCACCTGGAGCGCTACCTCGCCCCGCGCGACGCCGCCTGGTTCGCCTATCTCGGCGACGCCGAGGACTTCTACGAGAAGGGGCCCGGCTTCGAGGACAGCGACATCACCTACAGGATGGCGGACGTCCTGCTCGACGACTTCTTCAAGAAGGCCGAGGCCAGGCGCGCGGGGACCAGCGACCTGGGCGCGGAGCTGCGCTTCACCCACGCCGAGGAGATCATCCCGCTCGCCGCGCTGATGCGGCTGCCGGGCAGCACCGAGCCGGTGACGCAGAGCCGTCCCTACACCTACGCCGACAACTCCTGGCGGGGCGGGTCGGTGGCCCCGATGGCCGCCAACATCCAGTGGGACGTGTTCCGTCGCGGGAACACCTATCTGGTGCGGATGCTCTACAACGAGAAGGAGACCGCGTTCGGGCGTGGCTGTACGCCCGTGCGGAAGGGCAGCTCGTTCTACGACCTGGACGAACTGGAGCGCTGCTTCGGCCGCGTGGTGTCCTGAAGGATGCCATCGTCCGGGTGACCTGGGAACTTCTCCGCCCGCACCGTCAGTTCTGACGAGACCGGCCCGGCGCGCGAGCGCCCGGCCGGTTCGGAACGACGAGTGCGATCAGTGAAGGAGCCACAGCGGCATGGTGTTCAAAAGGCTGCTCGGGGCGATGGGCGCAGGCGGCCCCTCGGTGGACACGGTTCTCGACGGCGGCGCGGTGGCGCCCGGCGGAATCCTGTCGGGACAGGTCCATCTCCAAGGCGGTGGTACGGACGTGGAGATCGAGCACATCGGGCTCGATCTGATCGCCCGGGTCGAGGCGGAGCACGAGGACGGGGAGAGCGAAGGCGCCCTCGTCTTCGACCGGTTCACCGTCGGCGGCGGTTTCCGCCTCGGCGCGGAGGAGCGGCGCAGCGTCCCGTTCAGTGTGCCGCTGCCGTGGGAGACGCCGGTCAGTGAGCTGTACGGACAGCCGCTGGGCATCGTGCTCGGGGTGCGGACCGAGCTCGCCGTGGCCGGCGCCAGGGACAAGGGGGACCTCGATCCGCTCACGGTGCGGCCGTTGCCGGTCCAGGAAGCGGTGCTGGAGGCGCTGGGCCAACTGGGGTTCGGCTTCCGGTCGGCCGACCTGGAGTACGGCCACATCGGGGGCACGGGGCAGCAGTTGCCCTTCTATCAGGAGATCGAGCTGGCCCCCGCGCCGCAGTACGCGCACGCGGTCAGCGAGATCGAGCTGACCTTCCTCGCCACAGCCGGCGGCATGGAGGTCGTCCTGGAGGCCGACAAGCGCGGCGGTCTGTTCGAGTCCGGGCACGACGCCCTCACCCGGTTCACGGTGAGCCACCATGACGCCGCCACGCTCGACTGGAACAGCGAAGTCGACGGCTGGATGAGGGAGTTGGTCGGGCACCGGGCCTCGTACGGCTCGCACGCCTCGTACGGCCACGACGATCCGTACGCCGCGGGCAGCGCGTACGGGCACGCGCCGGGCCACGGCGGGCACGAGGGCCGTCACTCCGGGCCCGGTGTGGGGACCGCGATCGCGGCCGGCGCGGCGGGGCTCGCGGTGGGTGTGGTGGGCGGCCTGGTCGCGGCCGAAGTCGTCGACGAGGTGGGCGACTTCTTCGAGGGCGACGACGAGGAGGGTGAGGACGACTGAGTTCCCGGCGGTGTCCGTACCGGGCGGCCGTGCGCGCCGGCCCGGTACGGACACCGCGAGCGTCAGCGCGTGGCGCCCGGCGCGTCGGCCGTCGCGCGCGGGGCGGCCTGGCCGGTGGCGTCACGGAGAGCGTCCGCGGCCGTCACCCGGTGGGTGTCCGGCTCGGGGGTGGCCGCGGGATTCTCGTTCTTCATCGCCTTGGCCTCGCTCTTGAGGATGCGCATCGACTTGCCGAGCGCACGGGCGGTGTCCGGCAGCTTCTTCGAGCCGAACAGCACGACGAGCACGATCGCCACGATCAGCAGGTGCCAGGGTTCAAGTCCGTTGCGGAGCATCGCGCGCCCGCCCTTTCTCGCGTCGGTCGACGGCGCGTCCCGTGGGCCGCCACCACCAAGAAGATTGCCACTTTGCGCAACTGTACAACCATGGGTTCGGGCCGGACGGCCTCGGCTCGTGCCGCCGTGTGCGGGACTCGGTGACCGAGGGCTGCGGAGCGGGTCAGGACCGGCGTTCGTAGATCCGCCGGGCGACCGTCAGGGCGGCCGCGTAGAGCGCCAGGACCGTGGCGAGCAGGGCGTAGCAGAGGGGCGGGAGCGGGATCATGCCGAGGAGTCCCCCGAGCGGGGTGAGCGGGACCAGCAGACCGGCCAGGGCGAGGGCTCCCGCCGCGGCGCCGACCATCCCCGGCCGCCGGCGCCCGGTGGAGGGCGAGGTGACTCCTGGACCGGCGATGCCGGGCGTTCGGGCGAGACCTGTGCGCAGGACCAGCATGACCAACGCCTGGGTGGTGAGGTTCTCGCTGAACCAGCCGGAATGGAACGCCGACGATTCGTCAATGGCGTCCGGCCCGTGCAGGGCGAGCGCGAGGACGGCGAAGGTGGCCAGGTCGGCGACGGCGTTCAGCAGGCCGAAGCCGGTGATGAAGCGCAGGAACCGGCGTGGGCGCAGCGAGGCCGGGCGGCGCAGGGCGTCGGGGTGCGGCCGGTCGTAGGCGAAGGCCAGTTGGGCCGCGTCGAAGCACAGGTTCTGCGCCAGTACCTGTGCCGGGAGCATCGGTAGGAAGGGCAGCGACAGCCCCGCGGCGAGCATCGCGACGACGTTGCCGAGGTTCGAGGAGAGCGTGACGCGCAGATACGTGGCGACGGTGACGCCACTGTGCCGTCCCGCGGTCACCGCGTGGTCGATCGCCGCGAGGTCCTTGTCGGCTAGGACCACGTCCGCGCTCTGCCGCGCCACGTCGACGGCGTCCCAGGGAGCGATCCCGACGTCGGCGATCCGCAGCGCGGGCAGGTCGTTGACGCCGTCGCCGAGGAAGCCCACCGTGCGCCCGTCGGCCCGCAGCGCGGCGATGATCCGGGCCTTGTCCTCGGGGGCGCAGCGGGCGAAGACGGTCGTACGGCGGACGACGGCGGCCAGTTCGGCGCCGGCCAGGCCGTCGAGTTCGTACGCCGTGCGTACCTCGCCCGGTTCCAGCCCCAGGTCACGGCAGGCGCGCCGCGCCGTGCCCGGATGGTCGCCGGTGAGCACCCGTACGGAGATGCCCCGGCCGATGAGCCTCCGCAGGGCTTCGGCGGCGGTCGGCGCGAGCGCGTCGCGGAAGGTGACGAAGCCACGGAAGGTGAGGCCGCGTTCGTCGGCGGGCGTCCAGTCGCGGCGGCGGGCGAGCCGTTCGGCGGTGGCGACCGCGAGCAGTCGCAGGCCGTCGTCCGCCTGACGCGCGGCGAGCCCGAGCAGCCCTTCCCGCTCGTCCTCCGCGAGGTCGCACCGTCGCAGTACCTCCTCGACGGCCCCCTTGACCACCAGCGTGTGCACGCCGAGGCGGCGTGGACGGCGTACGACGGCGGTGGCAAGCCGGCGGACCGGATCGAAGGGCAGCGCCGCCACTCCGTCGTACGCCTCCGCCACTCCGTCGTACGTCTCGGCTCCGCCTTTCCCAGGTGCCGTCTCCGCGGCGGCGGCCTCCAGCAGCGCGCCGTCCAGGGCGTCCGGCGCGGGCAGTTCGGCGAGCTGGAGGGTCCACCAGGCGTTGACGGCGGCGAGGCGCAGCACCTCGGGGTCGTCGGTTCCGAACGCGTTTACGGCCCGCTCGACGACCGGCCGGTCCTGGGTGAGGGTGCCGGTCTTGTCCAGGCACAGCACGTCGATCGCACCGAGGTCGTGCAGAGCGGGCAGCCGCTTCACGATCACGCCGCGGGTACGGGCCAGCAGCGACGCGCCCCGCGCGAGGCTCGTGCTGACGATGACCGGCAGCATCTCGGGTGTCAGCCCGACGGCCACCGCGACGGCGAACGGCAGGGTCTCCAGGCCGCGTCCGCGCAGCGCGGCGTTCGCCATCAGCACCAGCGGCGGCGTGAGCAGCATGAACCGGATGAGGACGAGGGAGACGCTCGCCACGGACCGCTCGACGGCACTGGCCCCACGGCCCCGCGGCCCGCTCCGTCCCGCCTCCTCACGCCGCGCCCGCCCCCGGAGGACGCGGCGGAGCCGCGCGCCACCGCGGGCCGCCGCGGAGCCGGCCTCCGCGGCGTGGGCGGCCGCGGCGTGGGCGGCCGCGAACCTCGTCCGGGTCCCGGTCGCCAGCACGACCGCCGTCCCGCTGCCCGTCACCACGCTGCTGCCCTGGAAACAGAGGTGCCCCCGCGCGAAGGCCCCCGCGCGGTCTCCCGTCCGGTCTCCCTCGTGATCGCCGGTGCGGTCCCCCGCGCACGCGGAACTCGGCACGTCGGCGGCGTTCTTGGTGACGGCCGCCGACTCACCGGTCAGCGCCGACTGACGCACGCTCAGGCCGTTCGCGCGCAGCAGTCGAACGTCGGCCGGGACCAGGTCGCCCGCTCCCAGCCGTACGACGTCACCGGGGACCAGTTCACCGACCGGGATGTCCCGGGCCGTCGGCGGGCCGTCGGGGTCGGCGCGCCGGACCACGGTCGCGGTGTCGGCCACCAGTCGGCGCAGCCCGGCCAGGGACCGGTCGGCCCGGTTCTCACCGGCCGCGCGCAGTACGCAACTCACCGCGACGAGCGCGAGGATGACGCAGGCCGTACCCCAGGCGGCCACCGTGGCGGACACCAGGCCGAGGCAGAGCAGCACCGCCGTGAAGGGGTCGCGCAGACTGCGCGCGGCGAGGCGCGGCCAGGACTCCGTGTCCCGGACCGGCACGGTGTGCGCGCCGAAACGGAGCAGACGCGCGGCGGCCTCCGCCTCGGTCAGGCCGCGCGGACCACTGTCCAGGCGCCGCAGAACCTGGAGCGAGGTCAGGCTGTCCGGGGGCTGCGGGTCTTGAGGGTTCTGGGAGTCCAGCGGGACTTGCCGGTCTTGCGGGCTCTGCGGGCTCTGCGGGCTCTGCGGGCTCTGCGGGCTCTGCGGGCTCTGCGGGCTCTGCGGGCTCTGCGGGCTCTGCGGGAAGGGTGAACTCGGTGTACGGGGGGTACTGGACGCGCTCGGCACACTTGACGTGCTTGACGTGCTTGACGTGCTTGACGTCGGTGACACCGTCAGGCACCGAAGCCACGCAGCCGCGGCCCCGCCCCCTGGGCGGGCAGCCCGGACCCGTCGGACCGGTCGGCCCGGTCCGTCAGCTGTCCGACCATGAGACGTACGACGGTCACCACGTCCGGGTCGTCGACGAAGTAGACCTGTCGCCTGCCCTCGCGCCGGGACCGCACGAGGCCGGCGAGCTTCAGCTTGGTGAGGTGCTGGCTCACCGCGGGCAGCGCCCCGCCGACCCGTTCGGCGAGGCCGGTCACGTCGCTCTCGCCCTGCGCCAGCGCCCACACGATGTGCAGCCGTGCCGACGACGCGAGCAGCCCGAAGGCCGAGGCCGCCTCCGCCAGCACCTCGGCGGACGGATCGTCGAAGCCGCCGACCTCTGTCGCCACCGTGTCTTCCTCCCCCTCGCCGGGATCGTCTCGCGCGCACCGGTCCGGCCGCCATGTGAACCGCCCCAGTCTAGGGAGCCCGGCCGGCGGAAGAAGCCGTACGGGGTCCGACCGGGCCGGTCAGGACGGCAACGGGCTCGTGGCGGCCGGACGCCGACTGTCAGTGCCGGGGTGCAGACTCACGGTCAGTTGCCTTATGCCTGGGGAGGACGCCGTGTTCACGGGGATCGACGAGGTCGCCTGGGCCTCCGATCTCGTCGCGGTCGTCGTCGCGCTCCTGAGGGCGAGATCCCGGCGGCCGCGTCCCGCGGACCTGCCCGAGCGCCCCGGCACCGACACACTCATCGGTCAGCTGCGCCGCCTGCGCCCGGCCGACGAGGAGGGCGCGCGGCTCCTGCGGACGCTGCACACCGGGCTCGGCGGGCGCACGGCCGACCGGATCGCCCTGCTCAAGGGGCAGTTGACGAGTGAGGCGTCCGCCGACCGGTGCAACGCCGTGTGGATGTCGGCCGGGCTCTTCCGCGAATGGCGCGGTTCGTACGAGGAGCCGGTGGCCCTGATCGGCGAGCAACTCGGCATGGGAGAGGAGCGGTTGCGGGACGCCGCCGTCCCGGTCCTGGAGGATCTCTTCGGACTGGCCCGACCGGCTGCCGACCGCCTCGCCGACCTGGTGGCCGCCGGTCCCGAGCACTCGATACGCCGGTGGAAGAGCGGGGTGCCGACGCTGGGCGGCCCGCTGAGGGCGCTGGCCAGGGCCGGGGACCGGCGAGCGGTGCCCGCGCTCGCCGAGGTGCTGCGCGGACCGGTCGTGCCGTACGACACCGGTTACGCGATCCGGCATCTGGGACCGGCGGCGCAACCGCTCGGCCCACTGCTGCGCGCACGGCTCGGCGAGATACCCGTCGACTCTCCCGACGTGTACGACCGGGCCTCGCCGCTGCTGTTCGCACTCGGCGGGCTGCGGCACGCGGACGCGCTCCCGGAGGTGCTGCGGCTGTTGCACGGCATGCCGGCCGAACTACGCCGCCGGGACTGGCTGGTGGAGGCGATCACGCGGACCATCGGCGCGTTCGGGCCGGCGGCGCGGGAGGCGACACCCCTGCTGCGCGAGCTGCTGGACGGCGGGAACGCGGTGACGGCGGCGGCCGCCCTCTGGTCGGTGGAGGGCGACACCGAAGCCGTACTCCCCGTGCTGCGAGAGGAGTTGACGCGTGGGGAACATGCCCGCGCGAGTGCCGAGGCGCTGGGCCGGCTGGGTCCCTCGGCGGGCGCCGCGTCGTCCGACCTGCGCCGCCTGGCCGGGTCGGACGATGTGTGGCAGCGGGTGGCGGCCGCGGGGGCGCTGTGGGACATCGCCGGGGATCCGGCTCCGGTCCTCGCGGCACTGCGTCCCGCCTGGGAACGCGACGCGCACACCCGCGGGACGCTGGCCGCGTGTCTGGGCCGAATGGGTCCGGCCGGCGCACCCGCCCACGATCTGCTCCGTGCGGAAGTCGCCGCACCGCGACGGCACCGGGCGCGGTCCGGCGGGTACGGCAGCCATGACATCGTCGAGGACGAAGGACTGCTGCGCGCCTGCCGGACCGCCCTGGGGAGCGTCTAGGCGTATCGCGGAAGTCCCGCCCGCCTCACGACGCCCGGCACGCACCCTCCCGCGCCCGAGGGGGCGTGTCTGCGGCCGTGCCGACAGACGTGCGGCGGACGTGCGACAGACGTGCGGCGGACGTGCTGACGGGCGTGCGACGTACGTGCGGCGGACGTGCTGACGGGCGTGCGGCGTACGTGCCGTAGACGCCCGTCCTCAGCCGGTCTTCCGTCCCCACAGCGGCCCGATCCGCTGCCACTCCTCGTCCCACCGGTCCATGCGGCGCCGCTCCATGTGTCCGCGCAGGAGCCGTCCGCCGATGAACGGCACGCCGGCGGCGCTCACTCCCATCAGGATGCCGACCAGCGAGGCGCGCAGCCGGGCCTGCGAGGGCGAGGCGGGTCTGGTGACGAGCCGTCCGTCGTCGTCCGTCCACACGGTGACCGGGGTGCCCGCGCGACTGCCGACGGAGACCCGCGCCTGGCCGGCACGCGGCGAACCGTCCGCCGCGGTCCAACGGACCTCCGCCCACACGATGTCGGCGCCGGTCGCCGACGCGGTCGGCTTCGGCACGTCGTCGGCGAGCAGCGCCAGGACCGAGTGCCACTCGGTGCGCTGCCGGGCCAGCCCGTGCTCCACGGACTGCGTCGCCAGCAGGCCGACCAGCACCCCGCCGAGCACGGTGAGCGCTCCGGCGACGAGCACGATCCAGGCCTCCAGGGCGTCACTGCGACGCCGCAGCGGATTGCGCCGCCATCTCCACAGCCACGCGTTCGGAACCTTCGGACCACGGAATGCCGCCATCAACGGCGTCCTCCTCACGACCGTACGGACATGCCACGTCGCCCTCCCATACGGGCTCGGCCCCTCCGATGCTCACAACGAGACCGGCGACACGTCCGTTCCGGCGCTCCCCGCCCTCCACCCCGCCGCCGAGGAACCGTCGGCAGGGGCCCTCGGCGTTCGCTGTCGCCTGGTGGCCCGCGGCGACACCGGGTCAGCGGGGACTGTCAGTGCCGCGGTGCAGACTGGCGGATGTCTGGGACAACGTCGTCGTCGTGGAGGTGATCGCCATGCCCGAGGCACTGTTCGTCGTGGGTGCACGCGGAGAAGCTCTCATCGGTCAGGGGCGCCGCCGCGCCGCGGAGTTCGGCCGGTGCGCGCACAAGGTCCCGCCGGACGCGGCCACTTCGGTCTCGGGAGGACCGGCGCGGCGGGGCGACCCGCCGGGCGACGCCCGCCCATGGCGCGGACCCGGCGGTCGCGTACTCCGGGGACCTCGGCGGCGAGGTGCGCGCGTCGGTCGTGAAGGCCGTCACCGGGCGACCTCGGGCCATCGGTTGATCTCCGTCGCGTGTACGGCAGTAGGGTGACGCCCGTGGCACCACGACCCTTGCATGAAATCGTCGAAGCGGGCTGGGCGAAAGCCCTGGAACCCGTGGCCGGGCGGATCGCCGGGATGGGGGACTTCCTCCGTGCGGAGATCGCCGCGGGGCGCACCTATCTCCCGGCCGGACAGAACGTCCTACGGGCCTTCCAGCAGCCCTTCGACGAGGTCCGCGTCCTCGTCGTCGGGCAGGACCCCTATCCGACCCCGGGGCACGCCGTGGGACTGTCGTTCTCGGTGGCGCCGGAGGTGCGTCCGCTGCCGGGAAGTCTGATCAACATCTTCCGGGAGCTGAACACGGATCTGGGGCTGCCCCAGCCGTCCAACGGCGATCTGACGCCCTGGACCCGACAGGGCGTGCTGCTGCTCAACAGGGCGCTGACCACGGCCCCGCGCAGCCCGGCCGCCCATCGGGGCAAGGGCTGGGAGGAGGTCACCGAGCAGGCGATCCGGGCGCTGGCCGCGCGCGGACGTCCACTGGTGTCCATCCTTTGGGGCCGTGACGCCCGTAACGTGCGCCCGCTGCTGGGCGACCTGCCCGCCGTGGAGTCCGCGCATCCCTCGCCCATGTCCGCGGACCGCGGCTTCTTCGGCTCCCGCCCCTTCAGCCGCGCCAACGAGTTGCTGAGCGGCCAAGGAGCGCAGCCGGTGGACTGGCGCCTGCCCTGACGCACTCCGGCGTGCCCGGCCGGGTCCCGGGAGTGCCGGTCCGCGCCGGGCGCCCGGTCCGTCCGGGCAGGCCAGGGCCCAAGTCGGCCTCACCCGGGGCCCGTTCACCGTTCATTCACGACGCGGTCATGTCCGGCAATACTGATCATTTCTGATCCACACGTAACTCATCCGACAAAAGCGGACGGAAACCGCTCACCTGCACCCTCCCCGAACAGGGGAGCCCAAGAAACCAGTAACATGCGGCGCCATGAGCTCCCCCACTGGGCCCGCGTCCGGCCTGCCAGTACGAATGCCGCGACCCCGCCAGCCCGGACGGCACCGCCGCCCGGAGCCCCTGGCGGCTCCCGAGGGCGCGCCCGCGCTCGTCCTCGCGGTGCCGGGCACCTCCAGCGCCGCCACGCGCAGCCTCGCCGAGGAGGTCGTGAGCATCGCGCGCTCCGAGCTGCCCGGCCTCGACGCCCGCATCGGGTACCTCGACGGGGACGACGCCGACTTCCCCACGCTGCAGTCCGTCCTCGCGCGCGCCGCCGAGGAGCGCACCGCCCGCTTCGAGCAGGCCCGTGCCGCCGGCGCCGACGTGTCCCAGCCCGACGGGCCCGTCGCCATCGTGGTGCCGCTGCTCGCCGGTCCGGACAACGCGCTGCTGCGCCGGATCCGCCAGGCCGTCATGGACAGCCGTGTCGCGGCCGATCTGACCGATGCCCTCGGTCCCCACCCGCTGCTCGCCGAGGCGCTGCACGTACGGCTGTCCGAGGCGGGTCTGGCGCGCGCCGACCGCGCCCGGCTGTTCACCGTGGCCACCGCCGCCGACGGCATCATCCTCGCCTCCGTGGGCGGCGAGGAGGCCGTGCAGGCGGCCGGCATCACCGGCATGCTGCTCGCCGCGCGCCTCGCCGTGCCGGTGATGGCGGCGGCCCTCGACGAGGAGGGCGCGATCGCGGCCACCGCCGAGCAGCTGCGCGGCTCCGGCTCCCAGCAACTGGCGCTCGCGCCGTACCTGATCGGCCCGGAGATCGACGCCGGTCTGCTGGACGAGGCCGCCAAGGAGGCGGGCTGCTCCGCCGCCGAGGCGCTCGGCCCGTACCCGGCGATCGGCAAGCTCGCGCTGGCCAAGTACACGGCGGCGCTGGGCATCGCCCCTCAGCAGCCGCAGGGCGCGCCGGTCCGCTGACCGGCCCCGTACCACCTCTCGCACTCCGAAGGGCCCGCTCCTGATCCCCAGGAACGGGCCCTTCCGTCTCTCTCTGTCCTCGCAGGCACAGACGGCCACGCCCGTCCTCACACCCGGCCACGCGAGGCTCCGCCCACGCGTGCGCGGAACCTCGCGCCCAGCCATACGGCCGGTGGCCTGCGAGCCGCACGACCGATGACCGGTAACCGGGGAGCCGCACGACCGGTGACCGGTGACCGGTCAAGCGCACTGCCCGTGACCGGTGGCCGCTCAAGCACACGGCCGTCGACCGTCAGGCACACGGCCGTCGACCGGTCAGCCGCACGGCCGTTGGCGGTCAGCCGAAGACCACGCAGGACGCCGCAGGAACCGGCACCGAGCCGGCCCGTCGCGGCACCCCCGTGTCCGGGTCGACGGCGAACCAGGTCACGTCCCCCGAACGCTCGTTGGCGACGTAGAGGAAGCGGCCGGACGGGTCGAGGGCCAGCGCACGCGGCCAGACGCCCCCACAGGGCACCGTGGCGACCAGCCGCAGCCCCTCGCCCGTCGCGTCGGGCATCAGGACGGAGACGGCGTCCTGACCCCGCGTGGCGGTCCACACGAAACGGCCGTCGGGCGACACCACGATGCCCGAGGGGTACGCGTCGCCGTCCGGGACACCCGTGAGCACCGGCGTCTCGCCGACGGGCCGCAGCGAGCCCTCCAGGGCGTTCCAGCGGCACACGGTGACGGTGGGCGCGAGTTCATTGAGCACGTACGCGTGTTCGCCCCGGGGGTGGAAGGCGAGGTGGCGGGGTCCGGAGCCGGGGCGCAGCGCGAACTCCCGGTGCAGCGCGAGCCTGCCGCCCTCCAGCGTGCACACCCGCACGGAGTCCGTACCGAGGTCGACGCTCACCGCCCAGCGCCCGCTCGGGTCGGACTGCACCTGGTGGGCGTGCGGGTCCTTCTGCCGCCGGGTGTGCGGTCCGGAACCGGTGTGCTGGAGCACGCTCGCGGGGGCGCCGGCCAGCGTGCCGTCGGCGCGGACGGGCACGGCGGTGACGCTGCCGGAGCCGTAGTTGGCGGTGAGGACGTGTCCGGCGAAGACGCTGAGATGCGTCGGACCGCTCCCGCCGACCGGCACCAGGGGTCCGGCCGGCTCCGGCTTGTCGCCGCCGACGCGGTACGCGGCCACCGCGCCGTCGGCCGTCTCGCTGACCGCGTAGAGCATGTCGTGGACGGGCGACAGCGCGAGGTACGAAGGGTCGGGCACCCCGTCCACCGTGCTCAGGAGGGTCAGCGCGCCGCTGTCGCGGTCCACGGCCGCGGTGAGGACTCCCGGACCCCCCGCCGCCGTGAACGAGCCGATGAACGCCCGCTGTTCCCGCCTGCCGCCGTCTGCCACTGCCGACCCCTCTCGGTCCCCGCGTTGCCCGGGGCCGACGGTAGCAGTCGGCGGCGTGCGGTCTAGACCAGGACCTCCCCTCCGCCGCCGCTCGCCCGATCGTGCGCCTCGGGGTGGTGCACGTACGCGGGTCGCTGCTCCAGCGTCTCGTAGGTGCGGTGGAAGACGGGTGTGGCGCTGCCCGAGATGGGCGGCACGATCCACGACCAGTCGGCGCCGACGCGACGGCCCTTGCGCTCCTCACGGCCGAGGTGGGTGAGGAAGTGCCGGGACTCGGTGTGGTGGTCGGTGACGGTGACGCCCGCGCGGTCGAACGAGTACAGGACCGAGCGGTTGAGTTCGACCAGCGTCCGGTCCTTCCACAGGGAGCGGTCGGTGCGGGTGTCGAGGCCGAGGCGCTCGGCGAGGAACGGGAGGAGGTCGTAGCGGTCGGCGTCGGCGAGGTTGCGCGCGCCTATCTCGGTGCCCATGTACCAGCCGTTGAAGGGGGCCGCCGGGTAGCAGATGCCGCCGATCTCCAGACACATGTTGGCCAGCGCGGGCACGGCGTGCCAGCGCAGCCCCAGCGAGCGCCACCAGGTGTGTTCGGGGTGTTCCAGCCGTACTTCGCGCACCGCGTCGTCCGGCAGTGTGAACCAGCGGGGCCCCTCACCGGCGCCCTGGACCACCAGGGGCAGGACGTCGAAGGGGGTGCCCGGGCCGCCGGGCCAGCCGAGCCGCCGGGCGAGCGCGGTGAGGCCGGCGTTGCGCGGGTCGCCGGTCACGCTCCCGTCGGGGCGCGCGTAGCCGGCGTAGCGGATGAGCTGTTCGTTCCAGATCCGCGGGCCGGGGAGCCCCGGCCCGTCCGGCGCGAAGACCGTGATGAGCGCCCGGATACGGCCGTCGCGGGTGGCCTCCCGCAGATGGTCCGCGGAGGCGTCGGCGACGTCCCGCGCCGTCCGCACCTCCCTGCGGTCGCGAACGCGCAGGGAGTGCCAGTACAGGCGCCCGATGCACCGGTTGGCGTTGCGCCAGGCGACGCGGGCGCCGAAGACCAGTTCCTCGGTGGTGTGGCGGTACGTGCCGGTCTCCGCGATCTCCGCCCGTGCGGCGGCGATACGCCGGGACGGGTCGCCGAGGCGTTGCTCGGTGTGCCGGAGGGTGAGGAACTCGGCGGCGGCGCCGAGCAGTTCGTAGGCCGTCCGCCCGGGGCTCGTGAGGGTCCGTTCCGTCGCGCCGGGTGTCCCGGGGCCGGTCCACGGCACCGTTCGCTCCGGGCGCGCCGCCTGCACCGGACAGGAGCGCGCCTCGGCCGTCCGGCCTCCGTCCGCCAACCGGCCGCGGATGTCCGGCACCGGCACCGGCGCCGGGGCGGAGACCGCGGCCGGGGCGGAGACCGGGACCGGGGCGGAGACCGGGACCGGGGCGGAGACCGGGACCGGGGCGGAGACCGGGACCGGGACCGCCTGGTCGGTGACCGTCCCGTCCGGGAGGGTGCGAGGTTCCGTGCCGGCCCGTGCCCGCGGCGGGCGGGGTTCCGCGCGCTCCGTCGGGTGACCACCGGGAAGCCGGCCTCCGGGGCCTTCCGGGAGCCGATCCGGGTGACCGCCGGAGAGCTGGTCCGGGCAGCCACCAGAGGGCTGATCCCGGCGAGCGTCCCCGTGGCGGTCCCGGTGGACGTCGGAAAGCCGGTCGCGGTGGATGCCGGATCCCCGATCCCGGCGGACGTCCGAAACCCCCTCCCGATGTATATCGGAACCCAGATCCCGGTGGACGTCCGGAAACCCCTCCCGGTGGACGTCGCGAAGTCCGTCACGGCGGACGTCCGAAACCCCCTCCCGATGAACATCGGAACCCTGATCCCGGTGGACGTCGCGAAGCCCGTCCCGGTGGGCGTCCGGCTCGTCGTCGGGCTCGCCGTCCCGCCGCGGTCCGATCAGGAGGCGGTCCAGCCATCCGCCCGGCCCGCCGGGCACCTGCACGCTCCCTTCGTCCGCGAAGCGCTCACCGTCTCCGGTTCCGCGCGACCTGTCCCGCATGGCGCCACCCCCAGCGGCTCCGTCCGCGGGCCGCTCCCCGACGGTCCGCGGCTACCGTGCGTCTGATAGCCGCGGGGTTACCCGGGCCGCGCGGTGATCCACCATCCAGGTGGCCTGTACATCCGCCCGTCCGGGGCACCGATGCTTCCCCCGGCTCATGCCGGACGCACATGCCGGGTCAGGCACGCGCGAGCCGGGAGCCGCGCAGCGGCGCGGCCAGCTCGACCAGCGCCCGTTCCAGGCCGTGCAGGTGGGCGAGCGCCTGCTCGGCGCCCGGGTGCAGGCCCGGCACACCCGGGTCGACACCCGGGGCGCGCCCCGGCACCGCTCCGACCAGGGACTCCACCGCCGCCTCCACGCGTCGGCAGGCAGCCGTCAGACGGGCGTCGTGGGACGCGTCCGGGTCCCCGGCGACGGCCGCGAGACCGTGCGCCTCACGGGCGCAGTCGTCGAGCAGCGCGAGCACCTGACGGGCCCGCGCCTTGCGCCCGCGCATCGGGTTCAGGGGATGCACCAGGGGCGCGAGAGCCATCCGTACGCGCCCCAGAAGTGCTTCGAGCTCCCCCGCATGGGGTGCGGGGTCCGCGGACTCGTCGCCCGCGAGTCGCGCGGCCGCCGCCGCGGTGCAGCCGTGCACCGCGTGCAGGGCCCGCTCGACCCAGCGGTCGGTGACCGTGTGCGTGGTGAGAGGAAGGACCAGCGCGACCGCGAGCGCGGCGCCGAGCGCGCCGACCCCGGTCTCCGCGAGGCGCAGCACGATCAGACCCGGGTCCAGCACACCGAGCAGACCGTAGAGCGATTCGGCCATCAGCGTCACCGCGAGCATCATCCAGGTGTACGAGACGGCGGCCGCGTAGAAGATCCCGAAGACGCACACCGCGACGAGAACGGTGCTGGGGACCGGCGCGCCGTGCAGGGGCAACGCGACGACGAGGCCCAGGACCATGCCCAGCACCGTGCCGAGGACCCGGCGGAAGCCGCGCACCAGCGTCTCGCCGCGCGAGGCGGTGTTCACGAAGATCCACCAGGTGGCGCCCACGGCCCAGTACCAGCGGTCCCCGGACAGCCACTGGCCCACCACCAGCGCGAAGGCGGCGCCCACGGTCGCCTGGAACGCCTGACGGGTGGTCGGCCTCGCCCACCCCCTCCCGTGCGGAGCGGGGGGCGTGGTGCCGGGCGGCAGCCGCCTCTCGAAGCACCACAGGCCGAAGCGCACCAGCGAGGAAGCCAGCAGGGAGAGCAGCACCGCGACGTACAGCCCGGCCAGCTGCCGGGGAACGGCATGCAGGAACTGCGTCATGAAGAAGGTCATGAACGCGAACACACCCAGGGAGTGGCCGCGCGGCCCCCAGCGCCGCGCGTACACGCCGGCGCCGACGACCGCGAGGAAGACCAGGTCCCTCGCCACCGGATGGCCGTGCAGCACGGCGGCGACGGCGAGGACGGGGAAGCCCACGACGGGGAGCAGGGCCGTCGTGACGGCCTGCCCCCGCACGGTCGCGTCGGTCACCGTGAAGAGGGCCAGCAGCGCGGCGAGTCCGCCGGCCACGGCTCCCACGAGCCCCCGGCCCGCCAGGCCGCACAGGGTCACCGCCAGGCCGATGCCGAGGACGGCCCGGGAGGCGTTGCGCAGCCGCAGCCGCCCCGGATCCGGCGCCATGAACACCCTCTTGAGCACTGCCCCGCCCTCTCACCACCGCCCGGCCGAACCGGCATGGAAAAGGCGCCGCGGGATTCCGCAGCGCCGTCGATAAGGACATCAGACCATCCATGGCTCACCTGGCTCAACACGGGTCGGATCTGGTGAACCATTGGCCCACTCGAACCACCTCGCACTGTGCCACGGATGAACCAACGGACCACCCGGTGGACGACGTGTCACTCGACGGGCAGGTCCGGCCGCACGAGCGTGCCCGATCTGCCGTGGACGATCTCGTACGCCGCGTCCAGGGCGCCGATCGCGGCCGGTCCGCCGGTGCGCTCGACGAAACGTGCGGCGGCCTCGGCCTTCGGACCCATCGGGCCCCCGGTGAAGCCACCCCCGCGCAGCTCGCCGGGCGTGGCGCCGAGGAGGGGCCGCTGCCCGGGGGTGCGGTAGCCGGAGTACACGCAGGGCACGTCGGTGAGGATGAGCAGGAAGTCGGCCTCCAGGTCCTCGGCGAGCAGCGCCGCCGTGAGGTCCTTGTCGACGACGGCCTCCACGCCGGTCAGCGCGCCGGTGTCCCGGTCCGCGGTGACGGGTACGCCTCCGCCGCCGGCGCAGATGACGAGTGTGCCGCCCGTCAGCAGCTCATGGACAATGTCGGTCTCGCACACCCGCTCGGGCTCCGGGGAGGGCACGACGCGACGCCGGCCCGTGCCGTGCGCGGCGAAGTGCCAGCCGCGCCCGGCGGCGAGAGACGACGCCACGTCCGGTGGGTACACCTGGCCGACGAACTTCGCGGGGTGGTCGAAGGCCGGGTCGTCGGCGCGCACGAGCGTGTGGGTGACCAGTACGGCGATCCGGCGGCCGGGCAGGGCGTCGTGCAGGCTGCGGGCCAGCAGGGAGCCGATCATGCCCTGGGTCTGGGCACCGAGGAGGTCCAGCGGGTAAGGGACGCTCAGGGCGGGGTCGGCCGCGCTCTCGGCGGCGAGCAGGCCGAGCTGGGGTCCGTTGCCGTGCGTGATGACGATCTCGTGCTCGTGGGCGAGGGCGGCGAGCGCGGTGGTGACCCGGTCGACGTTCGCCTCCTGAACGGCCGCGTCGGGGCGTTCACCCCGGTGCAGCAGGGCGTTTCCGCCGAGCGCCACGACGATGCGCATGGGTCTGTCCTTCTCGGGGCCGGTCGTTCCCGGAGGTTCGGGCCCTCGGAGACTCAGAGGCTCAGAGGGAGAGGTCCGCTCCGTACGCCGTGCGTCCTCCGACGAGTGCACGGCCGGTCACCAGTTCGGGTTCGATACGGATGAAGACGTCGCGGGGCGAGGCCACCCAGGAGCGGGGGCCGGTGCGGGACAGCCTGCCGTGCTCGGCCGGGTCGGTCACCACCGTCGCGCGGCCGGTGACGACGACGCTCCAGCCGGAGCGCGCACGGACGTCGACCTCGTCCGCCTCGAAGGCCACGACCACGCCGTCGACCGCACGGGCCAGATCCGAGTCCGCCGCGGTCCGCACCAGTACGGCGGAGTCGGCGTCCAGGGAGAAGTTGAGCGGCAGCACCGCGGGCAGGGCGTGGCGCGTGTGCACGATACGGCCCAGGGGTGCCCTGACCAGCAGGACGAGACACTCCTGCCGGCCCAGTTCGCGGAAGCCGTCGTCGGGATACATCACCCGTCAACTTTGATCCGGCGTCCGGAGATGTCGGCGGTGTCGATGGACAGCCACACCAGTCCCTCCCCGCCCACCCAGGGAGCGCTGTACGCGAGTTCCTCCAGCCTGCGTACGGCGGCCGGGTCCGTCACCGTACGGGCCCTGCCGCGGACGAGCACGCTCCAGCCCTGGCTCAGCGCCTCGTCGATGTGGTCGACCTCGAAGGCGACCAGGGCTCCGTCGGCGGCGGCCGGTATCGAGCCGGGCGCCGTCCTGCACACCACCGCGCCGTCCACGACGCTGTAGTTCAGCGGGCCGATGTACGGGCCGCTGGGCGTGTCCACGGCCAGCCTTCCGACACCGTGCGTCGACAGCCGGGCCCGGCACTCCTCGGTGTCGAGCACCATCAGTTCGGGGTGGCGGGCGGCCCGGCCGACACCGGGCGGCAGATCGGCGCCGCCGCCACGCAGGGCCGTCACGCTGGTCCCCAGGACGTCGGCGAGCCGGATGAGCACGCCGATGCCCGGTGCGGCCAAGGGCTGGTCCTCGATGTACTTGATGTAGCCGGGTGCCGTGCCCGCCCGGGCGGCCGTCTCCTCCCTGGTGAGGCCCAGTTCCTCACGTCGTTGGGCGATACGGCGCCCGATGTCGCCCTGCGCGCTGTCCGCTGCCGGTGACAGCGTGTTCGACGGGATCTCTTGGGACATGGCCTTCACTTCTTCTCTTCCTGCCGGGAGGCCCTGGTCGTCTCTTCCTGCGGGGACTCCGGCCGTCGCTTCCTCCGGGAGGCCTTGGTCGTCTCCTGTCCCGGGGGCCCCGATCGCCGTGACCGACCGTGCGGAGCCCTGCTCGTCTCCTGCCCTGGGGCTCCGATCGTCGTGACCTACCGCCCGGATACGGAAGTGCGGGGCGGCCTCGTACGTCCAGCGTGACCGCGTGCGACGCCGTCCGCTTGGGCCGGTCGGACCCCATCGCCGTACCGGACGGGGCAGGCCCCCGCGCGGCCACGGCGAACGGCGAACAGGCCGGCGGGCGGTCGTGCGGGATCACCTCGACCGGTGACCGGCACGTCGGCGAGGGCCTGACCGGTCACCCCCGGTCCGGGGGGCGCGCACGGCCCGTGACGGAGGTGCCGGCCGATGCCGTGCGGCCCGGTCCTCGGGGCCGGGTGGCCCCTGGCATCGGCCGCGGGACGGGGAGAGTGTGGATGCGGTTCGGCCGCGCGTCAGGAAGACACAGCAGCACGGAGGAGACAAGGACATGAACGCTTCTCCCACATTCACCCAGCCGCGGGCACTGCCCGTCGAACACCGCGAACATCTGATGCGTCTCGCCCGTGACGTGTCGTTCCCCCAGGGAACCCGTCTCTTCGAGGAGGGCAGGCGCGCCGACCGGTTCTGGATCATCCGGACCGGCACGGTCGCGCTCGACCTGCGCGTACCGGGTCGTCGCGCGGCCGTCATCGAGACGCTCGGACACAACGAACTCATCGGCTGGTCCTGGCTGTTCGCGCCCCACGTCTGGCATCTCGGCGCCGAGACGACGAGCCCTGTGCGCGCGTTCGAGTTCGACGCCGGGGAAGTGCGGGCCATGTGCCAGGACGATCCGGCACTGGGACTGGCGGTGGCCGAGTGGGTGGGGGACACCGTCGGCCGTCGGCTGCGGGCGGCCAGGACCCGGCTCCTGGACCTGTACGCGCCCTACGGCAGTGGCCCGTTCGGCTGACACCGTCACTCCCCGGAGGCCGCGACGCCGGGGTTGGACCGGTCGGCCCTGGCGCGGCCGGCCCCGGAAGACGATGATCGTCGTCACGGCCCGCTCGTCGTCCGGGGCGCGGGTCCTCCCGGGAGCGGTCCGAGACCCGCGGTCCGCCGTCCGCCGTCCGCCGTCCGCCGTCCGCCGTCCGCCGTCCGCCGTCCGCCGGGGAAAACGAACGAAGGGGTCGTCATGGCCGAGGCGCGTGCCTTCACGGAACAGAACCCGATCCGGGTCTTTCTGCTGGACGACCACGAGGTCGTACGCCGTGGCCTGACCGATCTCCTGGACGCCGAGCCGGACATCTCGGTGGTCGGTGACGCGGGCAGCGTGGAACACGCGCTGGCGCGCGGCCCGGCCCTGCGTCCGCACGTGGCGGTGCTCGACGTACGCCTGCCGGACGGCGACGGGATCAGTGTCTGCCGCGAGCTGCGCGGTCGGATGCCGGAGCTGGCCTGTCTGATGCTGACGTCCTTCGACGACGAGGAGGCGCTGCTCGACGCGATCATGGCGGGTGCCGCGGGCTATGTGCTCAAGCAGATCAAGGGCTCCGACCTGGTCTCGGCGGTGCGCACGGTCGCCTCGGGCCAGTCGATGCTGGACCCGACCACGACCGCCCGGCTGATGCGGTCGCTGCGCGCCGACCCCACCGGGAAAACGGCGCTCGCTCCCGAGCTCGCCGGTCTCTCGCCCCGTGAGCGGGACATTCTCGCCCTCATCGGGGACGGGCTCACCAACCGGGAGATCGGCGGGAAGCTGTATCTGTCCGAGAAGACGGTGAAGAACCACATCTCCCGGCTGCTGGCCAAACTCGGTGTCCAGCGCCGTGTCCAGGCGGCGGTCCTGGTCAGCCACCTGGAGAATCCGGATGCCCCGCGCCGCTCCGCCCGCTGACCCCAGGTCCGGCAGAGGCGCGGAACTCCCCCGACGCGCCCGCGCACCCGTCTCAGACGCCCCCCGTGGCCCCGGCCGTCGGCGCGTCGGTCGGGGCAACGGGCACCCGCCACACCAGCCGCGTACCGCCGCCCTCCGGCCTCTCGCCGAGTGTCAGGGACCCACCCAGGGCGACGGCACGCTCCTCCAGGTTCCGCAGCCCGCTGCGTCCGGCCCCGCGAGGCACCCCGCGGCCGTCGTCGGTCACCGTGAGCGTCAACTCGCCCCCGCCGCACCGGAGCCGGACGTCCACGGCCCGTGCCCCGGAGTGCCGGGCCGCGTTGCTCAGCGCCTCTCCGAGCACCGCGACGGCGTGGTCGGCGATCTCGCCGGGGACGTCGGTCTCCACGAGCCCCTCGATCCGCAGGGCGGGCGAGAACCCGAACGAGGTGGCCGACGCCGTCACCGCCCGCGAGACCCGGCCGCGCAGCCCGCCGCCCTCGGCGGTACCGGCGCCGTGCGCGCGCAGACCGAAGATCGTGGACCGAATGATCTTGATGGTGTCGTCCAGGTCGTCGACGGTCCGTGTCAGCCGCTCCCTCCCCTCGGGGTGCTCCATGAAGCGCTGCGCGCTCTGCAGCGTCATCCCCGCCGCGAAGAGCCGCTGGATCGCCAGGTCATGGAGGTCGCGGGCGATGCGGTCACGGTCCTGGAGCAGCGCGATCTGTTCCGCGTCCCGGCGGCGTTCGGCCAGTTCCAGGGCCAGGGCGGCCTGGTCGGCGAACCCGAGCAGCGGCCCGGTGTCCGCGTCACCGAACGGCACGCCGCCCGGCGCCCGCCCCAGCAGCAGCACTCCGCGCGCCATTCCGCTGGTCCCCAGCGGCACCGCCACCACGGGCCCGAGCCCGGCCCAGGGGGCCGCGTCCGCGCCGGACCTGGCGTCGTGCGTGATGTCGGCGCTGACCACCGGCTCGGCCGTGGCGAGCGCGGCTCCCACGAGGCCGTTCCGGCAGGACAGCACCAGGCCGCCGCGCTCCCGCGCTCCGAGGCCGACCGCGAGTGCCGGGCGCAGGGCCTCCTCGCCCGGCACCCGCTCCGCGATCATCCCCATGTCCGCGCAGACGATCTTCCGCGCCTCGTCGATGATCAGTTCCAGCACCTCCGCTCCGGGCGCGCCGGTCAGCAGGACGCTGGTGACCTTCCCGCTGGCCCGCTGCCACCGCTCGCGCAGCCGCGTCTCCTCGTACAGCCGCGCGTTCTCGATGGCCACCCCGGCCGCGACCGCGAGCGTCGACAGGACCGACTCGTCCTCGGCGTCGAACTGAGTGCCGCTGCGCTTCTCCGTGAGGTAGAGGTTGCCGAACACCTCGTCGCGGACTCTGATCGGCACTCCGAGGAACGAGTGCATCGGCGGGTGGTGGGCGGGGAAACCGTACGACTCCGGGTGCCGCGAGAGCTCCGGCAGGCGCAGCGGCACCGGGTGCCGGATCAGCTCGCCGAGGAGCCCGTGCCCGCTGGGCAGCGCCCCGATCCGCGCGCGCCGGTCCTCGTCGATGCCGACGGTCAGGAACTCGGACAGTTTCCGGTCGCCGCCGATCACGCCGAGTGCCCCGTACTCGGCGTCGACCAGCACCACGGCGGCCTCCACGATGCTGCGCAGCACCTGCGGCAGGTCCAGCTCCCGTCCGACCGAGAGGACGGCCTCCAGCAGGCTGTGCAGGCGGTCCCTGGTGCCGCGCACCGCGTCGATACGCACCTGCAGCTCGCCCAGCAGCTCATCGAGCCGCAGCCTGGGCAGGTGCTGCCCGGGCCCCTGGGTCCCGTCCCCGTTCATCGCTTCCTCCGACCGACAGGGCAGACAAGGCAGACAAGGCAGCTCGGACCGCTTCTCGTGTCTTCACGGTACTGTCCGGGGGCCCCGCTCTCATCACCGGGACGCCAGGGGACCCCCGGCGCCCCACCGCGTCCGCGACGCGCGACGGCACCGGACACACGCGGCACCGGACACACGGGACGCCGGGACACCCCGACGCCCCGCACGCGTGCCGGTCGTCAGCCGGTCCAGCTCCAGTCGGCGACCTCGGGCAGATCGGTGCCGTGCTCCCGGACCCAGGCGTGGTGACGGGTGCGGACGTCGGCCATCCGCTGGCGCACGGCGGCGGCGCGGACACCGAGGCCGGGAACCCGGTCGATGACGTCCATGACGAGGCGGTAGCGGTCCAGGTCGTTGCGGACGACCATGTCGAAGGGGGTCGTGGTGGTGCCCATCTCCTTGTAGCCGCGGACGTGCAGGTTGGGGTGGCCGGCGCGTCGATAGGCGAGGCGGTGGACGAGCCAGGGATAGCCGTGGTAGGCGAAGATCACCGGCTTGTCGGTGGTGAACAGTCCGTCGTACTCGCGGTCGCTCATGCCGTGCGGGTGGTCCTCGCGCGGCATCAGCCGGGTCATGTCGACGACGTTGACGACACGCACGGCGAGTTCGGGCAGATGGCGCCGGACGAGGTCGGCGGCGGCCAGGATCTCCAGGGTGGGGACGTCGCCCGCGCAGGCGAGGACGACATCCGGTTCGCGGTCGGCACCGGTCGTGCCGGCCCACTCCCAGATTCCGGCGCCGCGGGCGCAGTGGGCGCGGGCCTGGTCCATGGTGAGCCAGTCGAAGCCCGGCTGCTTGCCCGCGACCACGACATTGACGTAGTCCCGGCTGCGCAGCACGTGATCGGCCACGGACAGCAGGGTGTTGGTGTCCGGCGGCAGGTAGACCCGTACGACCTCCGGGCTCTTGCTGAGGACGTGGTCGACGAAGCCGGGGTCCTGGTGGGAGAAGCCGTTGTGGTCCTGACGCCAGACGTGCGAGGTGAGCAGGTAGTTCAGGGAGGCGATCGGGGCACGCCACGGCAGCGCGCGCGAAGTCCTGAGCCACTTGATGTGCTGGTTGACCATCGAGTCGACGATGTGGACGAAGGCCTCGTAGCAGGAGAACAGGCCGTGCCGGCCGGTGAGGAGGTAGCCCTCGAGCCAGCCCTGGCACATGTGTTCGGAGAGGATCTCCATGACCCGGCCGTGCCGGTCCAGGTGTTCGTCCACCTGGAGGGTCTGGGCCTGCCATGCCTTGCCGCTGGCGCCGTAGACGGCGTCGAGCCGGTTGGAGGCCGTCTCGTCGGGGCCCACCAGCCGGAAGTCGCGGCGGGGCGCGGTGTCCTTCATGACCTGTTCGAGGAGCTCGCCGAGGACCCGGGTGGGCTCGTGCACGGTACCGCCCGGCTTGTCGACGGGGACGGCGAACCGGTCGAGGGAGGGGACCGGCAGATCGCGGACGAGCAGACCGCCGTTGGCGTGCGGGGTGGCACCCAGCCGGCGCGCTCCCTCCGGGACACAGGTGAGGACCTCGGCGACCGGCCGGCCCTCCGCGTCGAAGAGCTCCTCGGGCCGGTAGGAGCGCAGCCAGGCCTCCAACTGGCGCAGGTGCTCCGGGTTCTCCCGCACGGCGGGCAGCGGGACCTGGTGGGCGCGCCAGGTTCCCGCGACCGGCAGGCCGTCGACCTCCGCGGGTCCGGTCCACCCCTTCGGCGTGCGGAGCACGATCATGGGCCAGTGCACGCGCTCGGTCACCCCGTCCTCGCGGGCGGTGCGCTGCATCAGCGCGATGCGGTCCAGGGCCCGGTCGAAGGCGTCGGCCATGGCCCGGTGCACCTGGTGCGGGTCGTCGCTGGTGACGTGGATGGGGTCGTGGCCGTAGCCGCGCAGCAGCTCGTCGAGTTCGGGTTCGGGGATGCGGGCCAGCACCGTCGGGTTGGCGATCTTGTAGCCGTTGAGGTGCAGGATCGGCAGGACGGCGCCGTCGTGGACCGGGTCGAGGAACTTGTTGGAGTGCCAGGACGCGGCCAGCGGGCCGGTCTCCGCCTCGCCGTCCCCGATGACGCAGGCGACCAGCAGGTCCGGGTTGTCGAAGGCGGCGCCGTAGGCGTGCGCGAGGGAGTAGCCGAGCTCGCCGCCCTCGTGGATCGAGCCCGGTGTCTCGGGGGCGACATGGCTGGGCACGCCACCGGGGAACGAGAACTGCCTGAACAGCCGCTCCATGCCGGCCGCGTCCCGCGACACGTTCGGGTACGTCTCGCTGTAACTGCCCTCCAGCCAGGAGTTGGCGAGCACGGCCGGCCCGCCGTGACCGGGTCCCCAGACGCACAACGCGTCCAGAGCGCGGGCCCTGATCACCCGGTTGAGGTGGGTGTGGACGAGGTTGAGCCCGGGTGAGGTGCCCCAGTGACCGAGCAGCCGCGGCTTGATGTGATCGGGTGTCAGGGGCTCGGTCAGCAGGGGGTTGGCCAGCAGGTAGATCTGGCCCACGGCAAGGTAGTTGGCGGCCCGCCAGTGGGCGTCCAGGGTGCGCAGTTCCTCGTCGCTCAGTACGGTGGCGTCCTGTTGTTCCACCTTGGACGGTTGGACCTTGGGCATGGTGACTCCGAAGTCATCGGGGCAGGTCGGCGGGGAGAGGAGGAGGCATGGGCGGCAAGAGGCCGGCGTCGTTGCCGGGGGCGGTGTACGAGCGGGAACTGCTGCGGCTCCAGACGGAGCTGGTGAAGCTCCAGGAGTGGGTGCGCGTCGAGGGCGTCCGACTCGTGGTGGTCTTCGAGGGGCGTGACGCGGCGGGCAAGGGCGGCACGATCAAAAGGGTCTCGGAGCATCTCAATCCGCGTGTCGCGCGGACCGTGGCGCTGCCCAGGCCGACCGAGCGCGAGCGCACCCAGTGGTACTTCCAGCGGTACGTCGAACATCTGCCGGCCGCCGGGGAGATCGTCCTGTTCGACCGGAGCTGGTACAACCGGGCCGGTGTCGAACACGTCATGGGTTTCTGCACCAAGGAGGAGTACCAACTCTTCCTGCGTCAATGCCCCCTCTTCGAGCGCATGCTCGTGGAGGCGGGGATCGTGCTGCGCAAGTACTGGTTCTCGGTGAGCGACGCGGTGCAGCAGGACCGGTTCCGGCGCCGGCTGAAGGATCCGACGCGGCGCTGGAAGCTCTCTCCGATGGACCTGGAGTCGATCACGCGATGGGAGGCGTACTCCCGGGCCAAGGACGAGATGCTGGTGCACACGGACATTCCGGAAGCGCCCTGGTCCGTGGTCGAGAGCGACGACAAGCGCCGCGCCCGGCTGAACATGATCGCCCATCTGCTCGACTCGGTGCCGTACCACGAGGTGCCCCCGCCGGTGCTCGAACTGCCGCCCCGGCCGCCGTCGACCGGGTACGAGCGCCCGCCGCGCGATCTTCAGACGTACGTCCCCGACCACGCGGCGAGTCTCTGAGCCGGTCACTGTGTTCCCGCCCGGTCGGGAACGACGGCCACCGGGCAGGCGGACCGGTGCAGAAGGGCGTGCACGACCCGGCCGACCGGCAGTCCGACATGTGCGTGGAGCCGCTCGGCGCCGACGACCAGCAGGTCCGCCCCGGCCGAGGCGGCCAGCAGCACGCCGCGGGCGGACCCCTCGGCGGCCCGCAGACGGAGCCGCACCGAAGGATGCTCCGCCGCGGGCCCGTCCAGCGCCGACTCCAGGATCTCCACCGCCTGCCGCTCGTGCCGTCGGGCGGGTTCCCCCTCGACGGGCGGCTGGTCCGTCGGCTCCCGGCCGGGCCACCGCCAGGCCCGTACCGCGTCCAGGGACGCCCCGCGGGCCTCTGCCTCCTGGAGGGCGAATCGCGCGGGTGCGGAACTGTTCGGGCCGTCGCCGACCGCGAGGACGATCCGCCGGTGTTCCCCGGCCGCGGCCCGGCTCTCCTGGCCGCCACGCAGCACGATCACGGGGCAGTCGGCGCGCGCGGCCACCGCGAGGCTCACCGAGCCGAGCAGCAGTTCGACGAGCCCGTTGCGGCCGCGCGAGCCGATGACCAGCGCGCAGGCACGGTGTCCCTCGTGCAGCAGGACACTCACCGGGTCGTCGGGCAGGACGTCGGCCGACACCCGCGTACCGGGCCGCCGGTCACGGACGCGCCGTGTGGCGGCGTCGACGACGTCCTCCGCCAGCTTCTGGTCCGGGGGCCGGTCCGTTCCGGCGGCGGAGACTCCTTCGTAGCGTTCCCACAGTGACGCGTTCACCAGCCGCAGCGGGGCACCGCGCAGCGCCGCCTCGTCCGCCGCCCAGTCCACCGCGCGCAGGCTCGGTCCGGAGCCGTCGACGCCCACGACGAGGGGAAGCTCCAAGATCCTCACCTTCCCGTGCCGGGATCGCGGACGATCCCGGTCCTGGCCCGACCGCGCGGCATCGCGGTGGGTTCGTCGACGGACGCGTGCGGACGGGTCCCGTGGTCGGATCGCGGGCGGACGGGTCCGTGGACGGAAACGGTCCGGCCCGCGGTGTGCGGCCGACGGACCTCGGCGAGGCCCTGCCGTGTCCCGGGGTCGTATCCGGTCACCGAGGTGTCGCGGACCGTGCCGTGGACCGGGCCCCGGAGCGTGCCGTACGCCGGCACGGCCACCCTCACGAGTTTCCCGCCGCGCCGCAACCCGGGGTGGGAGACCACGCGGGCGGCTCCTTCCACCATGGTGGTGATTCCCTCCTCGCGCGACGTCACTCCCCCGGACCGCACCCGCTGGCACCGCCCGCCCGGCCTGCCCGGCCGGTGCGCGGCCGCCCGCCGCCGGGTCGTCCCACCAGGAAGCCGGACGGGTGACGCCGGTGATGGAGCGGTCACGGTGCCGGGCATGGTCTCCCTCTGCGTGGTCTCCCTCTGCCGGGCCGGGCCGGCGTTCCGTTTCCAGGCTCTGGCCCCGACCGGCCGCGGTGCAGGGGCCGCAGGTCCCCGGCGGGGGCCGAACGGCCCTGAGGAGGCGCGCGGCGGAAGGGTGTGGGGGCGTGAGGGCGTGGGTCCCACCGTCCCGCGCCCCCCCGGCGACAGTGCCCCGGCGACGAGTGCGGCCGCCCGGGACCCGGCGAGGTGTGGTGCCCACCCGCTCATGCGTCCACGCTGGAAGGAGCACCCTCGACCCGGTGCCCCTCGCCGGTGAGCGACCGGACGGTCCTCCCATCGGTACGTACGCCCCTACGGCAGCGGAGGCCGGCCATGGACGACGTTCCCCTCCCCTATCAGGTGACGCAGGCCCGCGAGGAGACGGCCGACACGGTCACCCTCACGCTCGCGCCGACGGGCACCGGGCTGCTCGCGCCGTTCACGCCCGGCCGCTACGCCCTGGTGCACGCTCTCGCGGTGGGCACGATCCCGGTACCGGTGTCCCGCATCGACCGCCAGGAGATCGCCCTCACGATTCGGTCGGTGGAGGCGGTCTCGGCCGCCCTGTGCGCCCTTCGGCCGGGTGGCCGGGTCGGGTTGCGCGGCCCGTTCGGCACCGGCTGGGAACTCGACAGGGCGGCCGGGCAGGACCTGCTGGTCGTCGCGGACGGACTCGGTCCGGCGACCCTGCGCCCGCTGGTCCTCGACGCGCTCGCCGCACCTCAGCTGTACGGACACCTGAACGTCCTGGTCGGCGCCCGCACCCCGGACGACATCCTCTACGCCCAGCAGACGCACGCCTGGTCGGCGGCGCACGGCCCACCGCACTGCGCGGTCACCGTCGACCGCCCCGGGCCCGGCTGGGAGGGCTCCGTCGGCGCCGTCACCGCCCTCCTGGACGGGGCCCGGTTCGATCCCCGGAACACCACGGCCTACGTCTGCGGTCCCGCGGAGACGGTCCGGGCCACCGCCCGTGCCCTGCTCCGGCGCGGCCTTCCCGCGGAGCGGATCCGGGTCGCCCTCGACGGCTTCCCGGACGGCGCCGCCGGTCCCCGCGAGCGGGCGGGCCCGGGGGACGCCCTCCCCCTCGGGCACGGCGGTCCGGTGAACGGCTGGGACCAGGTCGGGTCCCCGTCCTCCGCGCCACCCGGCACCTGACACCTGACACCTGACGGGAGTCCTCCGCGGCTCCGGCTCCAGGACCGGCCGCCGCGCGTCCGCCTCGGCCTCCGCCCGGCTGGAGGTTCCGCGCCGGTCGGCCCCCCTCACATCCGCGACCCGCCCGGTCCGCCGCATTCCTGGGTGCACGTGGCGCAGGGGCGTCGGCCGCACGGGTGCCGTCGGCAGGCGGGCGGAGGGGAAGGCGAAGGTCGCGCGGCCGGACGGACGCGCGAGGCACACCGGCCGGAGCCGGTCCGGCGCGGAATCGGCCACCGGTGCGCACTGTGCCGTCGGTACAGTCGGTGAAGATCACCTCAGGCGGCAGGAAGGCCGGCGCACCATGGCCGTGGACGAGCTCGACACCCGGATCCTGCGGCTGCTGCTGGAGCAGCCGCGTACCAGCGTGCGTGAGTACGCCCGCATGCTCGGTGTCGCCCGCGGGACGCTCCAGGCCCGCATGGACCGGCTGGAGCGGGACGGGGTGATCACCGGCACGGGACCCTCGCTGTCCCCCGCCGCGCTCGGCCACCCCGTGCTGGCCTTTGTGCACATCGAGGTCACGCAGGGCCGTCTCGACGAGGTCGGCGACGCGCTCGCCGCCGTACCGGAGATCATCGAGGCGTTCTCGATCACGGGCGGCGGCGATCTGCTCACGCGGGTGGTGGCGCGCGACAACGCCCACCTGGAAGATGTGGTCCAGTCGCTCATCAGCATGCCCGGCGTCGTACGCACCCGCACCGAGGTGGCGCTGCGCGAACGTGTTCCGCACCGGGTGCTGCCGCTGGTGGAGTCGATCGGCCGGATGCCGAACGGCTGACGGGCGCCTGGACCGGCACGGGGCTGCCGCCCCCTGTGCCCCCGTCGCCTGTCCGACCCGTGCGCCATCTGGCCCGCCCATGATCCGGTCCGGCCCCCACGCCCCAGGCCCGCCCGCCGTTCGTTCCGCCCGGCACCCGGTCCGCGCGTGGTCCGGTCCGCCCGCCCCCGTCCGATCCGCGCGTCGCAGGATGTGTCTCGTCCTGGGTGCACCTGGCCCCTCACCGGCAGGGACTTGGCATCCTGGACCCCATGAGCGCTCTCGGCCGCACCTCGGTCATCTTCGATCTCGACGGAACCCTCGTGGACAGCGAGCCGAACTACTTCGAAGCCGGGCGGCAGACGCTCGCCGAGCACGGCATCACCGACTTCACCTGGGCCGACCACGAACGGTACGTGGGCATCAGCACCCGGGAGACGCTCACTCTCTGGAAGGAGCGCTACGGACTGCGGGCTCCGCTGGAGGCCCTGCTCGCCGAGAAGAACCGCCGCTATCTGGAGCTGGCCCGCGCCTGCACGCACGTCTATCCGGAGATGCGGAAGTTCGTCGGGCTGCTGGCCGACGCGGGGGTCCCGATGGCCGTGGCCTCGGGCTCCTCGGCCGCCGCCATCGAGGCGATCCTGACGGGGACCGGCCTGGCGGCCCGTCTGACGACCTTCGTCTCGGCCGACGAGGTGGCGCACGGCAAGCCCGCACCGGACGTCTTCCTGGAGGCCGCCGCCCGTCTGGGCGCCGCGCCGGCGGACTGCGTGGTCCTGGAGGACGCCGCCCCGGGCGCCGCGGCCGCGCACGCGGCCGGGATGCGGTGCCTCGCGATCCCGTACGTCACCGCGCAGGCCGACGACCCGGCGTTCGGCACGGCTGGGCTGCTGCTGCGCGGCGGCCAGGCCGAGTTCACGGCGCGGACCGCGTACGACTGGCTCGCGGACCCGGCCGCGACCTCGCGCGTCTCCGGCACGTCCTGAACCCGCGGGCACGCCCGGAACCCGCCGGTACGCCCGCAACCCCGCCTCTTGCCGTCCGGGAGTTCCCGGCCGCCGCTACTCCGCGCGCTCCAGGTACGCCCGTCCTGAGCCTCGGAAGGCCGCGCCCGGGGCTTCCGCAGTCGCGGAGGTCCCGGATCTCGGCCGCCCGGCGTCTCAGGAGAAGTCGAGGACGAGGTCCACGTCCTTGACGTGCTCCTCGAAACGCTCGCCGGTCGCGGCACCGCGCCGATCCCCGGAACGGGCGCCCGGCCGCCATCCGTCAGGCGGCCTCCCGCGTCCCGGCCGCGCCACCGCCCGCACGCCCGTCCCCCTCGCGATGGACGCTGTCCCCGTCGCGACGGACGCCGTCCCCGTCGCGGTGGATCGGCGTCCGCGAGCCGGTCAGCGGAGCGCCGGTGCCGCCCTCCCGGGCCGCGACGATCTCCGCCGCGATGGACAGCGCGGTCTCCTCCGGCGTACGGGCCCCGAGGTCGAGCCCGATCGGGGATCTCAGCCGGGACAGCTCCCGCTCGGTGAGGCCGGCCTCGCGCAGCCGTCGCTGACGGTCCTCGTGGGTGCGGCGCGACCCCATGGCCCCGACGAAGGCCGCCGGCATCCGCAGGGCCTCCTCCAGCAGGGGTACGTCGAACTTGGCGTCGTGGGTCAGCACGCACAGGACCGTCCGCTCGTCGGTCCCGGTGCGCCGGAGGTAGCGGTGCGGCCAGTCGACGACGATGTCGTCCGCCTCGGGGAAGCGGACGCGGGTGGCGAAGACGGGGCGGGCGTCGCACACGGTCACGTGGTAGCCGAGGAACTTGCCGACCCGTACCAGCGCCGTGGCGAAGTCGACGGCGCCGAAGACGATCAGGCGGGGCGGCGGCACGCTGGACTCCACGAACAGCGTCACGCCCCCGGGGCACCGCGAACCGTCTTCGGAGATCTCGACCGTGCCGGTGCGCCCCGCCGCGAGCATGCCGCGGGCCTCCCCTGCCGCGGTGCCGTCCAGCGCCGGGGAACCGCTGAGACCTCCCTCGACCGGTGGCCCGTACGCCGGGTCGGGCCGGACCAGCAGCGCCCTGCCCAGCAGTCCGGCCGGTCCCCGCGCCACTCTGGCGACGGCGGCCGGCTCACCGCGGGCCGCGGCCGACAGCGCCGCCTCGAACACCTTCCGGTCCGGTGCGTCCGCACGCACCGGCGTGACCAGGACATCGATGACGCCGCCGCAGGTCAGGCCGACCGCGAAGGCGTCCGCGTCACTGTGTCCGAACCGCTCCCGCACAGTCCGGCCGTCCTGGAGCGCCTGGACGCACAGGTCGTACACGGCCCCTTCGACGCATCCGCCGGAGACCGAGCCGGCGGCAGTGCCATGGCCGTCCACGGCGAGGGCGGCGCCCGGACCGCGCGGCGCGCTGCCGCCGACGTTCACGACGGTGGCGACGGCGAAGTCCCGGCCCTCGTCGGCCCAGCGGTGCAGTTCGTCGGCGAGGTCAAGCACCGGCGTCCCCTGCCGCCGCGGCCCCCGCGAGCAGGACCCGGTCGGGCCGGATCGGCAGGTGCCGGTGGCGTACGCCGGTCGCGTGCCAGACCGCGTTGGCGATCGCCGCCGCGGCCCCGACGACCCCGATCTCGCCGATGCCCTTGATACCCACCGGGTCGTCCGGGTCCGGGTCGTCCACCCAGTCCGCCTCGATCTGCGGTACGTCGGCGTGCGCGGCGAAGTGGTAACCGGCCAGGTCGGCACCGACGTGGCCGCCCGTGGCCCGGTCCCGGACCGCCTCCTCGTGCAGCGCCATGGACAGGCCCCAGACCATTCCGCCGACGAACTGCCCGCGCGCGGTGAGCGGGTTGACGATGCGGCCGGCGGCGAAGATGCCCAGCATCCGCCGTACCCGCACCTCCCCGCTGGTGACGTCCACGGCGACCTCGGCGAACTGCGCCCCGAAGGTGTGGCGTTCCATCGGCGGCAGCGCGCCGACGGCCCGGGAGGTGTCCGAGCGTGCCGTGATCCCCTCCGGTGGGATACCGCCGCCCAGGACCAGCCGTTCGCGCAGCCCGGCCGCCGCGACCCGGATCGCCCAGGCCCAGGAACGGGTGCCCATCGATCCGCCGGCGATCATCGCCGGGCCGAAGTCGCTGTCCGCGATCCGCATCCGGATGCGCTCCGGCGCGGTCTCCAGCGCGTCCGCGGCGATCAGGGTGAGCGCGGTCCGCGCCCCGGTCCCGATGTCCGAGGCGGTGATCCGTACCGTGAAGGTCCCGTCGGGCTCCGCGGTCACGGCCGCCGTGGACGGGGCGGACAGCATGGGGAAGGTGGCCGCGGCGGTGCCGGTGCCGAGCAGCCAGCGTCCTTCGCGGCGGACTCCCGGGCTCGGGTCGCGGTCCGCCCAGCCGAACCTGCGGGCCCCCTCCTCGAAGCACCCGGCCAGATTGCGGCTGCTGAAGGGCAGTCCGGAGACGGGGCCCACGTCCGGCTCGTTGCGCAGACGCAGCTCGATCGGGTCGAGGCCGCACTTCTCGGCGAGTTCGTCGACCGCGGACTCCAGCGCGAAGGATCCCGGCGCCTCTCCCGGGGCCCGCATCCAGCTCGGCGTCGGCACGTCGAGCCGTACGACGCGGCTGACGGAGTGGTGCGCGTCGGAGCCGTACATCGCCCGCCCGTACTCGGCGCTGCGCTCGACGAACTCGTGGACGGTCGAGGTCAGGCTCTCGGCGCGGTGCTCGACCGCGCGCAGCCGTCCGTCCGTGTCGGCGCCGAGCCTGACCCGCTGCGCCGTGGGGCTGCGGTAGCCGACGAGGGAGAACATCTGACGCCGGGTCATGACGACCCGCACCGGGCGGTGCAGCACGGTCGCGGCCATCGCGGCCGCCACGGAGTGCGGGCGGGTCCCTTTGGAACCGAAGCCGCCTCCCACGTGCTCGGACCGGACCCGGACCGACTCGGGGTCGAGCGAGAACAGCTTGGCCAGTTCGTCCGCCACGAACCTGCTGCCCTGGTTGGAGTCGATCACCTCCAGCCGGCCGCCGTCCCAGCGCGCGAGCGCCGCGTGCGGCTCCATGGGGCTGTGATGCTCCTCCGGGGTGCTGTACTCGGCGTCCACGACGACGGCGGACGCGGCGAGTTCGGCCTCCAGGTCGCCCTTCGTCCCGGCGGGGGCGCTCTCCGCCGTGTACACACCGGGAAGCCCGGCGGCGAACTCGACGTCGTGCGGCTCCTCGTCGTACTCGACGACGAGCGCCTCGGCGGCCTCCCTCGCCTGCTCGGGTGTCTCGGCGACGACGAGGGCCACCGGCCAGCCGGAGTAGGGCACCCGGTCCCGCTGGAAGACCTGGACGATCGGGTCGGGCACGCCGAAGGCGTTCGTGTAACCGGCGTTGAGACGCGGGGCGTTCTCGTGGTGCAGGACGGCGAGGACACCCGGCATCGCGAGGACCGGCTCGGACCGTACGGCACGGATTCGGCCCCGGGCCACGGTGGACAGCACCAGCCAGCCGTGGGCGAGTCCGGGATGGGGTACCTCTCCCGCGTAGCGCGCCGCTCCGGTCACCTTGGCCACGCCCTCCACCCGGGTGTGCGCGGTACCGACGGCCTCGGCCGCAGTGCCGGTCGCGGTCGGGGTGGTCGTGGTGGTCATCGGGCGGCCTCCTCGGTGAGTTCGGTCAGCGTCGCCACGACGAGGTTGCGCGTGAGGGGCACCTTGTAGCCGTTGTGGGGCAGCGGGTCGGCCGCCGCCAGCTCGGCGTCCGCCGCTGCGGCGAAGGCCTCGGCGTCCGCGGGTCCCCCCAGCAGCGCCCGCTCGGCCTCCCGGGCACGCCACGGCCGGGACGCCACCGCCCCGAAGGCGAGGCGCACCTCGCGCACGACACCGCCGCGGACATCGAGCGCGGCGGCGATCGAGCCGATCGCGAAGGCGTACGAGGCGCGTTCGCGCACCTTACGGTAGCGGGAGCGGGCGGCGACCGGGTCCGCGGGCACGGTCACGCCGGTGATCAGCGCGCCGGACGGCAGGGCGGTCTCCCGGTGCGGAGTGTCACCGACGGAGAGATAGAACTCCGCGAGCGGCAACTCGCCCGGCCCGTCGAGCGTTTCGTACGTGACGACGGCGTCGAAAGCCGTGAGGGCCACCGCCATGTCGGAGGGGTGCGTGGCGACGCAGTGCGCGGAGGCGCCGAGGATGGCGTGGTTGTGGTGTTCGCCCTCGACGGCGGGGCAACCACTGCCGGGGGCACGCTTGTTGCAGGGTTTCGCGAGGTCGGTGAAGTAGCCGCAGCGGGTGCGCTGGAGCAGATTCCCGCCGACCGTGGCCATGTTGCGCAGTTGCCCCGAGGCACCGGCCAGGACCGCCTGTGCCAACGCCGGGTAGCGGCGCCGCACTTCAGGATGTGCGGCAAGGTCGCTGTTGGTGACGGTCGCGCCGATGCGCAGCCCGCCACCCTGATTGAACTCGATCTGGTCCAGGGGCAGTTCGCGCACGTCGACAAGGCGTGCGGGCCGCTCCACCCCGCTCTTCATCAGGTCGACGAGGTTGGTGCCGCCGCCGAGACATCGCGCCTCGGGGTCGGCGCCCAGCAGGGCGACCGCGCCGGCCACGTCGAAGGCGCGTTCATAACCGAACTCCCTCATGCCGCGGCCTCCTTGGCATCCGTTCCGTTCATATCGGGCACCTCGGCCACTTGCGTCTCCACGGCAACGGATTGCGCGGCGCCGGATTCCGCGCCGCCGGAGGCGATGACGTCGGAGGCGATGACGTCGGAGTCCATGACGTCCGAACGCACGGCACGGGCTTCCCGCGTACGGACTTCCCCCGTACGGACTCGCCCCGCACGGACCGCCCCGTCCTCTGCCGCCCGGGCGACTGCCCGCACGATGGACACGTAGGCGCCGCAGCGGCACAGGTTGCCGCTCATCCGCTCACGGATCTCCTCCGCACCGAGCGGCGGAACGCCCGCTTCGGGCCGCACGTCGGCGGTCACGGCGCTCGGCCAGCCCGCCGCGTGCTCCTCGATCACACCGAGGGCCGAGCAGATCTGGCCCGGTGTGCAGTAGCCGCACTGGTAGCCGTCGAGGTCGAGGAACGCCTGCTGCACCGGGTGCAGCCGATCCCCGTCCGCCACGCCTTCGATGGTGGTGATGTCGCGGCCCTCGGCGGCGACGGCGAGTTGCAGACAGGAGACGGCCCGGCGCCCGTCGAGCAGCACCGTGCAGGCGCCGCACTGACCCTGATCACAGCCTTTTTTGGTACCCGTCAGATCGAGGTGCTCGCGCAGCGCGTCGAGCAGGGTGGTGCGGTGGTCGACGGGCAGCGTGTACTTCTCGCCATTGATGTGCAGGGTGATGGCGCTGGACGTCGGTGGGGCCATGATCAGCCTTCTTTCGCCGGGTCGCGGGGGTCGCGGGGGAAGGAATGGCGCTGCGCGGTCGTCGGGGTGGGCGGATGGGGCCCGGGAGTCGCCCGTACAGGGTGCGGGGCAGGGCCCGTTCCGAGACGCACCGACAGTCCACGGTGGCCGGATCTCACGCTATGGTGAACCTAAGTGGACAGCTGTCCACTCACTCCGAACTTAGCGGACAGCTGTCCACTTAGCAAGGACGGGCTCCGCCACGAGTGCCGTGCCTGCCGGAAGGGGGACGAGTGCAGCAGAAGAAGGACGCCCCGCTGCGTTCGGACGCGCAGCGCAACCGCGAGCGCATCCTCGAAGTGGCCCTGGCGGAACTGACCCGCTCCTCGGACACCCCGCTCAGCGCGATCGCCAAGAAGGCGGGCGTGGGGCAGGGCACGTTCTACCGGAACTTCCCCAACCGCGAGGCGCTGGTCCTGGAGGTCTACCGCTACGAGGTGCAGCAGCTCGCCGACACCGCGGCCCAGCTGCTGGAGACGCGGACCCCGGACCGGGCCCTTCGCGACTGGATGGACCGTCTGGCGCAGTACGCCATGGCCAAGGCGGGCCTGGCCGAGGCCTTGCGCGCGTCCACCGTGACCCGGGGCACCCTGACCAAGCTGGGGCACGGCGCGGTCTCCGCGGCCGTCTCCCTCCTTCTCGACGCCAACGAGCGCGCGGGCACCATCCGCCCGGGTGTCACCCCCGACGACTTCGTCCTCGCCATCGCCGGCCTCTGGCAGATGGACGCGCACGGGGACTGGCAGCCGCGCGCCGCGCGACTGCTGGACCTGGTGATGGACGGTCTGCGGGTGGGCGCGCCGGGCCCACGGCCACCGGCGTCCGGCCCGGCCTCCATCGACGCGGACTGAGGAGAGCTCCGGGGCCCCAAGCGCCGCGCCGGGGTGGGGCGGGCGTCGAGCGCCCTGCACCGGGATCACGTCACCGGCGCGGCAGCCCGGCGCGGGTGACGGTCGGCGGCGGCGTCACCGTCCGGCGGAACCACGGGGCGTGCGCGCGCAGCCCGGGCACGGCCGTACTCCTCCGGTCTTGTTCCTGCTCTCACCCGTACGTACGTCGAACGGGACACCGCCGCATCGACGGTGTCCCTCGACAACGATGCCCGCCGGAGCGCTCAGGACCCACGCGGTCCGCACGGTCGTCCGGTGCGGACGCGCCGGACGACCGCGGGAGGTGTGCGCGCCTCCCGACCATGGGAGGCGCGCACACCTCCCACGGAGGCGGTGTCCCTAGGCTCCGCTGGCGCCGAGCATGTCCTCGCGTTCGACGAGCTTGACCCGCTCGCGGCCCTGCGGTTCGCCGAGGGCCTTCTCCGCGGCGTCCAGCCGGTACCAGCCCTCCCACGTCGTGAAGCGGACGTCGCGCTCCTTCAGGAACGCGTCCACGGCCTCAGGTTCGGGCGCGGCGGGCGTGAGCAGACGGCCGCCCGCGTGGTCGTCGAGCAGGCTGGCGACGGTCTCGTTGGCGTCGCCCTTGGTGTGGCCGATCAGGCCCACCGGCCCACGCCGGATCCAGCCGGTGACGTACGTCGAGCGCAGGTGCTCGCCGGTCTCCTCGATGACCCGGCCCGCGGCGTCGGGGACCGTGCCGGACTCGACGTCCCAGGGCAGCTTGGGGAGCTTGTCGGACAGGTAGCCCACGGCACGGTAGACGGCCGTGACGTCCCAGTCCTTGTAGGTGCCGGTGCCCTTGACGTTCCCGGTGCCGTCGAGGACGGTGCGCTCGGTACGCAGGCCGGTGACCTCGCCGTCCTCGCCGAGGATCTCGGTCGGCGACTCGAAGAAGTGCAGGAACAGCTTGTGGGGCCGTTCGCCGGCGTCGCGGATGGCCCAGTTCTCCAGCGTCTTGGCGACCATGTCGGCCTGCTTGTTGCCGCGCCGGGTGGCGATCGAGCCCTCGTCGTAGTCGATGTCCTCGGGGTCGACGATGACCTCGATGTTCGGCGAGTGGTCCAGCTCCCGCAGCTCCATCGGGCTGAACTTGGCCTGTGCCGGGCCGCGGCGGCCGAAGACGTGGACCTCCAGCGCCTTGTTCGCCCGGAGCCCCTCGTGGACGTTCGGCGGGATCTCGGTCGGCAGCAGCTCCTCGGCGGTCTTGGCCAGGACGCGCGCGACGTCGAGCGCGACGTTGCCGACACCGAGGACGGCGACCTTCTCCGCTTCGAGGGGCCAGGTCCGCGGCACGTCGGGGTGCCCGTCGTACCAGGAGACGAAGTCCGCCGCGCCGTACGAGCCGTCGAGACCAATGCCGGGTATGTCCAGGGCCCGGTCCGCCGTCGCGCCCGTGGAGAAGATCACCGCGTCGTAGAAGGCGCGCAGGTCGTCCAGGTTGATGTCCCCCGGGTAGTCGACGTTGCCGAAGAGACGTATCTGCGGCTTGTCGAGCACCTGGTGCAGGGCCGTGATGATGCCCTTGATCCGCGGGTGGTCCGGTGCGACGCCGTAGCGGATCAGGCCGAAGGGGGCCGGCATCCGCTCGAAGAGGTCGATGGACACACCGGGCTCGACGGCCACTGCGGACTTCAGCAGCGCGTCGGCGGCGTAGATGCCGGCGGGACCGGCTCCGACAATGGCTACCCGCAGAGGGCGAGGCATGATCAGATTCCCTTCGAAGGGGGCAGGGTGACTCGCCCGGAAGCCTAAGCTAAGGCATGCCTTAGTCAGTACTCGGGTTGGATCTATGACCACATAAGGGCGACTTATGACCCTTGTTTGTAAGGACATCCCTAGAAATCGGAGAGTCCCGGCGGGACTCCCGACGGATGCCTGGCCGGGTGCCGGAGAGCAGGTGCTCCGGGTCCGGGGGAAAATGGGGAGGTGAGCGTCCGGCGCTTGTCAGTGGACCGCCTCGTGGAGCAGCCGTCAGGCCGCGGACTGGTGGTGATCCCCGTCGCGTTGATCATAGTGATCACGGTGGTGGACATCCACTCGCCGGCCGACATCCATCTCGGTCCGCTGCTGGTCATCGCTCCCGCGCTCACCGCCTCGCTCGCCGGACCGCGGCTGACCGCTCTGGTCGGAGCGCTCGCCGTGACCGCCCAGGTGTGCATCGCGGTGCTGCACGGCGGCCTGACCACCTCCAACCACATCGCGCAGATCATCGCCCTGACCGTGCTGTCCGCCCTGGTGGTCTTCGTATGTCACCTACGGGAGCGGAGGGCACTGGAGCTGAGCCGGTCACGCTCGGTGGCCGAGACGGCGCAGCGGGTTCTGCTGCGGCCGCCGCCGCGCCGGATCGGGCCGCTTCGGGTGGCCTGGCTGTATCTCGCGGCCGAGGACGAGGCCCGGATCGGGGGCGACCTCTTCGCGGTGGCCCGCTCCGCCCACGCGTCCACCCGGCTCGTCATCGGGGACGTCCGCGGCAAGGGCATGTCCTCGATCGGCGAGGCGTCGGTGGCACTCGGCGCGTTCCGCGAGGGCGCCCAGCGGTACGCCACGCTGCCCGAACTGACGGCGGCGCTGGAGGCGAGCGTGTGCCGAGACCTCGACGAGGTGGCCGATACCGAACACGATCCCGGCGAGCACTTCATCACCGCGCTCATCCTCGACATCCCCGACCACGGCAGCCAGGTCGAGATGATCAACTGCGGCCATCCGCCGCCCTTGCTCATGCACGACCAGAAGATCGAGGTCCTGCACGCCCGGCACCCGCTGCCCCCGCTGGGCCTGTGCGAACCGCCCGCCGCGCGCCACCGCACGGACCCGTTCGTCTTCGAGGTGGGCGACATCCTGCTGCTCTACACCGACGGCGTCATCGAGGCCCGCTCACCGGTGGGCGACTTCTACCCCCTCGCCGAGCGGGTGGCCACTTTCCGGGGCGCCGGACCCGACGCGCTGCTGCGTCACATCCACGACGACCTGCTCGCCCACGTCGGCGACCGTCCCTCCGACGACGCCGCCCTCCTGATCGTCGAACGCACCGCCTCCGAGCACCCGCACCGACCGCATCTCACGGCCCACCCCCTCGACGGACACCACCGGAGTCACCCCGGCGGTCCGCCGTCCGTCCCTGGGCCACCGACCTGATCCGGCCACGGACCGATGCCCTCAGGACGACCGCCGGGCGGTCTCGACCGCGCCGGGTGACCCGGCCTCGGGCAGGGCGCAGGCGCGGTCCAGGCCGCGCCGAACGCACCGCAGCGACCTCCGGCCGGGTGCCGGGCCAGTCCCGGCCGCGCCGGTGACCGGCCCGTCGGTGGGGTGGCGTCACGACACCGGTACGCGACACCGGTACGCGACACCCGTACGCAATGCCGCGGTCACTCCCGGTCCAGTCCGCCAGGGTCACTCCCGGTCCGCCACGGTCACTCCCGGTCCATGTCCGACTCCGCCTTGCTCGCCGCCGAATCGGCGCCGTCGACCAGATTCCGCAGGTGGCCGAGGTCCGTGGTGGACGAGGAAGCGGGCGCCGGCCGGCCCGCGTCCTCGCCGTGGCCACAGCCGGCCAGCAGCAGGACGGCCACGGCGGCCAGCCCTGCCGGTGCGAGCCGGCGCGCGCCCCTCACTTCTTCGTCCCGTTGTCGTTGGCGCCACACCACTTCTCGACCTGGGACAGGTCCTTCTGGCGTGCCTCCAGGGTCGGGATCAGGGAGCGCCGGAAGGTGAGCCGGTCGTTGAGGTAACTCTCGATCTCCGTGTGCCCCGCCGACTTGGCGTTGGCGACGCGCTGTTCGAGACGGGCGACGGAACCGCGCTGTGACGCGTCCGCGTGCAGCCGGTCGAGGATCCGGTCGATCCGCTGGTCGATCTTCGGCGCGCGCCGGCACAGCGCCGCCGCGCCGTCGCCCGTCGGCGCGCCGGACGGCGCGGGAGACGCGGTGTCCGCCGCTGCGGCGCCCGCGGCGCCCAGCAGCGTTCCCACGGCGACCAACGAGACCACGGCATTCCTGGTGCTTGGCATGACGAACTCCTCCGTGTTCACGGGCGGTTGCCCGCACACCGCGGAAACTAGGAGTCGTCCTTGTCGAATTCTTGTGGCCGTTCGGCCGCCGCGATCATCCAGTTGCGCCGGAGCGGCAACGTGTTCTCTTCGCCCTGCGTGCCGTTGACGAGCGGCAGGGTGACCTCGATCCGGGTGCCCGGTCCCACCGGCCGTTCCAGGACCCGGATCTGCCCCCGGTGCAAGGCGATCTGCTGGGCGACCAGGGTGAGTCCGAGGCCGGAGCCCGGACTGCCGGGCCGCCGCCGGAAGCGTTCGAAGACCTGCGTGCGCAGTTCGGGCGGGATGCCGGGACCCTGGTCGTCGACGACGAGGAGCACGTCGGTGCCGCTCGCGCGCAGGCTCACCTCCACCTGGGCGGGCCGTCCCTCCCCGTGCCCGTGCACCAGGGCGTTGACGAGGAGGTTGTCCACCACGGTCCGCAGCCCCGGTTCCCAGCCGTGCACCCGCAGGCCCGGCACGCAGCGGCCGGACAGCCGTGCGTGCGGATGGCGCCGGCGCTGTTCCTCCGTGCTCGCCTCCACGACGTCGGCGAGGTCCACCGGACCGAAGGCGTCGGCCTCGACGAGGTCCCCGCGGCCGAGGTCGCGCAACATCACCAGAAGGCCCAGCAGCCGGGCGTGCTCGCGGCGCAGGTCGTGCAACACCTCGTCCCGGTCGGTTCCGGCGAGTTCCGGATGGCCGGTGAGGATCTCCAGGTTGGTCTGCATGCTCATCAGCGGAGTGCGCAGTTCGTGCGAGGCGGCGGCGGCGAAGGAGCGGGCGGTGGCCAGCGCCTCGGCCGTTCTGCCGGCCTGTTCGTCGTAGCGGGCCAGGACGGTCTGCAGGGTGTGCGCGAGATCGTCCACCTCGGCGATACGCGTCGGGGTGTGGTCGAGGCGGGTCGGGCTGGAACGCGGGTCCAGGCCGCTCGCGCGGCGTTGCAGTCGGCGCAGCGGCCGGCTCGCCCGGGCGGCGACACCCCAGGCGAGCAGTCCGGACAGCGGCGCGGCGAGCAGCGCGACGGACACCGCGCGCCGCCGGACCAGGCGCAGTTGGGTGTCGGCGGCGGTGTCCGACGCGAACAGCCACAGGGTGCCGCGCACTCCGGGCCGCGCGCCGGTCACCCGGGTCGACAGGATCCGCCAGCTGTGCCCGTCGGCGCGGAGCGTGACCGGGACCGGCGCGCTCGGCGGCAGCGGCGCCCCGGCGTCCGGCTGCGGGCCGCCGGTGAAGGTCCCGTCCGGGCCGATGAGCCGGACGCCGACGTCCAGGGCCGAGGTGAACAGCCGCCGCTGCCGTGCCTGTTCCACGGCCGCCGACCGGTCCGCGGCGCTCGCGCGCAGCAGTCCCCGGGCGTCCTTGGCCACGGTGGCCGCGCGTTCGCGCAGATGGGCGTCCTGCTGATCGTGCAGATCCGTCGCCACCAGCCGCAGCAGCAGCCAGCCGGTGGCCAGGACCAGGACGGGCACGGCGGCGCCGACGGCCAGTGCGATCCGCGTGGAGAGCCTCACCGTCTCCCCTCCGCCCGGTCGTCCCGCAGGACGAAGCCCACGCCCCGCACGGTGTGGATGATCCGCGCGCGGTCCGAGGTCTCCAGTTTGCGGCGCAGGTAGCTGACGAAGGTGTCCACCGCGTCGGTGCGCACGTCGAAGTCGTATCCCCATACGCGGTCCAGGAGTTGATCCCGGCTGAGGACGAGACCGGCGTTGCGCGCGAGGACGTGCAGCAGCTCGAACTCGCGCCGGGTCAGGTCCACCGGCCGGCCGTCGAGGCTGACCGTGCGGGCGGCGGGGTCCATCAGCAGGCCGCCGACCCGTACGGTGTCGGTGTCGCGCGGCGGTCTGCGGCGCAGCAGCGCCTCCAGGCGCAGCACGAGCTCCTGGAGGGCGAAGGGTTTGACCAGATAGTCGTCGCCGCCCGCCTGGAGTCCCGCTATCCGGTCGGCGGTCTCGTCGAGCGCGGAGAGCATCAGCACGGGTACGTCGTTGTTCTCGCCCCGCAGTGTCCTGCACACCTCGATGCCGTCGAGGTCCGGCATCGAGATGTCCAGCACGATCACGTCCGGTGGTCTCCTGCGGGCCACGGCCAGCGCCGGGCGGCCGCCGTCGGCCAGGTCCACGGTGAATCCGCCGAGGCGTAGTCCGCGCTCCAGCGAGCGGCGTATCGCCGCGTCGTCGTCGACGACCAGGACCCTGCCCCGGTCCGCGCTCATCGCCACTGTCCCTCCGCGCCGCCGTCTCTCCGCGCCACGGACCCGGCCCGGTCCGTGGTCCGCCGCCGCCCATCGTGCATCAGTGGCGCCGTCCCCGTTCCCGAGGGGTACCCACGGCCCCTTCCCGAGCGCGGCCCGGCCGCCGTCCGGCCGGCTCGCCCGGATCCCCTTCCCGGGTGACGGGCCGCGCCCGCACCGGGTCCTTGATCGCTCCGCGCGCCGTCTGTGGTGGAGTGGGCCGCACCGGCCGGGCACCGTTGATCCAAGCCCACGCGCATCCGTACACCGGCGCACCCGTACACCGGCGCACCCGCGCTTCGGCACACCCGTGCATCGACGCATCCGCGCATCCCTGGAGGAGCGATGACCGAGGACACGAGCGGAGCGGTCCGTGGCGGACGGCGGTGGGCGGCCAGAGCCGCACTGACCACGGCGGCGCTGGCGGTGCTGCTGCCGCTGGCCAAGGGCGGCCTGGGCGGCGTCCTGCTGCTCGCGGTCGCGCTCGTCGGCGTGGTCGTCACGGCGGCCGCGACCTGGTGGACGCTGACCCGGCGTGGCCCGCTGCGCTGGGTGGCGGCGCTGCTGGCGGTGGCCACGCCCGCCGCCGTCGTCACCCTGTTCGCGCTCTTCCTGCTGTGGGCCGTGCCGGTGTCCCTGCTGCTGTGGGCAGCGGCCGTCTGGGCCGGCCGTTACGCGCTGCGCGGCGACGGCCCCCGCTTCCGGCCCGCCAGGGAACACCGGACGGCGCCCCCGCGCCGCCCTTTCCTCGTCATGAACCCTCGTTCCGGTGGTGGGAAGGTGGCGAGGTTCGGCCTGGTGGAGAAGGCCGAACGGCTCGGCGCGCGGGTCGTCCTCCTCGACCCCGACGAGCACCAGGACGTCACGGCGCTGGCGCGCTCGGCCGTCGCCGACGGCGCCGATCTGCTGGGCGTCGCGGGCGGCGACGGCACGCAGGCGCTCGTCGCGGCCGTCGCCGCCGAACACGGTCTGCCGTTCCTGGTCGTCTGCGCCGGTACCCGCAACCACTTCGCGATGGACCTCGGACTCGACCGCGACGACCCCGCGCGCTGCCTCGACGCCCTCACCAACGGCGTCGAACTCCGTGTGGACCTCGGCTTCGCCGGAGGGCATCCGTTCGTCAACAACGCCTCCTTCGGCGCGTACGCGGCGGTCGTCCAGAGCCCGGCGTACCGCGACGACAAGATCGGTACCATCCTGGAGCTCCTGCCCGAGCTGCTCACCCGCAGACGCGGGCCGCGGCTCACCGTCCGCACCGAGGGCGCGACGCTCGACGCCCCCCAGGCGGTGCTGGTCAGCAACAATGCCTACCGCACGAACGATCCGGCCGGGATCGGCCGCCGCGAGCGGCTCGACTCCGGGCTGCTCGGCGTCCTCGGGATCAAGGTCGACAGCGCGGCCGAGGCGGCGGCCCTGGTGCTGGATCCGTCGGCGGACGGCCTCGCGGTCCTCACCACCCGTGAGGTGGTCGTCGACGCGGACCGACCGGAGATCGAGGCCGGCGTCGACGGCGAGGCCCTGACGCTGCCCACCCCGGTCCACTGCCGCGTCGAACCGGGCGCGCTGCGCGTCCGGGTACCCAGACGACGTCCCGGTGTGCCCGATCCCCGACCGCCCCTGAACTGGCGCCGGTTGCGCGAACTCGCGACGACCGCGGGCCGGAAGCACCCCGGCCGCCGGCCCGTCCACACCGAGGGCACCGCCCCGCGCCCCTGACGGCGGTCGGCCCGGAACGCCGCCCCCGGAACAGCCGGACCGGCCGGCCCGGCTCCGGCCACGCGCATCGATTGTTCCCGCCGGGCACGACCGGCCCTGTTCCCGGCCGCGTGCCCGGCCGCGTGCCCGGCGGGCCATTGCCGCCTTCGCGTCGCGAGCTGACGGTACGTCGCTTCGGAGGGCGGAAGTCCGGATGGGGCGGAACGGTGGGCAAGGTGTGCTTGAATTGCGAACAAGCCAGCCAAGTGGCTTGATCCGACCGCTGGAACCGTCCCGACCGCGCCAGGGCTCCGCGTGCCACGCCACGCCGGCCCGGTCGCGTCGGCACACGTACGCGGTCACCGGGGGAAGCCGAGGACCTCGCGTCGTGTCTTCCACACCACATCGCGGTGCCGCGGCGCCCTCCCGAGCGGAGGGCCGCACGCCGGTTTCGCTCCCGTCGCGCCTCGGATGACGCGAAACCGGGGTGAGGGCACGTCACACCGCCCCGCGGGTGCGCACCAGGTTCCCGGTACCTCCCCTGCCGTCCAGCATGAAAAGGGATCGTTTCCATGACCGCCACCGTTTCCGACTTCTACTACGGGCCCGTCACCCCGATCGCGGCCTATCTGATGGCGTGCCTCGGGGCGGCGCTCGGGCTGCGGTGCACGACACGGTCGCTGCGGCGTACCCACCAGGCGCGAAGAGCCGGCTGGCTGACACTGGGCGCCGTGTCCATCGGCTGCGGCATATGGACCATGCACTTCATCGCCATGATCGGCTTCAGCGTGCAGGGTGCCCTGGTGCGCTACGACCCGGTGACCACCGTGCTCAGCCTCGTCGTCGCCATCGTCGTCGTCTCCCTCGGTGTCTTCCTGGTCGGCTACCGGGGCGCGCGGCCGACCACTCTGGGCGTGGCCGGCGTCATCACCGGGCTCGGGGTGGCCGCGATGCACTACCTCGGTATGGCGGCCATCCGCACGCACGGGAACCTGCACTACGACGCGGGGACCGTGGCGTTGTCCGTGGTCATCGCCGTCGTCGCCGCCACCGCGGCACTGTGGGCGGCGGTCTCCGTGCACGGGCTGTGGGCGAGTCTGGGAGCGAGCCTCGTCATGGGAGTCGCGGTGACCGGGATGCACTACACCGGCATGGCCGCTGTGACGGTTCACCTCACCCGGGCGCCCTCGGCCTCGCAGTCCTCCGCGGGCCTGCTGGCGTTCCTCCTCGTCATGATCGCCGGCCCGCTGATGGTTCTCCTGGTCGCCGCCGTGATCGTCATGTTCGACCCCGAGGTCGTGCTCGGGGACGGCACATGGGGCGACACCGCGTCCGTGTCCGGTCCGGCCGGTACCGCCTCCCCCGCGCACCGGGGAGGCCGGGTCCCCCCGTCGCACGCCCGCTGACGGGAGAGTCGTCGGCGCCCGGGGCGCTCAGCCGGCTCCCACCGGCGACCGCGGCCCTCCTCGCGGACCTTCCCGGGTGCCCATGAGCACCCTCTGACACCGAGCGAGGCGGGGCGGGAGCGCCTGTCGCGCACCCCGCCCCGCCCCTCCGGTGTCAGGGGGTGCAGTTCAGCGTGCCGGCGCGCAGTGCGTGGCCGCCGTCGTTCGTGTCGTCGGACCACACGACCGGCTTGTGACCGGCGGCGCAGGCGGACTGGGGGGCGATCGCGAATCCCTCGTTGTTGTAGTTGGCCATGCCGGTGGGACGGTCATAGGTGTGGGTGACCGCGAACTTGCCCTGGGCGTTGATGTCGAGGGTCGAGGTCCGGCCCTCGCAGGTGTCGTCGCAGGCCGCCCACAGGTGACCGGTGGCCGGCTCGAACTCCAGGTCCATCACCCCGGAAAAGCCGCTGGCGATGGTGGCGACGCGGGTGTATCCGCCGCCCGACTGGTCGAGGGCGTAGGCGTAGACGGTGCCGTTGTCCTCGACACCGGTGAAGAAGAGACCGCTTCCGTGGCCGGGGTAGGCGGCCGGGTCGTAGACGGCGCCGGTGTGCTCGTCGCGCAGTCCGTGCGCGGTCAGGTAGGTGTCCGGGATCCACGAGATGCCCTCGGGACCGGAGTTGGCGGGCAGAGAGGGCAGGTCGGAGGTGAGGTTCCACTCCGCGGTCGCGTTCAGCGAGGAGGCGGTGGAGGACGCGTCGAAGCGCAGGATCTTCGGCAGGCTGGTGGAGCTCTTGCCGTTGTCCCGCTCGGTGGCGACGAACATGCCGTCGGGGGTGACGACCACGCCCTCGGCGTCGGGGTCGCCACTGCCGCCCGCGTAGTGCAGGGCCTTGCCGGATCCCCAGCCGCCGGCCGGATCGGGGCGCCACGTCGCGCCGTTGGGCACGAGCCGGTACAGCTTGCCGGGGCCGTTGTTCACCGCCCAGAGCACGCTCTCGCTCTCGAAGGACAGCCCGCTGAGGTTCTCCCCGAACACGTTCGAACCGTCCGCGACGGTGACCGCCGCGCCGCCCGGCCACGTGGTGACGGCAGGCGGCTCACCCCCGCCGCCGGTGGTCCCGCAGGCGTTCGCCGCGCCCTTGGTCGGCGCCGTCGTGGTCGTGAACGCGCCGGTGCCGTCCGCGCACCGCCCGTATGTGGTGCCGGCGTGATCGGTCCAGGTGTAGGAGTCCACCAGAGTGGAACCGTCCGTCTGGAACAGCCGCGCGGAGTCCGAACTCCCCAGCCCGAACGACGACTCGACGTCCAGTGCAAGGAAGGCGCCCGGAGCGATCGACGTCTTCTTGCCGATCTTGTAGGAGTGGGAGTTGTCGTTGTCCTTGACGATCCACCCGGACACGTCGACCGCGGCGGTCCCGGTGTTGACGAGTTCGATCCAGTCGCCGGGGCTGCCGCCGCTCGACTCGACCTCGTTGATCCGCACCGTGGACGGGTCCTGCGCCGAAGCGGGCGCACCGGACAGACCGAGGGCGAGGAGGGTCAGGGCGGCGGCGGTGATGGGGGCTTGTCTACGCCAGTGCGTACGCAAGGTGGCCGGTCCTCTTTTCAGGGGGTCGGGCAGACAAGGAGCGCGCTCACGCTCCCGGCGAAGCTTCGGGCACACCGGCGACCACGGACTGAACACGCCGCGAACACCGCGGGTACGCACCGAACGGACTTGATCGACTGGTGTCCGCCACCACAAGGGCGCGCCAAGGCGGCATCCCTGTCGCCGAGTTGTGCGACCGCGTCGCCTCGCCACCGCGCCGGTGTCCAGGCGCCGGCGCCTGGACACCCATGCCGTCGCGTCTCCGCCAGGGACGAGCGGACGGTACGTCACCTGCGCGGGCACCGGGGGCTCCACGGAGGAGGCGCCGGGCCGGTGTCGCTGGGCACCTTCCGCGTTCGACCGGCCTGTCTCCGGGACCACAGAGCGGCCGCGCCACGCGCGCGAAAGCGGCTACCACTCCCCTGTCGCCCGCTAGCGACGACGCCTTCCGTCAACTCTCGCCGCTGGAGACGCACATGGGCCTGCCAGTCCGCGGAGTCCGCCGAACCCGCCGAACCCGCCGAGCCCGCCGAGCCCGCCGAGCCCGCCGAGCCCGCCGAGCCCGCCGCCGGAGCCTCCCCCCACCGAGCCGTCAGACGACACGTCGGTGCTCACCGACGGGACTGCGACGTCCATGCCCCTCTCGGGCAAGTAGTCATCCGCGGGGGCCCGTTCGGCGCCTCGCCGCGTGTACCGGCACGCCTGCCCGACGCGGATGCACGGCGCCCGTCCCGCATCGGTACGGGCGCCGTTCAGGTCGTGCCAGGCCGGTCGCCGCCTGGGCGACCCCTCGTCAGGTCGGAGGACTTGGGCCGTACGCGAGCCCGCCCGCCCCTTACGCGGGCCGCGCCGCGCTGTGGATCGCCGCCTGTCCGGCGTAGAAGATCGACTCCTCGCGTATGTACGCCCCCGGGCTCGGCGCGTGGATCATCATGCTGTCGCCGATGTACAGCCCGACATGGCTGACGTCGCCGTAGAAGAAGATCAGGTCGCCGACCCGGATGTCGGTGAGCGGGATCGCCGTGGTCGCCGTCGCCTGGTCGCGCGCGGTACGCGGGAGTGCGACCCCGGCCACCATCCAGGCGGCCCGGGTGAGCCCCGCGCAGTCGTACGAGCCCGGTCCGGCCGCGCCCCAGACGCACGGCCTGCCGATCTGGGCACGGGCGAAGGCCAGCGCCTTGGCGGCCTTCATGTCGTACCCCGAGCCCGATGTGTCGCCGCCGCCCATGACCATGCCCGCGGTGGTGGGCACCGCCGCGTCGACAGGTGAGACCGGGGCGAAGGACGGGCCGGGAACGACGGACGGGGCGAACGGAGCGGACCCGACCGACGGGGCGGGGGCGACGCTCATGGCGGGGATGTGGGCCGCCTCCGAAACAGCGGGCGACTCCTGGGCGAAAGACATCTCCTGGGCACGGACCAGGTCCTGCGCACGGACCGGTTCCGGGGCCGGGAGCTGGACGGGGGCGTAGGCCATGTCCTGGGCGTACGACAGCTCCGGAGCGTAGGCGGTGCCCGAGGCGAACGCCGTGTCCGAGGCGAAGGTCATGCCCGACGTGAACGTCGTGTCGGAGGGGAACGTCATGTCCGAGGTGAGAGGCGTTCCCGCACCGAGGGACGCGTCCATGCCGACGGGGGCACCCATGCCCCCGTGTGCGGCCGTGTCCACGGGTGCGCCCATACCCAGCCCGGCCGACTGCGCGCGCCGCCACTGGTCCTCGGCCTCGCGGCGGACCTGGTCCTCCGGGGTGGGCCAGACCTCCTGAGGCGGCCGCGCCTCGATCGCCGCGATCGGGGCGATCCGCTGCTGGACGACGTGCCGGGACAGCAGTTCACGGGCGAGTGCGAGCTTGCGCCGGTTCTGCTCCTTGCGGTTCTTCAGCGAGGAGTGAGAGGACTCGGCGGCCGGGGCGGGCAGGGCCTTGACGGCCTCCTGCCGTGCCCCCGTCCCGGCCGGCAGCGCCGCGACAGCCCTCCCGGAGGCGAGCTCCGCCACAGGCCCTGCCGCCGGTCCGGCGGTCAACTCGGCCACGGGCCCCGCTCCCGGTCCGGCGGTAAGCTCCGGAACGGGGCGGCCCGCGGCCTCCAGGGCGCGGGCGGAGGGTCCGCCCTCCAGACGCTTCGAGGGAACGGCGGGGCGCGCCTCGGCCGTGCGCCTCGGCATTCTGTCGGCCGGCAGCCTCGCCGGCACCGTCGGACCCAACTGGGCACGGCCCACGTCGAACCAGGGCCGGGACACGTCGTCGAGAGTGGCGTCGGTACCCCTGCGCCCGTTATCCCGGGCCGGGTTGAGGCGACTGCGTGAACCGGTGGTCATCGCGCGGGTCGCGTTGTAGTTCCCGGTGGCGGTCTCGGCCCGGTCGTAGAGGGAACTGATCCGCTGCTGGACCTCTTCGCGGCTCGGACCGTCGTCCCCGCCGGAGGAGGCCGAGTTGGGGCTCTGCGGGAACCGGTCCGCCGAGGAGCGGGCCACCGTCGCGGGTGCGGAGCGGGGCATGCCGGGGAGGCTGGTGCCTCCAGGGCCCGGGGTGCGTTCCGGCGCCATGGCAGACGTACTCCTTCCGTGCACCGCCTACCGAGTTAGCTGTCGGGTTCGGGCGGACAGATCCGGAAGGTATGCCCTACGGCCGTTGCCCCGTGGGGCAGTTGGCCGATTCACCCCAGGGTTCGGTTGGGTCCCCGGCTCCGGTCGCCGCGAGGCCGCACCGGATTAGGCGGAGGCCGAGCGACCCGGCGAGGTTCGCCGGAGGAAGTCGTGAGGCCTGCCGCCAACTTAGCCAACTTGTGTGCCTCACGTGAAGATTGAAGTGCGAAGTGTCCGATATGTAATTGTGACCTTCGTCGTACTCCCGATCCCGGGTGAGTCCGCCCACCACGGCGCCGGTCGGCACGACTTCCGCCGCGCCCGTTGTTCCGTCCGTTCCCGTTCCGCCGGTTCCGTCTGTTCCATGGATGCCGGTACCTGTTCCATGGATGCCGGTACGCGTGACCCCGCGAGGGGACGGCAGCCGCGGGGTCGGGGCGCCCGCGGAACAGCCCGGTTCACCGCACCTCCGTGACCGGCTCCATGCGCCTGGCACGGGCCCTCCCTTCGATCCGCCCGCGTCAGCGCAGGCGCACCCGTTGCCCGTTGGCGCGATTCGCCGGGTTCGGAGGGTCGGGCGGGTCCGGCGAGACCGCCGATTCTTCCGATTCCGCCGAGGCCGAAGATTCCGCCATGACTGATGATTCCGCCATGGCTGGTGATTCCGTCAAGGACCGTGGAGCGGGTGGTTTCCGCAGGTCCGGGGTGCCGGTCGGCCCGGCCGCCGCTCGACGCGAGTGGAGCAGGACCGTCAGAGCCCGCAAGGGTCTTCGCCTGCGTCCGTGCGACAACCCCAGGACGATCGCGGCCGCCACGGCGATCAGGTGCTCCCGGCCGGCCAGATTGGGTTTGGCGACCGACTCCCACACCATCGAGCCGCCGGTGAGCGCGAACACCACGGGCGCGCGTCGGACGACCGCGAGGTAGGTGAACAGCCCCACGACCGCGGCGGACGGGCCGGTGTCCAGCACCTGCCCCGTCCTGGAGGGCAGCCCCAGACCCCACCAGCCCGGACCCATCGCGATCATCACGCGGACGATGAGGGTGCCCGCCAGCGTGGTGATGTACGCGATGGCCAGGGTCCTGGCCCGGCCGAGGGCGAGTTCGGCGAGGGCGAAGGCGAGGAACAACTGCGTGATGCCCGCCCACACCGGCAGGTCGAGGGCGGGGACGTACAGCGACACGGGAGTCCGCAACAGGGCCAACGGCAACGGCAGGCACGCCTTCACCCCGCCGGTCAGCCGCACCACCGTGGCGCCGGCCGGATGCTGGGCGATCGCGTGGAAGAAGATGACCCCGAAGGCCGCCACGAACGCCAGCACCAGTCCGGACAGTCCCCGGCGCAGGAGTTGCCGGAACGGTTCGACGACCATGCCGTGCCACTCGCCGCGCAGGACGCGCGCGACGAACGACACGAACCGGTGCAGGGTGCCGCCCGGACGCCCCCGTACGTCGTCGCGCGCCGCGGACGGCGGCGGCCCGCCGGCGGTTCCCGCCGCCCCTCCGTGTACGTGTCCGTTGCCGACATCGCCGCGACGCTCTTCCACCGCCCTAAGCAATGCCCTCTCCCCCCACCACCCGCAGGACGTCTCCTCATATAGAGGCACGAGATCTTCATTAGGTTGAGTCCGGCCGCGCGCTCTCCCTGCCCCGGGCCCGGGCCCCACCGCCCGTGCGGGTCAGGGCGACCGGCGGTCGCGGCCCGTCGGCCTGCCCAGATACGTCAGCGGGCCCGGGTCCGGTACGGGGATCTCGTGGAAGCCGAGACGGTCGTAGAAGGCGCGGGCCGACGTGTTGGCGGTGACCATGCCGAGGTGCACGGCGGGGACACCCCGATCGGCGAGCGCGTCCAGGAAGGTGTCCATCAGCGCCCGGCCGTGGCCCCTGCGCTGCCAGTGCGGGAGCAGGTCGATGTGCAGATGAGCGGGATGGGCGGCGAGTTCGGGCAGGATCATGCGTTCGGGGCGGTGCAGCAGGTCGATCATCGTGTCGACGGGCGTGCGCGGCGGCGTCGTACTCCGTGGGTAGCGCCCGGCGACGCTCGGGATCCAGATGTCGCGGAAGTCCCGGACGAACCGCGTGGTGTCGGCGGTGCCGAGGACGTAGCCGACCGCCCGGCCGGTCCCGTCGTCGAGCACGAAGGCGAGCTCCGGTTCGAGCTGACAGTAGGGGTACGCGAACAGGGACGGCATCAACTCCTCGTCGGGATAGAGCTCCCGTGAGTCCCCTCCTTCGTCGGCCGTCATCACACACACGTGCCCCACCGCCGCACGGTCTTCGGTCTTGTAGCGGCGGATCGTCGGCTGCTGAGTCATGAGCCGTATCCTCCCGACATGGGAGCGCTCCCGCCACCGTCCGGACCGCCTCGCTCGCCCACCGGCCCCACGCGCTCTGCCCGCTCGCCCGGCCGCACTCGCCCCCCTCGTCCGGTCCCGCTCGCCCCGCTCGCCCCGCCTCGCTCCTCGACCCCACTCGTCCGCCCGGCTCGAACCGCCCGGCTCGCGACTCCCGGTTTTCGGTTCTCGGCTCCCGGCTCCCGGCTCCCGGCTCCCGGCTCCCGGCTCCCGGCTCCCGGCTCCCGGCTCGGGACCGTACCCGGCGAGGGACCGCCAGGACAGCGGACCGCGGTCAGCGGGCGCTCAGCGTCTCCCACTGTGCCGCGGCGCTGTCCAGCAGCATCTCCAGAGCCGTGGGGTAGGCGCTGTCGACCATGCGGGTCGCCAGGAGGGGTGCCGCCTCCGCGATCCGCGGGTGGGTGGCGCGCGGCAGCCGGGCGTACGTGGAACGCCACATGTCCTCGTCGGCGCTGCGGCTCTCGCGCGGCAGCGCCAGCGAGGCCGCGTCGAGCGCGGCGAAGGCCAGCGTCTGGTCGATGAAGGCCTGATAGATCCGTACCGTGTCCGGCAGCGGGAACCCCGCCGTGCGCAGGACGTCGAGGATGGCCTCGTCGGCCGCCAGTTCGTGGGCCCGGCCGGTGACCCGGTTCGCGGTCAGCAGGGCCGCCTGTGGATGCCCGACGTACACGGCGTGGATGCGCAGCCCGAGGCCGCGCAGGTCCGACCGCCACTCCCCCGTGGGCCGCCAGCCGTCCAGCGCCTGCCCGATCAGGGCGTCGCCGATCGCGAGGGTCAGGTCGTCCATACCGCGGAAGTACCGGTACAGGGTGCTGGGATCGGCGTCCAGGGCCAGGCCGAGACGGCGGGCGGTGAGTCCCGCGCTGCCGTGCTCACGCAGCATCCGCAGGGCGGTCTCGACGATGAGCCGCTCCGACAGCACCGTGCCGCTCCTGGTGGGACGCCGGCGCCGCCGCTTCTCCTCGGGCACCACCGCTTTCGGCACCGTGGTCTCCCGTCTCCTTATGCCAACACCATTGACCTTATCCGAGCGTCCGGCGTTGGATCTGCCGCCAGGGGCGCCGTGTCTCCGGTCCGCACGGGCACGTCCCTTCTCGACAGAGAGGAAGTCCGTGTCATGCGTGTTCTGCTAGTGGGAGCCGGCGGTGTGGGCACCGCCATCACCCGGATCGCGGCCCGTCGCCCGTTCTTCGACGAGATGGTCGTGGCCGACTACGACCTGAGCCGCGCCGAGGCCGCGGTCGCCGCCCTCCCCGACGCCGCGGACCGCTTCCGTGCCGAGCGCGTCGACGCGTCGGACCAGGGCGCGGTGACCGCGCTGCTGAACCGGCACGGTTGCGACGTCCTGCTCAACGCCACCGATCCACGGTTCGTGATGCCCCTCTTCCAGGCGGCGCGCGCGGCCGGCGCCACCTACCTCGACATGGCGATGTCCCTGTCGCGCCCGCATCCCGAGAGGCCGTACGACGAGTGCGGGGTCATGCTCGGCGACGCGCAGTTCGCGCAGGCCGCCGACTGGGAGAAGGCGGGCGCGCTGGCCCTCGTCGGCATGGGTGTGGAACCGGGGCTGTCCGACGTCTTCGCGCGGTACGCGGCCGACGAGCTCTTCGACGAGATCGAGGAGATCGGCATCCGCGACGGCGCGAACCTCACCGTCGACGGCTATGACTTCGCACCGTCCTTCAGCATCTGGACCACCATCGAGGAGTGCCTCAATCCGCCGGTCGTCTACGAGGCGGACCGCGGTTGGTTCACCACGGCGCCGTTCAGCGAACCGGAGGTCTTCGAATTCCCCGAGGGCATCGGCCCGGTGGAGTGCGTGAACGTGGAGCACGAGGAGGTGCTGCTCGTGCCGCGCTGGATCGACGCGCGGCGCGTGACGTTCAAGTACGGCCTGGGCGAGGAGTTCATCCAGACCCTCAGGACGCTGCATCTGCTGGGCCTGGACCGCACGGACCCGGTCACGGTGCCGAGCGCCGCGGGCCCGGTCGCCGTGTCCCCCCGGGACGTCGTGGCCGCCTGTCTGCCGGACCCGGCGACACTCGGCGAGCGCATGCACGGCAAGACCTGCGCGGGCACCTGGGTGCGCGGCACCAAGAACGGCGCGCCGCGCGAGGTCTACCTCTACCACGTGGTCGACAACCAGTGGTCGATGGCCGAGTACGGCTCCCAGGCGGTGGTCTGGCAGACGGCCGTCAACCCGGTGGTCGCCCTCGAACTCCTGGCGACGGGTGCGTGGAGCGGCGCGGGAGTCCTCGGCCCGGAGGCGTTCCCCGCCCGTCCCTTCCTCGACCTGCTCACCGCGTACGGGTCGCCGTGGGGCATACGGGAGCAGTGACCGCGGCGGGCCACCGCCCGTCAGCGCCGTGCGTAGGGGCGGGCGGCCGGCAGCCGACCGCCCCCCTCGGACAGGGGCCGCCGTACCTGGCGGCCCCTGGATCCCGGACAAGCGCCCGGAGCCCCGGACGACGGTCCGGAGTACCGGAGTCGGCCCGAAGCGCCGGACGACGCCCCGGGGTACCGAGGTCGGCCGGGTGACGGGACGGCTCCAGGTCCCGGGCGATCGTCCTCGCGGGGTCCGGCGAGGGACGGCGGGGTCCGGCGGGAGTCGGCGAGGGCCGGCGGGAGTCGGCCCCCGGCCCTCGCAGGCGATGTCTAGGCGACCACCATCAGGAGATCGCCCGCCTCGACCTGCTGGACGGAGTTGATGGCCAGCCGACCGACCGTCCCGCCGACCGGGGCGGTGATGGCCGCCTCCATCTTCATCGCCTCGATCGTCGCGACGGTCGCGCCCGCCTCGACACGGTCCCCGGCCGCGACCGACAGCGTCACCACTCCGGCGAACGGCGCGGCGACGTGTTTCGGGTCGGACTTGTCGGCCTTCTCCGCCGCCGGCAGGTCCGAAGCCACCGAGCGGTCACGCACCTGGATCGGCCGGAGCTGGCCGTTGAGCGTGGCCATCACGGTACGCATGCCCCGCTCGTCCGCCTCACCGATCGCCTCAAGGACGATGAGGAGCCGCACCCCGGGGTCGAGGTCCACCTCGTGCTCCTCCCCCGGCCGCAGACCGTAGAAGAAGTCCTTGCTCGGCAGGACGCCCGTGTCGCCGTAGGCCTCCCGGTGTGCCTCGAACTCCTTCGCCGGCCCGGGGAACAGCAGCCGGTTGAGGGTGGCCCGCCGGTCCTTCTCCAGTCCGTCGCGATCCTCGCCGGACAGTTCGACGACCGGCCTGGGCGCGGCACGGCCCTTGAGCGCCTTGCTGCGGAACGGCTCCGGCCAGCCGCCGGGCGGGTCGCCCAACTCGCCGCGCAGGAAGCCGATCACGGAGTCCGGGATGTCGTACGCGCCGGGGTCGGCCGCGAACCGCTCGTGCGGCACGCCCGCGCCGACGAGGTGCAGGGCGAGATCGCCGACCACCTTGGACGACGGTGTGACCTTGACCAGCCGGCCGAGCATCCGGTCGGCGGCCGCGTACATGGCCTCGATGTCCTCGAAGCGGTCGCCGAGGCCCAGTTCCCGTGCCTGGACACGCAGGTTGGACAGCTGACCGCCGGGGATCTCGTGGTCGTAGACGCGTCCGGTGGGCGAGGCGAGGCCGGCCTCGAACGGCGCGTAGATCCTGCGGACGATCTCCCAGTACGGTTCGAGGTCGCCGACCGCCCGCAGGCTCAGCCCCGTCGGTCGCGCCGAGTGGTCGGTGGCCGCGACGATCGCGGACAGCGACGGCTGCGAGGTGGTGCCCGCCATGGAGGCCACCGCTCCGTCCACGGCGTCGGCGCCCGCGTCGATCGCGGCGAGGTAGGTGGCCAGCTGGCCGCCGGCCGTGTCATGGGTGTGGAGATGGACGGGCAGGTCGAACTCCCTACGCAGCGCGGTCACCAGCTTCGTGGCGGCGGGTGCCCGGAGCAGTCCGGCCATGTCCTTGATCGCCAGGACGTGCGCGCCGGCGTCGACGATCTGCTCGGCGAGCCGGAGGTAGTAGTCGAGGGTGTACAGCTTCTCGGCCGGGTCGGACAGGTCCGAGGTGTAGCACAGGGCGACCTCGGCGACGGCCGATCCGGTCTCGCGCACGGCGTCGATCGCGGGTCGCATCTGACCGACGTCGTTGAGCGCGTCGAAGATGCGGAAGATGTCGATTCCGGTCCGGGTGGCCTCCTCGACGAAGGCGGTGGTGACCTCCGTGGGGTAGGGGGTGTAGCCGACCGTGTTGCGGCCGCGCAGCAGCATCTGGAGGCAGATGTTGGGCACCGCCTCGCGCAGCCGGGCCAGGCGGTCCCACGGGTCCTCGGACAGGAAGCGCAGGGCGACGTCGTAGGTGGCGCCACCCCAGCACTCCAGCGACAGCAGCTGCGGCAGGGTCTGGGCCACGGCCGGGGCGACGGCCAGCAGGTCCCTCGTCCGCACCCGGGTGGCCAGCAGGGACTGGTGGGCGTCCCGGAAGGTGGTGTCGGTGACACCCACCGACGTCGACTCCCGCAGCCACCGCGCGAAGCCCTCCGGCCCCAGTTCGGTCAGCCGCTGCTTCGACCCGGCGGGCGGTGCGCCGGTCGTGACGTCCGGCAGTTTGGTCGTGGGGTCGATGAGGTGCGGGCGCTCACCGTGCGGTTTGTTGACCGTGACGTCGGCGAGGTAGGTGAGCATGCGGGTGCCGCGGTCCGCGGAGTGGCGCGCGGTCAGAAGGTGCGGGCGTTCCTCGATGAACGAGGTGGTGACCCTGCCCTCCTGGAAGTCCGGGTCGTCGAGGACCGCCTGCAGGAACGGGATGTTCGTGGCCACGCCGCGGATGCGGAACTCGGCCACCGCACGCCGCGCGCGCCGCACCGCGGTGGCGAAGTCGCGGCCCCGGCAGGTGAGTTTCACCAGCATGGAGTCGAAATGGGCGCTGATCTCCGAGCCTACGAAGGCGGTACCCCCGTCCAGCCGGATTCCGGAGCCGCCCGGCGAGCGGTACGCGCTGATGGTGCCGGTGTCGGGCCGGAACCCGTTGGCCGGGTCCTCACTGGTGATCCGGCACTGGAGCGCCGCGCCCCGCAGCTGGATGCGGTCCTGCGCGAGGCCGAGGTCGGCCAGGGTCTCGCCGGAGGCGATGCGCAGTTGCGCCTGGACCAGGTCGACGTCGGTGACCTCCTCGGTCACCGTGTGCTCGACCTGGATACGCGGGTTCATCTCGATGAAGACGTGGTTGCCGTCGCGGTCGAGGAGGAACTCGACGGTGCCGGCGTTGCGGTAGCCGATGCTCTGCGCGAAGGCGACCGCGTCGGCGCAGATGCGGTCCCGGAGCGCGGGGTCGAGGTTGGGCGCCGGGGCCAGTTCGACGACCTTCTGATGGCGCCGCTGCACCGAGCAGTCCCGCTCGAACAGGTGGATGACGTTGCCGTCGCCGTCGGCGAGGATCTGCACCTCGATGTGGCGCGGGTCGACGACGGCCTTCTCCAGGAAGACGGTGGCGTCGCCGAAGGCGGACTCGGCCTCACGGGACGCCGCCTCGATCGACTCGCGCAAGTGTGCCGGGTCGTCCACGCGCCGCATGCCACGTCCGCCGCCGCCGGCGACCGCCTTGACGAACAGCGGGAAGCCGACGTCCTGCGCGGCGGCGGTCAGCTCGTCCAGATCGTTCGACGGCTGCGAGGACCCCAGGACCGGGACGCCCGCCGCGCGGGCCGCGGCGACCGCGCGGGCCTTGTTCCCGGTCAGTTCCAGCACGCCGACGCCGGGGCCGATGAACGTGATCCCGGCCTCCTCGCAGGCCTGGGCCAGCTCCGGATTCTCCGACAGGAATCCGTAGCCGGGGTAGACGGCGTCGGCCCCGGCCCTGCGCGCCGCCCCCACGATCTCCTCGACCGACAGATAGGCACGCACCGGGTGCCCTCTCCGGCCGATCTCGTAGGCCTCGTCGGCCTTGAGACGATGCAGCGAGCCGCGGTCCTCGTAGGGGAACACCGCCGCTGTTCCCGCGCCCAGTTCATAGGCGGCGCGGAACGCGCGGACGGCGATCTCACCACGGTTCGCGACAAGTACCTTCCGGAACATGCACAGTCCCTTCCTGACGTTCGCGACGGGCGCGCCCGACGGGCGCCCTCGTGACTGTTGCCCTGTCTACACCCGCACAAGAACAGCCCGGGCCGAATCACCACCGGCCGGTCGCTCATCCGCGGCATCGTGAAGATCATCTTCGTACGACCGGCCGGGAAACGGTGGCGAGATCGCCATATGTGGGCCTCTGTACGTACCCGAACGGGCCGCCGGCGCACGAGGGGCCGGCCGGCGAGCCGGTGCCTTCCGTAGGCTGCCACCCAAGGTCCCTCGGTTCTACAGGTCCTGTGCACGAGAGCATCAAGGTCTTCGCTCTGCTCGCGCTCACCCTGCCGTAGGCAATCGCGGCCTCGGGCGCAGAGCACGCCTGCCGCTGGACGTCCCCCTGATCCCCCCGGCGCTGCACCGGCCTGGCCGCGCAGGCCGGCCTCGACTCACTCCGCCCCGGCCAGGCTCCGCCCCCTGCCGAGCGCGCCATCGCCGAACGGGCGCCGACGTGTGCTCGACCTGTCGCGGATCAGCGCGAACCCGATGCCGCCGCGCTTCACGCCTTCCCCGTGGTCGCGCGAAGCGCTCTTCATCCGCAAGTGGGTAGATCGGAAACGCTCAGTACGAGCGCCGCGGTGAGGATCTGCGGCGGCTTCGTCGACATCAGCTGCTGCTGGTCGAGCAGTGCGAGACGATTCCGAAGCCGTACGTCGAGCTCGGCAGCCTTGCGTCGGAGGCCCTCGGAGGACTCCTTGGGCTTCTCGCCCATCCGTTCCTTCTCCGAGGCTGTCGCAGCTTCGAGGAGCAGCCGCTCACACTCCGAGGTCAGGCGCTTGGTGACAAGTTCACGGGTCTTGATCAACTCTGCCAGGCGACGGGGCTGGACCTCGGCCAGGTATTCGGGAAGCTGGTTGGCGATGATCCAGCTGGTTGCCTTGTCCTCGGCGTCTGCGAGCCAGGGAAGTCCGCGTGCGACGTCGATCACCGCGCCGTCGGGCGCCGCGGCGCAGTCGAGATAGGGCGCAGGGCCGGCCGGGTGAACGGTGCCGTGGCTGTCGACGTAGGCGTAGGCGAACCGTCGGGCGACCGACTCACCGGTGGCGTCCGCGACCTCTTCCACAACCCCGACGAGGAGGTGCGGTTCTTCGAGCCTGGCCGAGACAAGGACGGTGCCCTGGTTGAGGACGCTGCCGAAGTTCCGGATGGTCTCGTCCATGACTGCGTCGTGCAGTGGGTGGCCGGGGGCCAGCAGGTCGGCGCGGGCGCGGTCGTCAGGCTGGACATGGTCGAGGTCGAAGGTGACGCGGTCGTACTTGGTGGCAATCGGTCCGTTGCCTGCTGAGCGGATGTGCTGAGGCACGTTGGCTATCTCGTAACGCCCCTGTTCACGCTTGACGATCCGGCCACCGAGCCGGGTGAAGGCGTCCTTGAACGACGATTCGATGTAGTGCGGCTGAAGGCGTCGGGCGCCGGCTTCGTCCATCGCGGAGCGCAGGGCGCGAAGATCGGCATCCGAGAGGTGCTCCGACGCGAGCGCACGCTCGTCGAGGAGGCCCCTGAGGCCGTCTCCGACGGTGCTGTCGATGACCTCGTACATCCTGTCCTTGACATCCGGCCGCTCACCGTACTGGATGGCGTCGAGCAGCAAGTCTCGCAGCGGGGTCTCGGCGAACGCCTCCCCCAGGACGTCGAAAACCTTTCCGCCGTACGTCTCGCGCATCTGGTCGAGCTTCTCCAGCAGGCGTGTGAAAACCTCGCCCTCGCGGGTGTTGGAGGCGACGAGGTTCCAAAGCCGGCAGACCTCCTCCTGGCCGATCCGGTGGATGCGGCCGAAGCGCTGCTCGATGCGGTTGGGGTTCCAAGGCAGGTCGTAGTTGACCATCAGGTGTGCGGCCTGCAGGTTGAGTCCCTCGCCGGCGGCGTCGGTCGCCAGCAGGATCCGAACGTCGTGGTTCTTGGTGAACTCCTCGGTGATCTGCCGCCGTTCGACCCGGCGTACGCCGCCATGTATGGCTTTGACGGCATCGGGCTCACCCAGAAGCGACACGATCTTGCCCTGCAGATAGCGGAGAGTGTCGCGGTGCTCAGTGAAGATGATGAGTTTCCGAGGCCGGCCATTGGCGTCTGTCACCAGCGCGTGGTCTCGGAGGAGGACGGAAAGCTCGGTCCACTTGCGGTCCGTACCGGCCTCTCGGACCCGCTGCGCCATCTTCACCAACGCCCGCAACTCGATGAGCTCGAAGTTGAGTTCCTCGACCGTCTGTGCCGCCGTCGCGGCATCGAGCAGTTCCTCCTCGGCCTCCTCGATCTCTTCGGCATTGAGGTCGCCATTGTCGAAGTCGGCTAGGTCGATGACGGGCAGGATCTCGCGACAGGTACCGTCGAGAATCTCCTGCTTCCTGCGCTCCAGACGCTCGGTACGCCGCACGAGGCTCTTGTAGATCGCCTCGGGGCTGGAGGCCAGGCGTCGCTGCAGAACCGTCAGCGCGAAACCGACAGTGTTCCTGCGTTTGCCACCGATGCGGTCAGCCCGGTTCATCCCCTCACGGACATAGTGGGTGACGTCCTCGTAGAGGTCGTACTCAAGTGCTGTGAGTTCGTAGGGGACGGTCTCCGCCATGCGCTCGGGGAAGAGTTTCCTGCCCTCGAAGGTGAGGAGGTCTTCCTTGATCATGCGGCGCATGATCCCGCTGACGTCGGCGCTCCTCTTCTGCCTGCCCTCGAACCGGTCTCGGTCCAGCAGAGTGAGGAAGAGCTGAAAGTCCTCTTCCTTCCCCGAGTGCGGGGTCGCTGTCATCAGGAGCAGGTGGCGAGTGATCTCGCCGAGCATCTCGCCGAGCTGGAACCGTTTGGTCTTCTCCATCTTGCCACCGAAGTAGTGGCCACCCATGCGGTGTGCCTCGTCGACGACGATCAGATCCCACTCCGTCTCCCGAAGCTGCGCTTTCAGGTGCTCGTTACGAGAGAGCTGGTCCATACGCGCGATCAGAAGCGGGTGGGTCTCGAAGACGTTGAGATTGAGCTGGGAGTCGATGAGCTGGTTCGTGAGCAGGTCGAAACGGAGGCCGAACTTGAAGAAGAGCTCATCCTGCCACTGATCGACCAGGCCCCCCGGAGCCACGATGAGGCACTGCTTGACGTCATCGCGCAGCAGGAGCTCCTTGATGTAGAGGCCGGCCATGATCGTCTTTCCTGCGCCCGGATCGTCGGCGAGCAGGAAACGTAGCGGTGTACGGGGCATGAGCTCGCCGTACACGGCGCGAATCTGGTGCGGGAGCGGCTGAACGTCGCTGGTCGCCACGGCGAGCATCGGGTCGAACAGGCCGGCCAGTGAGATCCGCTGAGCCTCGGCGACAAGCTTGAAGTCGCCTGCGTTCGCGTCGAAGGCGCGACTGCCGCCGTGGGCGACGCTCAGTTCGTCCTCGTCCCTTCGGAAGACGACCCGCTGGTCGAGGCCGCCCGCGGCGGTCTTGTAGGTCAGTTCGAGTGCGTTCGCACCGTGCCACTGGGCGGCGATGACCGTGACGGCCTCCGCCGGCATGAGTCCGTCGATCCGCAGACCCGGCTTGAGCTCCTCGAGCAGCACGTACAGAACCTCCTGGTTGGCAGCCTGCGAACGCTACTCGGACGTTCCGGCGGTTTCGTGGTCCCGTCGACTTCGTCAACCGGGGTTGCTAATCTTCCCAGAGGTCGTGCGAGTCGGCGGGGGCAATGGAGCGAGAAGAACGTCAGCACCTGCGTGGTGTGGTGGAGGAAGTAAGCGGGTGGCGCAAGCTCGCGACACGGATCGCCGAGGATCGTGAGCCCGTCGAGGCAGCGGCGGAAGTCGCCGCCAAGCAGTTCCTCGGCCGAGTGGCTTCCCTCGGGACCGGGGCCACCACGACATGGCGCGTACTGCAGGTCTCGCCGTCCGATGTCGACCTGGTGACCTCTCTGGCCCGCCGCCACGCTCTTCCCGCGCTCACGGCGAATGCCCAACAGGGCATCCGCCAGTTGACCAATGACGTCGCCCAGGCGCTGACGGCCGTCCGGGCGCTGTTCGGTGCCCGTCGCATATTCTCGGGCAAAAGCCGCAAGGGCGAGGCAGAGCAAGCTGCGGCCTACCTGATATCCCTGCACGAGCGGCCTGCAAGCACGCAACTCGTCACCGAGTTGGAAAGCCTGGCGGCCCGGGACAGGAAGACTGTCCCCGCGATCGGGGTCTCGGCCCTTCTCGATGACACGGTCGGATTCGCCCACCGCCTCGGCGGCCGAGCCGAACTCGTCGGGCGGCATGAACTGGACGCCGCCAAGACCGCGATCAGCGCGATCGACCGAGCCCTGCAACGCGAGAACGAGTTCAGAACAGCAGTCAACGCCGCCGGCCAGGCAGTCCGACAGGCCGAGGCTCGCAAACTGGTCGCCGAAATGCCCGTCGAGCGGCTCAAGGACGCAACCAGCGGCCAACTGCGCATCACTGCACTGATCGATGCCGGAATCAGGAACGTACAGCAGGTCCTCGACCAGAGATCACGGATTCGATCGCTCCCCGGCGTCGGTGAGACGACGGGCAACCGGATGGTCGGAGCCGCGCGAACCATCTGGCAGACCACACTGGATGAAATGCCGGTCCGGATCGACATCAAGAACCGATCCCACACCGCCACGAAGCTCCTCAAGGCGATGCGGGCTTGGGACGCGGCACGCTCGATCCGTGGCGCGACGGCCGACCTCGCTGCCGCCGACGCTGTTCGACCGCTCCTCCAAAGCCTTGATCCCAAGACCTCCCACGTGGTTCTCGTCCCCCAGGCCCGAACCGTCGTCGAGTTGCGTACCGCGCTGGCCGCCGTCGAGCGCCGCGGGGCGGTGCTCGACGATGGGGACGGCGCCGCAGGCGGTGATCCCTGGGAGGATTTCATCGCCCGCCCGGCCGACTACTACGCGATGCTCGCGGAGCTCGGATTTCTGGCTGACGACGCCGAGAAGAGTCAGGGCGACCTGCCGACCGAAATCGTCGAGGCGATCAGGGAACTCAGGCTCGACACCAGCCATCTGAAGGCGTCCCTGCGCGGGTACCAATCATTCGGTGCCCGCTTCGCGATCGTGCAACGGAAGGTGATCATCGGCGACGAGATGGGTCTGGGAAAGACGGTCGAATCACTCGCCGTACTCACCCACTTGCGCGCCAAGGGCTCCTCTCACTTTCTGGTCGTGTGCCCAGCCGCTGTAGTGACCAACTGGGTACGCGAAGTCCGGGCCAAGTCCGATCTGCACGCGTATCGCCTGCACGGGCCGAGTCGGGACGACGCGCTGAAGTCCTGGATCCGCAACGGTGGAGTCGCGGTCACCACCTACGACACCCTCGGTTGGCTGGAAGGCGGGATCCCCGAACGCACCGGACTCGCGTGCCTGGTGCTCGACGAAGCGCACTACATCAAGAACCCGGACGCCCAGCGAACCCGGCGCTCCAGGGTCCTGATCGGGCGCTCGGAACGAGCGGTCCTACTGACCGGCACCCCGCTGGAGAATCGGATCGAGGAATTCCGTAATCTCGTCGGCTACCTCCGGCCAGACCTGTCGATCAACGCCTCCGAAATCGCTCCTCGCCAGTTCCGGAAGCAGGTGGCACCGGCCTATCTGCGGCGCAATCAGGAAGACGTCCTCACCGAGCTCCCCGAGCGGTTCGAAGTCGATGAGTGGATGCCGATGTCCAGCGCCGACGAGAAGCACTACCGAGCGGCTGTCGTCGAGGGCAACTTCATGGCCATGCGCCAGGCCGCGCTACGCGCCGGAGCCAAGTCCGAGAAGATGCGGCGCCTCATCGACATTGTCCAGGAGGCAGAGGACAACGAGCGCAAGGTGCTGGTCTTCTCGTACTTCCGTGACGTCCTCGATGAGGTGGCGGCGATCCTTCCGGGGAAGGTGTTCGGGCCTCTCACCGGCTCCGTTCCCGCCGCGAAGCGACAGAGCATGGTCGATGAGTTCTCCCAAGCCCGTCACGGGGCAGTCCTCATCGCGCAGATCGTGGCGGGCGGCGTCGGTCTGAACATTCAGTCGGCATCGGTTGTCGTGATCTGCGAGCCCCAGCTGAAGCCGACGACCGAATGGCAAGCCATCGGCCGCTCCCACCGGATGGGACAGCTGGAGTCGGTACAAGTTCACCGCCTGCTCTCCGAAGAGGGCGTCGACCAGCGCATCATTGACATCCTGGCGCGCAAGAACCAACTCTTCGCGGAGTTTGCCCGCGTCTCCGAGACCGCCGACAGCGCCCCGGAAGCGTTTGACATCACGGACGCTGAACTGGCACGGGAGATCGTGGCGGCCGAGCGCGAGCGCCTGCTCACGGGCGGATGACGCACGCGAGACACCGAGCCGACCACCGTCGGCCGGCCGTACACACTTCCCGCATACGCCGAGCGGATCACCACCTCCCATCGACTGGAATTCCGGTAGGACTGAACTGATCCCACCTCTGGCGCGGAGCGGCAAAGCCCTCTGCCCGGCAGCACCGACCAGTGCTGCCGGAGCTGCCACGAGGTGACTGCGTATCCTGTCGGCGGCCCTCGCCCTCGGCGAATCGCCCGAAGACGCCGGTCACCGACGTTCGGCGCGGCCTGACTTCGGACCTACAGTCGGCATCCTCGTCATGTGAGGAACGACAATCGAACCTGCCGACGAGGGTTGTCGCTATTGGTGTCGACCAGGCACACCGACTGCCAGGTCCCCAGTTCCAGTCGGCCGCCGAGCACCGGCAGCGTCGCGTGCGGGGGGACGAAGGCCGGGAGTACGTGGTCGCGGCCGTGACCGGGGCTGCCGTGGCGGTGCTGCCAGCGGTCGTCGGAGGGAAGCAGGGAGTGCAGGGCTGCGAGGAGGTCGTCGTCGCTGCCCGCGCCGGTCTCGATGATCGCGATCCCGGCCGTGGCGTGCGGAACGAAGACGTTCAGCAGGCCGTCACGCCCCGCCGCCGTCTCCCGCAGGAAGGCCTCGCAGTCGCGCGTGAGGTCGAAGACCGTCTCCGCGGAACCGGTGGTGATGTTCAGGACTCGGGTGGTGAAGGCATCGGACATGGCCCGATTCTCACCCGGGTACCGGGCTGTGCCTACGACCGGCCGTCCGGCCCCCGGTACAGGGCGTCCATTCCGCGAGACACCATTGACCGGGCGCCGGCGGCCTGACTACTTTCTGCGGCATGTTGCGTTCAGCCCTGCTCACCACGCGCGGTCACATCGACCTGCTGCGGGTGGCCTCCGCCGCGTGTCGCCGCGGCTGCTGACGCCCTTTCACCCCTCGCCCGTACGGCGTTCTCCACTCCCGGCGCGTCCGCGCTCCGCTCCACCCGCACGTCACGAACCCGCACCCGGTTCCTGACGCGGCGGAGCCGCGGCGTACCCCTCTTCGGCCGATCTCCTCCCATGGAGCATCCATGACCGTCAGCCATGCCCCGCCCGGCCCCTCCGAGTCCGGTGTTCCCGGAACATCGGTGGCCGCCGAGCACGTCGTGCGGCCCCAGCCGTCACCCGAACCCGTCCCCATCGTCCCGAGGTCCGCACGCCGTTCCCGCGTCCCCCGCCGGCTGCGCCGCGCCTGCGGCCCCCTCCTGCTCCTCGCACTCTGGCAACTCCTCAGCGAAACAGGCGTACTGGCCTCCGCCGTTCTCGCCCCGCCCGGCACCATCGCGCGGGTCGGGGCCGGTCTGATCACGGACGGTTCGCTGCCGAACGCGATGGGCGTCTCCCTGCAACGTGTCGCCGTCGGGCTCCTGTTGGGAACGGTCGTCGGCACCGGGCTCGCCCTCGTGTCGGGGCTCTTCCGCGTCGGCGAGGACCTGGTGGACGCGAGTGTGCAGATGCTGCGGACGGTGCCCTTCGTCGGACTGATCCCGCTGTTCATCATCTGGTTCGGGATCGGCGAGGCCCCGAAGATCGCCGTCATCACGATGGGCGTCTCCTTCCCGCTCTATCTGAACGTGTACGCCGGTATCCGAGGCGTCGACTCCCAGCTGATCGAGGCCGGGGAGTCGCTCGGGCTCTCCCGCTGGGGGCTGGTCCGGCACGTCGTGCTGCCGGGAGCACTGCCCGGGGCCATGACCGGGCTTCGCTACTCCCTCGGCGTCGCCTGGCTCGCGCTGGTCTTCGCCGAACAGATCAACGCGGACGCCGGGATCGGCTTCCTCATGGTGCAGGCCCGCGACTTCCTGCGAACCGACGTGATCGTGGTCTGTCTGATCGTCTACGCCTTCCTCGGCCTGCTCGCCGACTCCGTCGTCCGCTTCCTCGAAAGGCTGCTGCTGCAATGGCGACCGACATTCACCGGCAGATGACCGCCGAGAAGGCCGCGGCGGCGGCACGCGTCCCCGCGCGGACACAGACGCCGACGCCGGAACGGACACGGCCACAGGCACGGCCGGGCACACAGGTGGGGGCGCGGGTGGAGGTCCAGGTGGAGGTACAGGTGGAGGCACCGGCAGCGCTTCCCGCCGTACGCGTCCAGGGGCTGACCCGCGTCTTCGACGGCCGCGCCGTCATCGACGATCTCCATCTCGACGTCCGGCCCGGCGAGTTCGTGGCACTGCTCGGTCGCAGCGGCTGCGGCAAGTCCACGTTGCTGCGCATCCTCGCCGGGCTCGACCGCGACATCGAGGGCTCCGTCCTCGTCCCGCGCCGCAAGGCCGTCGCGTTCCAGGCGCCGCGGCTGATGCCGTGGAAGAAGGTGTGGCGCAACGTCCTGCTCGGACTGCCCGGCAGACCTGAACGCCGCCTCGCCGACGAGGCGTTGGCGGAGGTGGGCCTCACCCACCGCGCCGACGCCTGGCCCAGCACCCTCTCCGGCGGTGAGGCCCAACGCGCTTCGCTGGCCCGCGCGTTGGTCCGCGAGCCCGATCTGCTGCTGCTCGACGAGCCGTTCGGCGCGCTCGACGCCCTCACCCGGATCACGGCGAGGCGACTGGTCGGCGAGCTGTGGCGCCGGCGCGGCTGCGCGGTCCTGCTGGTGACGCACGACGTGGAGGAGGCCGTGCTCCTCGCCGACCGTGTGCTGGTCATGGACGAGGGCGCGATCGCGTACGAGACCCGGGTCGGACTGAGCCGCCCGCGCGACATCGCCGACCCCCGTTTCGCCACGCTGCGTGCCGGGCTCCTGGAGCGCCTGGGCGTCGACGGCACGTCCTGAGCGTCCCCCGTCCCCGAGCGCCCCTGCGCGTCGAGCGTCCCTCCGCCTCCGGCGACCGCTCGGCGCCCAGGCTCACCCCCACACCCGGACCGACCGAACGGAAACCGTCATGCGACGACGCCTCGTCCCCGCCGCTCTCCTCCCCCTCGCCCTGCTGCTCACCGCCTGCGGCGGCACCTCTGTCGCCGGCACCGCCGCGGGTGCCGGAACCGACGGCAAGGGGTCCCTCACTCTCGACGTCGGCGACCAGAAGGGCGGTTCGGAGGCGGTGCTGCGGGCCGCCGGGGAACTCAAGGACCTCGACTACCGGATCAAATGGTCGACGTTCACCTCCGGCCCGCCCCTCCTGGAGGCCGTCAACGCCAAGGCCGTCGACATCGGCGGCGTCGGCAACACCCCGCCGGTCTTCGCCGCCGGCGCCGACTCGAAGATCTCGGTGGTGGCCGCCTGGCACGGCACGTCGAGGGGCGAGGCCGTCCTCGTACCGAAGAACTCGTCACTGAAGCGTCCCGAGGAGCTGAAGGGCAGGTCCGTAGCCGTGGCGCAGGGGTCGTCCGCGCACTATCAGCTGATCGCCTCGCTGAAGAAGGCCGGTCTGAGGCTGAGTGACGTGAAGGTCAAGTACCTGCAGCCCGCCGACGCGTTGGCCGCGTTCACCAGCGGCAAGGTGGACGCGTGGGCGGTGTGGGACCCGTACACCTCGCAGGTGGTGGAGGCGGGGCAGGGCCGGATCCTGACGGACGGCGACGGGGTGGTCAACGGGCTCAACTTCCAGGTGGCCGCGCCCGGTGCGCTCAGGGACAGCCGGAAGGCGGCGGCGGTCAAGGACTACCTGGAGCGGCTGCGCCGCGCCCAGGACTGGGTCTACGACCACCCGGCCGCGTGGGCGAAGGTGTGGGCCAAGGACACCGGGCTACCGTACGCGGTGGCGCTCGCCTCGGTGAAGCGGACCAACGCCAGCCGCGTCGCGGTCGCGGTCGACAAGCCGCTCATCGCCTCCGAGCAGCGGATCGCGGACACCTTCACCGGCCTCGGGCTCATCCCGCGCAAGGTCGACTTCTCGGAGTTCGTCGACTCCCGTTTCAACGGCGACCTGCCGCCGTCCACCACCGCTCCCCGCGTCTACAAGGAGTCGTGACGGGACCGTCCGTCCCCACCAGGTTCCCGCCGGTCTGCGGCGACGGCCGCACCCGGGTGGGCCGGTACGCGTAGGCGTCCCACATCGCCCGTCGCGCGCCGCTCACCACGGACCTGAACGTCCGGCTGGTCCCGGGGATCGCCGCCGCGGACCCCGGAGCACTGCCGCGGTCCTGGGTACGGTCGCCCCGTACGACGGCCGTGGGTGGTGCGCCGCAGCTGGTCGCGGGTGGCCGCTGGAGGGGCACGTCGGGTGGATCACACCTGGTCCGGCGGGGGGAAGATCTCCGGCCCCGGCCGAGTTGGTAGAAGCGTGAACAACACTGGGACGCAGGCGCGCGCGGTCGATGTCGTGGTGACAGGCGCCGGACAGGCGGGACTGTCCAGCGCGTATCACCTGCGGCGCACCGGTTTCGAACCGGAGCGCGACTTCGTCGTGCTGGACCACGCGCCGCGTCCCGGCGGCGCCTGGCAGTTCCGGTGGCCGTCGCTGACCTACGGCAAGGTGCACGGAATGCACTCGCTGCCCGGCATGGAGCTGGAGGGCGCGGACCCGGCCCGTCCGTCCTCCGAGGTCATCGCCGAGTACTTCGAAGCCTATGAGCGCATGTTCGATCTGCGGGTGCGGCGGCCCGTCGAGGTGACGGCCGTCCGGGAGGGCGCCGAGGGGCGACTGCTCGTCGAGACCTCCGACGGCATGTGGTCGGCGCGGGCGCTGATCAACGCGACGGGCACCTGGGACCGGCCGTTCTGGCCGCGCTATCCGGGACAGGAGACCTTCCGCGGACGGCAGTTGCACACGGCGCAGTACCCCGGACCCGAGGAGTTCGCCGGGCAGCGGGTGGTCGTCGTGGGCGGCGGCGCGTCCGGCACCCAGCATCTGATGGAGATCGCCCCTTACGCGGCCGCGACCACCTGGGTGACGCGGACACCGCCCGTCTTCCGCGAGGGACCGTTCACCGAGGACTTCGGCCGGGCCGCCGTCGCACTCGTCGAGGAACGCGTACGGCAGGGGCTGCCGCCCAAGAGCGTCGTCTCGGTCACGGGGCTGCCCTTGAACGACGCGATCCGCCAGGCCCTCGCCGACGGTGTCCTGGACCGCAAACCGATGTTCGACCGGATCACTCCGGACGGCGTGGAGTGGGCCGACGGACACCGCGTGGCCGCGGACGTCATCCTGTGGGCGACCGGCTTCCGCGCCGCCATCGACCATCTCGCGCCACTGCGGCTGCGCGAACCCGGCGGCGGTATCCGCGTCGAGGGCACCCGTGCGGCGGCCGATCCACGGATCCATCTGGTCGGCTACGGGCCGTCCGCCAGCACCGTCGGCGCCAACCGGGCCGGACGCGCGGCGGTACGGGACATCAGGCGGCTGCTGGCCGGAGTGCCGGCCGGCGCCTGACACCCCCGCACGGCCACCGTTCAGCCGGACGACGTCGGGGCCGACGACCCGCTCGTCCGGTTGGTCCGGTTGAATTCTGCGACGTTTCTCTGATGCTCCTCGTAACTGGCCGTGAAGCGGGTGTCGCCCGGCTTGACGGTGACGAAGTACAGCCAGTCGCCCGGGGTCGGATTGATCGCGGCGCGCATCGCCTGCTCGCCGGGGTTGGCGATGGGTGTGGGCGGCAGACCCATGCGCTCGTAGGAGTTGTAGGGGCTCTTGAGCTTCGTGTCGTTCGTGGTCGTGTTCAGAGTGGACCGGTTCAGCGCGTAGTTGAGCGTGGAGTCCATCTGCAGCGGCATGCCCTGCTGGAGCCGGTTGAAGATCACCCGGGCCACCTTGCCCATGTCGGCCTTGGTGGCCGCCTCCGCCTGGACGATGCTCGCGATGGTGACCACCTGATAGACGTCCATCGCGTTGCGCTGGGCTCCCGCGGTGATCGGGCTTCTGTGGAATCTCTTGTAGGCCGTGTCGACCATGAAGCGCAGCAGTGACTCCGGCGTCGCCTCCGCGTCGACCGGGTACGTCGCCGGGAACAGGTATCCCTCGGGGTTGCCCGCCGCGACGTCGGGCAGTTTCAGATGAGCCTTGGCCAGGGACTTCTTGGTGGCGCCCGGGTGCAGGGCGAGCGCCTCGTCGACGGCCCGGTAGACCTGGCCCGAGCGCCAGCCCTCCGGGATCACGAGGGACGCGCGCGGCGCCTCCTCGCCTCCGACGATCAGCAGCGGCACCGCCACGGCGGTGACCGCCACGACGGCTCCGGTCGCGACGAGGGCGACCCGGCCCCGGCGCGTCAGTCGAATCATGCTCCGTCGCGGAGTCTTCTTCTGCATGCGGGCACGGTAACCCGCTAATAGCCATAAACCCGGCATATCGTCATCTAGTCGGCTCCAGTTGGGCGTCCCGGCGGACGAGGGCCGCGTACCGCCCGCCTCGCGCCAACAGCTCCTCGTGCGTGCCGCGTTCGACCGCGTGGCCGGAATCCAGGACCACGATCTGGTCCGCGCCCCGGATGGTGGACAGCCGGTGCGCGATGGTGAGCGTGGTCCGGTTGGCCGACAGTGCGTCGATCGCCTCCTGGACCGCGTGCTCCGTGCGGGTGTCCAGGGCGCTGGTCGCCTCGTCGAGGATGAGCACCGGCGGGTCACGCAGGATGGTGCGCGCGATGGCCAGGCGCTGTTTCTCCCCGCCGGAGAAGCGGTGGCCGCGCTCACCCACCACCGTGTCGTATCCGTCGGGCAGCGACGCGATGTGGTCGTGGATCTGCGCCGCCCGCGCCGCCGCCCGCAGTTCCTCGTCGGTGGCGTCCGGCCTGGCGAAGCGCAGGTTGTCCGCGACCGAGGCGTGGAAGAGGTACGTCTCCTGGGAGACGACGCCGATTCCCCGCGCGAGGGAGTCGAAGTCCAGGTCGCGCACGTCGATCCCGTCGAGCGTGACGCGGCCGCCCGTGACGTCGTACAGCCTGGGCACCAGGTAGCTGAGCGTGGATTTACCGGAACCGGTCGGCCCGACGACGGCGAGGCTGCCGCCGGCGGGCACCGTGATGTCGATGCCGTCGAGGATCGGACCGCTCTTGTCGTCGTAGCGGAACTCGACGTCCTCGAAGCGGATCTCGCCCTTGACCTGGTCGAGGTGGACCGGGCTCTCCGGCTCGGTGATGTCGATGGACAGGTCCAGGTACTCGAAGATGCGCTGGAAGAGCGCGAGCGAGGTCTGGATCTGGACACCGGTGGACAGCAGGCTCACCGTCGGGCGGAACAGGCCCTGTTGGAGCGAGACGAAGGCAACGAGCGTACCCAGCGAGACGGACGGGCCGCCGAACTGGACGGCCATGCCGGCGGCCCAGTAGATGACGGCGGGCATGGCGGCCATCACGATGCCGATGACGGACATCCGCCAGCGCCCCGCCATGTTCGACTTCACCTCGAGGTCGACCAGGCCGTCCGACTCGGCCTCGAAGGCCCGGGTGAGCGAATCGCCGCGGCCCATCGTGCGGCCGAGCAGGATGCCGCTGACGGAGAGGGACTCGGTGACGGTCGCGGCCATCGCGGCCATCTGCTTCTGCCGCTCGGTGGCGATCTTCTTGCGTTCGTTGCCCACGCGGCGGCTGATCCACACGAAGACCGGCAGCAGGAGCAGTGAGACGACGGTGAGCCGCCAGTCGAGGGCGATCATCGCGATGATCGTGGCGACGACGCTGGTGAGGTTGGAGACCAAGGAGGTCGCGGTGGAGGTCACGGTCGCCTGCATGCCGCCGATGTCGTTGGCGATGCGGGACTGGACCTCTCCGGTGCGGGTGCGGGTGAAGAAGGCGAGCGACATGCGTTGCAGCCGACCGTAGACGGCTGTGCGCAGGTCGTGCATGACCCGCTGGCCGACCGTCGTGGAGATGAGGGTCTGCAGCACGCCGAAGATGCTGGTCACGACCGCGCTGAGGATCATGCCGAGCGCGAGCAGGCTCAGCAGACCGGTACGGCCCTGGGGGATGGCGACGTCCAGGGTCTCCTTCAGCAGGAAGGGTGTCGCGACCGTGACCAGGGAAGAGGCGCCGACCAGCAGGCCGACGACCGTGAGGCGGCCACGATAGGGGCGGAAGAGCTTCAGGATGCGGCGCATCTGCCGCGGCTGTTCGCTCTCGGCGGGTGACGGGGTCCAGGTGGATTGCTCGGGGCGCATGGGCTCCTACGGAAGGTGAGGGAATGGTTACAGAGACGGATGAACGCTGACTCACGGAGCTTAGCTCATTGTTACCTATACTCACAATGAACCGCATCCTGATATTGTTCCCGTATGACCACCCCCGATGCCGACGGCCTCCTCGCCGAGCAGTTGCTGCGGCTGACCCGCCGCGTGCACCGCATCCAGAAGCGGCATCTGGAGCAGCGTGGGCTGGGCATCACTCCGGCCCAGTCCCGGTTGCTGCGGACGCTCGCGCACTACGGGTCACCGCCGCGCATGGCCGATCTCGCCGAGCGGCTGGAGGTGGTCCCGCGGGCGGTGACGACGCTGGTCGACGGCCTGGAGGCGAGCGGGAAGGTGCGACGGGTTCCCGATCCCAGCAATCGGCGGGTGATCCGGATCGAGGTCACGGACGAGGGACGCGCGGCGCTTCAGGAGTTGCGGGGTGCGCGCCGGTCGGCCGCGGAGGAGATCCTGGCTCCGCTGTCGGACGAGCAGCGCGAGGTGCTGGGCGGACTGCTGGACACCCTGGTGGACGGGATGCCCCGGCTGGAACGGCACTGCTGACAAACCCCGCGCACCCGACGGGCCCCGCGCGCACCCGCTCCGTGACACCGAAGGGGATGCGCACGGCGCTCTCGGACTTCTTCGGCGGACGTCGGGCCGCCCCGGGCCGCCCCCTCCGCAGCCGGAGGTCCCAGCGGCTCCGGCGGTCCCCGGAGACTTCAGCAATACCGGTGATCCACCGTCAGCACTCCCTGCTCGGTGAGAAGGCGTCGGTCGTGGCAACCGCCGGATCCGCGCAGGGTGTAGCGCTCGCTCGTCGTCCCGACCGCGTGCCGCTGATCGCGCGGCACGCCGGTCGTGTACGTCGCGTCGCCGGCATAAGTGTCGTCGAGCCGTGACCACGCGGTCCGCAGCCCGCCGCGCAGGTCGTCCACCGCCGCCCGGTCACCGAGCCGCAGGACGGTCCGCAGCCGGCCGTCCGGGCCGAGTGTCGTCGTACCGTCCATCGTGTACGTCCGGTGGGTCCGCGTCACCCGGGGCGCCCCGCGCCCGTCGACCGTGACCGTCTCGTCGTCGCTCCAGGTGGCCTTCAGCCCGTCCGTGTCCTCACCGTCGGTCCACCGGTGCACGGAGGTGTTCGCGAGCACGCGACGGACGGTGGTCGTCACCCGCCCGTGGGAGGTCTCGACATAGCCGGACACCGTCAGCCGGTGGCCGCCCGCCGTGTCGAGGCGCTCCGGCGAACCGGGCGTGTACGAGGAGGTGTTGGCGAGGTCGTCCATCTCGACGCCGGTGAGCGCGCCGCTCACGTGCGCGCGCCGCGCGTCCTGCCAGACGAGGACGTTGACGGGGGCGCTCCATCCGCTCCGCCCCTCCGGAACGCCCACGACGGACACGTCGACGCGGTGCGGACGCCCGTCGTCGAGAAGCCCTGCGAAGGGCGAGAGGTCGTACTCGATCGGTTTGACGTCGAAGGCGCGCGGTCCCGGGATCACGTACCAGAGGAAGGGGTTCGACCAGCCTCCGGTCCACACGTTCGGGAACGGCTCGGCGATGCCGGCGAGTCGGCCGTCCACCTTGATCTGCACCTCGCGGTACGGACCGCCCGCCGCCTTGCAGGAGTACGGGGCCGGATCGGGCACCGTCAGGTACCAGAACTCCTCGCAGCCGCCCCCGGATCCGGTCGCGTACACCTCGGCGACGACGCGCTCGCTGTTGCGCGGGGTGGTGAGGGTGCCGTCTTGGAGGGTGAGGACGCGGTCGGGGACCTCGGCCGGCCGCGTGGCCCTCCCCTGCGCGTAGAAGGTCAGCGTGACCTTCACGTCGATGATCCCGGTGTACGTGTCGTCGACGACGTTCCCGATGAGCATCTCGACGTCGCCACCGCGCCGGAAGGTGTCGCTGTAGCGCGTCACGTCCTTCTCGACGGACCACTCGATGCCGTCGGGCGACGGTTCGGGCGTGGACGTGCGGAGGATCTCCACGCCACCGACGTGCAGATATCCCAGCCGGTCGTACTGGCGGCCCGCGACCTTCCCGTCGAGGCGCAGGACGACCTTGCTCCAGCGGTCGCCGCAGCCGTCCGGCGGTACGTACGTCCCCCGGTACGGCGTGAAGTCACTGAACCGCGCCTCGGCGAGCGTCACTTCGCAGGACTTGGCGGCGGGCCTGGATGTCGCCGGGGCGGCCGTCAGGGGGTCGTGCCAGTCGGTACCGAACTCCGCGGGGGCGGGGGCGGGGGCCCGGGAGGTGGTGACGGGCGCGTCCGGGGCGGCAGCGCGGGTGCGAAATGCGGCGGCCGGGACGTGGGGAGCGGTGACCGGGGCATGGGAAGCGGCGCTCGGAGCGTGGGGAGCGGCGCTCGGTAAGGGAGCCGCCGAGACCGGGCCCGTCGCGAGACACATGCTCGCCGCGAGAAACGCTCCGGCGAGCATGGACATGACCATTCGTCTTCTCATGTGCGGTGTTCTACGGGGAGTCGGGGCACCCCGCAATGGGCCCTCGGGGCCGCCAGGTCGCGGCGCGCCCAGGATGGCCGGGGTGACTACGCCCGCAGATCCGACCTGTCCCCCATCACGACGACAGGGTGCTCACGCGGGTCGAGCGTGCGCAGCAGACGCTCCATGGCCGGCTTCGGCAGGCTCACACACGCCGACGTACCGCTGCCGTGGTCCAGGTGCAGCCAGATACCGCCGCCCTTCGACTGACCCTGGGGGCGGCTCGGGTCGCCGGGCGGGGTACCTGGGCGGCGGTTGTAGTTGATGGCGATGACATAGTCGAAGTCGTGCCAGTGGGACTTCGCCCAGCCGCGAGGGGCCTGGTACGTCTGTGACCGGTCGTACGGCAGGAGGGCACCCGGGTCGTGGAGCACGCCGCCCGCGTCGGTGAGGGTGAACACCCCGACGGGGCTGCGCCGGTCGTTCTCGTGATGGTCCGTGGTCCAGCCCTTCGCCCCGTTGTGCGCCTTCCCCATGCGCTGTGCGTCCCAGGCCGATCCGGACTTCGTGTAGAGAACGACGGTCGAGTCCGCGGAGTTCCTGCCCGCGCCGTAGACGGCCACGACCTGACGCGAGTCGGCCGGGATGCGCGACCGCAACCGGTCGCCGACCTCCGGGATCCGCGTGACACCGGCGCCGTCCCCGGGGGCCCCTTCGGCCTTCCCGCCCGTCCCGGCCCGCCCCTCGCCCGCGCCGCCCCCTCCGCCAGGACCTCCGCATGCCGAAAGGCCCATCGCGAGGACTCCACAGGCCGCCGCGGCGAGCCCCGTACGCATCGCACCGTTCTTTCGCATGCGCTCCATCGTCGCACCACTTATCGGACGAACAGCCCCTTCCCTCCGCCCCCTTGGGCACATGACGTCCTCGCGGACCCGCACCCGGCGGCCCGGAACGCGTGCGTGACCGGGGGCGTCGTCGGGCCGGGGCCAGTCCACGGTGGGGACGCTCCGGACGGGCCGAAACCTTGTCCCGCCGGAAAAAACCGCTTGCCTCGGACTGTGCCCTGCCGCGAACCTTTCACGGTTTGCTGTCGGCCTCCACGACCGGCCTGGTCGCCGAAACGTTACGGCTTCCCCTCATCCCCGAACCCACCCCTTACACGAGCCACTGGGACGTCATGCAGATTCAAGACCTTCCCTATCCAGACCCGGGTGTGCCGGACGCACGCTCCGGCCCCCGATTCCTGCGGTGGCTCGGCCGGAATCAGCTGGGCGGGCAGTTCAAGGCCCTCGCCTGGGGACTGCTGCACTTCACCGCCGTCGCCGGGCTGCCGTTCTGTGTGGGCCTGGCCGTACAGGCCGTCGTGGACAGATCGGGCACGCGGCTCGCTCTGACCGGTGGGCTGATGGCGCTCTGCGGCGTCGGCATCGCGGTCGGCGAGACGATGCTGCACCGCGCCGCCGTCACCAACTGGATCACCGCCGCCGCACGCGTCCAGCAGTTGCTGGCCCACAAGACCGCCCAGCTCGGCTCGGCGCTGACACAGCGCGTCGCGGCCGGTGAGGTCGTCGCCGTCTCCACCGGCGACGTCGAGAAGATCGGCTGGTTCGTGGAGGCGCTGTCGCGGTTCGCGGCGGCCGCGCTGACCGTCGTCCTCGTCTGCGTGGGCCTGGTCGTCTACCAACCGGCGCTGGGCGTGATCGTCGCCGTGGGCGTGCCCGTCCTGGCGCTCGCCGTACTGCCTCTGCTGCCCCGCGCCACCCGGCGCGCCGACTTCCAGCGGGAGAAGGCTGGCCGCGCCACCGAGCTGGCCTCGGACACCGTCGCCGGCCTGCGCGTACTGCGCGGCATCGGCGGTGAGGAACTGTTCCTCGACCGCTACCGCCGCGCCTCCCAGGAGGTCCGCCGGGCAGCCGTGCGCAGTGCCAGGATGTGGTCGCTGATCTCGGCCGTCCAGGTGCTGCTGCCCGGCCTGCTCATGATCGCCGTCATCTGGCACGGCGTGCACCTGGCCCGCGACGGCCGGATCACGGTCGGCGAACTGGTCACCGTGTACAGCACGGTCATGCTGCTCACCTACCCGCTGCGGCACTTCGAGGAGATCGCCATGGCGTACTCCTTCTCGCGCCCGTCCGCCAAGCGCGCCGCCCGGGTCCTGTCCCTCGAACGGGCCACGGACAGCGGCGGCTCACGCTCGGCCGAGGTGCCCGGCGGCGATCTGTACGACCCCGTCACCGGACTCCTCGCCCCCGCGGGGCGACTCACCGCCGTGGTCTGCGGTGACCCGGACGCGGCGGGCGTGCTCGCCGAGCGGCTGGGCGGCCATCCCTCCGCGGAGGGCACCTCGGTGCTCCTGGGAGGCGTCCCGCTCGACGATCTGCCGCTCGACTCCGCGCGCACGGCCGTCCTCGTCCAGGACAAGGACCCGGTACTGCTGTCGGGCTCGCTGCGTGAGCTGCTCGACGTGCCCTCCTCGGGCGGCGTGAGCGCGGCCGCGGCGCTGGCCGCCGCACAGTGCGGCGACGTCCTGGACGCGCTGACCCAGGGCTCGCTGGACGCCGAGGATCCGATGGACGCCCGCATCACCGAACGCGGACGCTCCCTCTCGGGCGGCCAGCGCCAGCGTCTGGCCCTGGCCCGGTCGCTGGTCACCGACCCCGGCGTGCTGGTCCTGGACGAGCCGACCTCGGCTGTCGACTCGCACACCGAGGCACGGATCGCCGACGGTGTCCGCGCCCTGCGCTCCGGGCGAACGACGGTCGTCTTCACCTCCTCACCCCTGCTCCTGGACCACGCGGACCGGGTCGTCCTCGTCCACGAGGGCGAGGTGGCGGCCGTCGGAGTCCACCGCGAGCTGGTGCTCCGCGAACCGCGGTACCGGGCGGTGGTGACCCGTGAGACGGACGAGGAGGCCGCCGCCGAAGGCGGACGGCAGGGGGTCGGCACGTACGACACGACGGACGGGCTCGACAGGATCGACGATCTCGACGGCAGGACCGGCAAGATCGACGAACTGGAAGAAATCGAGGAAACCGCATGATCGGCCTGGCGCCACCGGCGTACGACCCGGCGGCCCCGACGACGGCGAACACCCTGCCCGTCGGCGCCTCCGCGACCGTACGCGCCTACGTCACCGAACTCTTCCAACGGCACCGCCGGGCCTTCCTGCTGCTCGTCACCGTCAACACGGTGGCCGTGGTGGCCTCGATGGCCGGGCCCTACCTGCTGGGCGCGGTCGTCGAACGGGTCTCGGAGCACGCGCGAGACCTCCACCTGGAACGCACCTCCGCGCTGTTCCTCGCCGCACTCGTCATCCAGTCCGTGTTCGTACGCGAGGTCCGGCTGCGCGGCGCCATGCTCGGCGAACGCATGCTCGCCGACCTGCGCGAGGACTTCCTCATCCGCTCGGTCGGGCTGCCACCCGGGGTTCTGGAACGGGCCGGCACGGGCGATCTGCTGTCCCGCATCACCACCGACATCGACCGCCTCGCCAACGCGATGCGCGAAGCCGTGCCCCAGCTGGCCATCGGCGTGGTGTGGGTCGTGCTGCTGATCGGCGGTCTGACCGTCACCGCCCCGCCCCTCGCGCCCGCGGTCCTGGTCGCCGTCCCGCTGCTGGTCGTCGGCTGCCGCTGGTACTTCAAGCGTGCCCCGTCCGCCTACCGCTCGGAGGCAGCCGGATACGCCGCCGTCGCCGCCGCCCTCGCCGAGACCGTGGACGCCGGACGCACCGTCGAGGCGCACCGGCTGGGCCGACGCCGCATCGACCTGTCCGAGCGGCGCATCAAGGAGTGGACGGCCTGGGAGCGCTACACCCTGTGGCTGCGCTCGGTGCTCTTTCCCGTCGTCAACCTCACCCACGTCACGGTCCTGTGCTCGGTCCTCATGATCGGCGGGGCCTTCGTCCTCCAGGGCTGGATCGACGTGGGACAGCTGACGACGGGCGCGCTCATCGCCCAGATGCTGGTCGACCCGGTGGGCCTGATCCTGCGCTGGTACGACGAGCTGCAGGTCGCCCAGGTCTCGCTCGCGCGGCTGGTCGGCGTCCGGGACATCGAACCGGCCGCCGGTGATCCGGAGGTGATGCCGGACGGGCGCGACGTGCACGCGGACGAGGTGCGATTCGGCTACCGCGCCGGCGTGGACGTACTGCGGAAGGTCTCCCTGGAGGTCCCGCCCGGCACCCGGCTCGCACTGGTCGGCCCGTCCGGTGCGGGCAAGTCCACCCTGGGAAGGCTGCTCGCCGGGATCTACGCCCCCAGGGAAGGCCACATCACGCTCGGCGGCGCCGAACTCTCGCGGATGCCCGCGGAGGCGGTCCGTACCCACGTGGCCCTGGTCAACCAGGAGCACCACGTCTTCGTGGGCTCCCTGCGCGACAACCTGCTGCTCGCCCGGACGGGAGCCGCCGACGCCGAACTGTGGGCGGCGCTGGGCGCGGTCGACGCCGACGGCTGGGCAGGGGCCCTGGGCGAAGGTCTGGACACCGAGGTCGGTTCGGGCGGGCTGGCGCTCACCCCGGCGCAGGCCCAGCAGATCGCGCTGGCCCGGCTGGTCCTCGCCGATCCGCACACACTGGTGCTGGACGAGGCGACCTCGCTCCTCGACCCCCGCGCGGCCCGACATCTGGAACGCTCGCTGGCGCGCGTCCTCGACGGTCGCACCGTCGTCGCCATCGCCCACCGGCTGCACACCGCCCACGACGCGGATGTCATCGCCGTCGTGGAGAACGGCCGGATCAGTGAGCTGGGCAGTCACGACGACCTGGTCGCCGCGGACGGCGCCTACGCGGCTCTGTGGAGGTCCTGGCACGGATGAGGTGATCGTGACCGAGCCCCGCGCCACGGGGGAGCGGGCCGTGCCCCCATGGCGGTCGGGTGCGCGCGAGCGCGACCCGCCGGCGCGGCCGGCGCCGGTCCGGCAGGGCCGTCGCAGCGGTGCCTCGGGCCTCGATCCGTGGACGGGTCCGTCCCGCGTCGGAGCCTGTGGCGTTGCGCGGTGCCGAACCGGAGTGGAAGGCTGGATGTCGGCACCGATTCGGGGAGCGTCCGGGAACCACCCGGTTCGCGCGGGGCGGGGCCGGTGTCCAGTGACCGTGCCCGCCGACGAGCGTGGTGGGACCGGGCTCACCCGCATCACCTGGAGGTACCCGTGGAGAGCGCCGACGGATGGGGAGACGACGTCTACCAGCCCGACGGATCCGAGGTGCAGGACGACGCGGGGCTGCTCGACGTCGAGGACACCCTGGAATCCGACGGTGTGGGCGACCCGCTCGACCGTGGCTGGTCCCCGCCGGAGCGGCCGTGGGCGGTGGAGCACTCCGGGGTGACCGCCTCCGAGCGCATGCGCGGCGAGACCCTGGACCAGCGCCTCGCGGAAGAGGTGCCTGACATCGCGGAGCCCGACGGTGACGGCATCGGCGACTACGAGGGCGGCGACGGCGAACCCCTGGACAACGAGGTGGGCACCGCCCGCTCCGGCCGTCTCGTCGCCCCTGCCGAAGGAGCCCACGAGGACGGGGAGAGCGGGCTGATCGCCACCGACGTAGGCATCGACGGCGCCGCCGCCTCGGCCGAGGAAGCCGCGATGCACATCGTGGACGAGGACACCCTGTCCGGCTGACCGGGCCCTTCCCGGCCTGCCCTTCCCCCGCAAGGAGCACCCATGCAGCAGGACAAGCAGCCCGACTACCACCCGGTCGTCTTCCGTGACCGCGCCGCCGGATTCGCCTTCCTCACCCGGTCCACGGCGACGAGCGAGCGGACCATCGACTGGGACGACGGCGAGAGCTACCCGGTCGTCGATGTCGAGATCTCCTCGGAAAGCCACCCGTTCTACACCGGCAAGGCCCGGACAGTGGACTCCGAGGGCCGGATCGCGCAGTTCGAGAAGCGCTACGGGACCTCCGGGCAGGGCGGCGACGAGAAGGACACGGCGTGAGCCCCTGACCGCGTCACCGCCGGGCGGGCGCGAGCGCCGTCGACCGGACGCGCGAGCACCGCACCCGCCGGGCGCGCGTGCGCCCCGTTGGCCGGACCCTCGAGGACCACGTCCACCGGACGCGGGAGCGCCGTCGTCGCCGGACGCGGCGCTCCCCCGGTCGGTCAGATGAAGTTGAGCGCCGCCGCGCAGCCCACCCCGCCGAGCAGCATGAACACCGGCATCAGGACTTTGAGCTCGACCCAGCTGCCGGCCCGGAAACGCATCACCTTGGGCGGCCCGATCGGGTACCAGCGCTTGCGGCCGAGCGGGATCGGCCACAGGATCGGACAGCCGGACACCGTCAGCGCGTCCCCGATGTCGTGCACCAGCGCGCCCAGGACGATCGGCAGGCCCAGCCACAGGTACTCCTGGCCAGGCGCGGTGAACAGCCAGTCCGAGCCGTTGCCCGGCTTGTCCAGGACCCCGGCGAGGATCCACGCGCTGGTCGCGGCCAGCAGCCAGACCAGGACGTCGCTGCTGGACCCGCGCGCGGCCCGCCACAGCAGCCCCTCGATCGCGAGCACCATGTGCACGAAGAGGATCGCCAGGACCGCCCAGCGACCGCCGGTGATCGCCATCACCGAGGACCCCGCGCCGATCATCACCGCCCACAGCCAGGTGTGCGTCAGCGTGCGGTGGCCACCGGAGCGCCGCGGGTCGCCCGCCTTGCGTGTCGATTTGTAGACGGCGTACGAGAGCTTGTCGACGATCTCGCACAGCCCTCGTGAGATCGGCCCGAAGGCCCGCGAAATGGTCGCCGCCTTGTGGTCCAGGTCGGGGGCGAGCGCGGCTCCCGCGCAGATCAGGGCCCCCACGAGGAGGACCGGCCAGGGCATGGTGTGACCGGTGGCGGCGGCGGCTGCCCCGACGCCGAGCCAGGCCGCGGCCCCCGACAGTGAGTGTGCTGGTCCCATCATGGCCGTTCCCCGCCCCATTCCACTTGTACCGCTGTCCAGTTGCCCGCGTACGGTGACGCTTCGCCGGCGCCACAGCGTAGCGTTCGTGATCTTCGGCCGGACATCCGATTCCCCCATCGACCGGGTCGACAGGCAAGATGGGGGCGTGACCCTTATCGATCAGCTGCCGCAGACCGCAGATCCCGACGCCCTCTACGAAGCCTTCGAGTCGTGGGCCGGGGAACGTGGTCTCACGCTCTACCCCCATCAGGAGGAGGCGCTGATCGAGGTGGTCTCCGGGGCCAACGTGATCGTCTCGACCCCCACCGGCTCGGGGAAGAGCATGATCGCCGCGGGTGCGCACTTCGCCGCGCTCGCCCGGGACGAGGTCACTTTCTACACGGCGCCGATCAAGGCGCTTGTGTCGGAGAAGTTCTTCGAGCTGTGCAAGATCTTCGGCACCGAGAACGTGGGCATGCTGACCGGCGACGCCTCCGTCAACGCCGACGCGCCCGTCATCTGCTGTACCGCCGAGGTGCTGGCGTCCATCGCGCTGCGGGACGGCAAGCACGCCGATGTCGGGCAGGTCGTGATGGACGAGTTCCACTTCTACGCGGAGGCCGACCGCGGCTGGGCGTGGCAGATCCCGATCCTGGAACTGCCCCAGGCGCAGTTCATCCTGATGTCGGCAACGCTCGGCGACGTCTCGATGTTCGAGAAGGACCTCACTCGGCGCACCGGCCGCCCCACGTCGGTGGTCCGCTCGGCGACCCGGCCCGTGCCCCTGTCCTACGAGTACGTGCTGACTCCGCTGACGGAGACGATCACCGAACTGCTCGCGACCAAGCAGGCCCCGGTCTACATCGTCCACTTCACCCAGGCGCAGGCCGTGGAGCGGGCGCAGGCGCTGATGAGCATCAACATGTGCACCCGGGAGGAGAAGGACCAGATCGCCGAGCTGATCGGCAATTTCCGGTTCACCACCAAGTTCGGCCAGAACCTCTCCCGGTACGTGCGCCACGGTATCGGTGTCCATCACGCCGGCATGCTCCCCAAGTACCGCAGGCTGGTCGAGAAGCTGGCCCAGGCCGGCCTGCTGAAGGTCATCTGCGGCACGGACACCCTGGGCGTAGGGGTCAACGTCCCCATCCGCACCGTGCTGTTCACCGCGCTGACGAAGTACGACGGCAATCGCGTACGCACGCTGCGCGCCCGTGAGTTCCACCAGATCGCGGGGCGCGCAGGACGGGCGGGCTTCGACACGGCGGGGTACGTCGTCGGTCAGGCTCCCGAGCACGTGATCGAGAACGAGAAGGCCCTCGCCAAGGCCGGCGACGACCCGAAGAAGCGTCGCAAGGTGGTGCGCAAGAAGGCCCCCGAGGGCTTCGTCGGGTGGACGGACAACACCTTCGAAAAGCTCATCTCCTCCGAACCCGAGCCGCTCACCTCCCGCTTCCGGGTGACCCACACGATGCTTCTGTCGGTCATCGCGCGGCCCGGGAACGCCTTCGAGGCGATGCGTCATCTGCTGGAGGACAACCACGAGCCGCGCAAGCAGCAGCTGCGGCACATCCGGCGGGCGATCGCGATCTACCGCTCGCTTCTCGACGGCGGCATCGTCGAGAAGCTGGACACGCCGGACGCCGAGGGCCGCATCGTGCGCCTCACCGTCGACCTGCAGCAGGACTTCGCGCTCAACCAGCCGCTGTCGACGTTCGCGCTCGCCGCGTTCGACCTCCTGGACCCCGAGTCCCCGTCGTACGCGCTCGACATGGTGTCCGTCGTGGAATCCACGCTGGACGATCCGCGGCAGATCCTCGCGGCCCAGCAGAACAAGGCGCGGGGCGAGGCCGTGGCCGCGATGAAGGCGGACGGCGTCGAGTACGAGGATCGTATGGAGCGGCTCCAGGACGTGACATACCCGAAGCCGATGGAGGAGTTGCTCTTCCACGCCTACAACACCTACCGCACGAGCCACCCGTGGGTCGGCGACCATCCGCTGTCGCCGAAGTCCGTGATCCGTGACATGTACGAACGCGCCATGTCCTTCACCGAGTTCGTCTCCTTCTACGAGCTCGCGCGCACCGAGGGCATTGTCCTGCGCTACCTGGCCAGCGCCTACAAGGCCCTCGAACACACCGTCCCGGACGACCTCAAGTCCGAGGACCTGGAGGATCTGATCGCCTGGCTGGGTGAGTTGGTGCGCCAGGTCGACTCCAGCCTGCTGGACGAGTGGGAGCAGCTCGCCAACCCGGAGGAGATGACGGCCGAGGAGGCCCAGGAGAAGGCCGACCAGGTCAAGCCGGTCACCGCGAACGCCCGCGCCTTCCGTGTCCTCGTCCGCAACGCGATGTTCCGCCGCGTCGAACTCGCCGCGCTCGACAACGTCGGCGAACTGGGCGCGATGGACGCCGACTCCGGCTGGGACGCCGATGCCTGGGGCGACGCGATGGACAAGTACTGGGACGAGTACGAGGACCTCGGCACCGGTCCCGACGCCCGTGGTCCGAAGCTGCTGTCCATCGTGGAGGAGCCGCAGAACAGCCTGTGGCGCGTCCGTCAGACCTTCGCCGACCCGAACGGCGACCACGACTGGGGCATCAGCGCGGAGGTCGACCTCACGGCGTCCGACGCGGAGGGCCGTGCCGTGGTCAAGGTCACCGACGTCGGCCAGTTGTGAGCACAGGAGAATTCCCCGCATGACGAACCCAGCCGAGAGACTCGTCGACCTGCTCGACCTGGAGAAGATCGAGGTCAACATCTTCCGTGGCCGCAGCCCGGACGAGTCGCTGCAGCGTGTCTTCGGTGGCCAGGTGGCGGGCCAGGCGCTGGTCGCCGCCGGGCGCACCACGGAGGGCGACCGGCCGGTGCACTCGCTGCACGCGTACTTCCTGCGTCCGGGCAGGCCGGGCGTGCCGATCGTGTACCAGGTCGAACGGGTCCGGGACGGGCGCTCTTTCACGACCCGGCGAGTCACCGCCGTGCAGCAGGGGCGCACGATCTTCAATCTGACCGCTTCCTTTCACAAGTCCGAAGAGGGGACGTTCGAGCACCAACTGCCGCCGGCCCGCGAAGTCCCCGACCCCGAGTCGCTGCCGACGCTGCCGCAGGAGATCTCCAAGCACCTGGGCACACTTCCGGAGGCGTTGGAACGCATGGCGCGCCGCCAGCCGTTCGACATCCGGTACGTGGACCGGCTGCGCTGGACGCCGGACGAGATCAAGGACGCGGAGCCGCGCAGCGCGGTGTGGATGCGGGCCGTGGGACCGCTGGGCGACGACCCTCTCGTCCACACGTGCGCCCTCACGTACGCGAGTGACATGACCCTCCTGGACGCCGTCCGCATCCCGGTGGAGCCGTTGTGGGGTCCGCGCGGCTTCGACATGGCCTCGCTCGACCACGCCATGTGGTTCCACCGGCCGTTCCGGGCGGACGAGTGGTTCCTGTACGACCAGGAGTCGCCCATCGCAACCGGCGGGCGGGGGCTTGCCCGAGGACGCATCTACGACCAGAAGGGACGCCTGCTCGTCTCGGTCGTCCAGGAGGGTCTGTTCCGCGCGCTGTAGATGGTGGGCGAGCTCGTCAGGTTGTCAGGTGCTTCCGCGGCGCAACCAGCCGAGCAGCCCGCGCTGCCGCCCGCGTTCCCCGGCCTCGGGCAGGTCTTCGGCGGTGGCTGTCTCCGGCCGCGAAGGCACCGTCGGAGAGACGCCCGGCCCAGGGACTCCCCGCCCGGCGACTCCCGGCACCGAGGCGGCCGGAGCGAGCGCGGCCGGAGCTGAAGGAGCCGGGCGGGCGGCCGCCGGGAGCGGACCCTCCGAGAACCATCCGGCCGGTTCCGGGGCGACGCCGGGCCCTGGCCGCAGCGTCGGACGCGGTGCGGGCTCGGTCTCCCGTGCTTCCGCGACGGCTTGACCGAGGTCGGCGCGGAGCCAGCTGATCTCGTCAGGGTCGTCGGCTGTCATGATCCGGGAGACGATGCGCGCGGCGGGCGAGTCCGGTGCGCCGTGGGAGGGGCGTTCGGGGCGGAAGCGGTCCAGGCAGGCGCGCTCGTGCGGATATGTGACGACCTCCTCCACCTGGACGGGGTCGAGCAGGGAGGCCACGACCGCTGCCCTCGCCCAGGGTCCTTCCGCCTGGCGCAGCTGGAATCCCATGTTCCGGCCACGCCAGTTGCGGGGCCGGCGGTCCAGGCCGGCCTCCAGCTGGTCGCGGAGCCCCTCGGGCGTGCGGCCCTTGAGCAGCGGAGCGTTCTGCCTGTCGGTCGGGAACCGGCGCAGGTCCTCTGCGAGGTAGAGCCAGACCACGGCCCGGTAGCGGTTCAGATAGACCTTGACCGGCACCACGAGGCCCAGGCGCGCGAGGCGCGTGAACCTGGCGGTGGAGATGCCCATGAGGGCGGCGCCCTCTGCCGTGCCGACGGCCTTGACGCGCTCTCGCAGCGAGTCGGGAAAGCCGTCCTGGGAACGCACGCGGTCGATCTCCGCATGGGTGACCCGGCGTCCGCCTCCCCCTTCGTCGGGGACCGTGCGTACGTGTCCGAGGTGTACGGCCAGGTCGAACTCGCCGCGCCTGAGCTCCAGTTCCCGGGCGGCGCGGGCGAGGGACAAGGTGACGGACTGCGTGATGGTGTTGCCGGACATGGCGGTCTCCCCCGTGGAGTACGGTGCTCGCGCCGGTGTGCGCTTGCTTCGAGAAAAACCGTAGCCGGTTCGCGGGATCTTGCGGGGCGCCTGTGGATAACTCGGCCGCGAGCGCCGTCTCCGCAGGTCAGGAGTCCAGTGAGGGGGATCGTTCCGGCTGGCGTGTGTCCACGCGCAGGTGTTCGCCGACACGGTTCACCAGCAGGGTCATCTCGTAGGCGACCTGACCGATGTCGGCCTCCGCGGCGCTGAGAACGCACAGACAGCTGCCGTCGCCGGCCGCGGTGACGAAGAGCACCGCTTCGTCGAACTCGATCATCGTCTGGCGTACCTGACCCGCGCCGAAGTGACGGCCCGAGCCCTTGGCCAGACTGTGCAGACCTGACGAGACCGCCGCCAGGTGTTCGGCGTCCTCGCGTCGCAGTCCCGTGCTCGCACCCGTCACCAGCCCGTCGTTGGAGAGCACCAACGCGTGCCGTACGTGTTCGACGCGCTCGGTCAGATCGTCCAGCAACCAGCCGAGTCCCGTGTTCTGCTCCATGTCCGTCTCCCCGTGTGGTGACTCCCCCTGACCGGAGGATTCGACCAGCCAGCCTTCCCCACGGCCGCCCTCCGGGCAAGGAGGATGGGGGCATGGCACAGAAGATGACCGACGAGCAGTGGCGGGCGTTCGTCTCAGACGGCACCCGCACCGGAAAACTTTCGACCGTCCGGGCGGACGGAAGTCCGCACGTGGCACCGATCTGGTTCCTGCTGGACGGCGACGACCTGGTCTTCAACACATCGAAGGAGACCGTGAAGGGGCGGAACCTGGCCCGTGACGGCCGAGTCGCCCTCTGCGTGGACGACGACCGGCCGCCGTTCGGCTTCGTGGTACTGGAGGGCCGGGCCGAACTGTCCGAGGAGCCTGACGAGTTGCGCCACTGGGCCGCCCGCATCGGCGGCCGCTACATGGGCGCGGAGCGGGCGGAGGAGTTCGGCAGGCGCAACGGCGTCCCGGGCGAACTCCTCGTCCGCGTGCGCATCGACAAGATTCTCGCCTACTCCGCGGTGGCGGACTAGGGCGTTCGTCCTTGGGCCTCCTGCGACGTGGATGCCTCAGCCGACGGAGTCGAGCAGCCGGGCGGTGTGCACCCGCCCGGCGTACTCCACCAGTCGGATCAGCACCTCTTTCCCGGAGTCGCGGTCACGGGCGTCGCAGAGCACCACGGGTGTGCCCCGGTCGAGGTCGAGGGCGCGGGACACGTCCTGGGCTCCGTAGGCCCGGGCGCCCGCGAAGCAGTTGACGGCCACCACGAAGGGGATGTGCCGGTGCTCGAAGTAGTCCACCGCGGGAAAGCAGTCCTCGAGTCGTCGGGTGTCCGCGAGGACGACGGCGCCGAGCGCGCCCAGCGACAGTTCGTCCCAGAGGAACCAGAACCGGTCCTGCCCCGGGGTGCCGAAGAGGTAGAGGGAGAGACCGGAGCGGATGGTGATGCGGCCGAAGTCCATGGCGACGGTGGTCGTGGCTTTGCGGTCCACTCCCTCGGTGTCGTCCACCGACTGGCCCGCCTCGCTCAGCAGTTCCTCGGTGCGCAACGGGCGGATCTCGCTGACCGCGCCCACCAGGGTGGTCTTCCCCACGCCGAACCCGCCGGCGACCAGTATCTTCAACGCCAGCGCGGACGACTCGGCGGCCGAGGCGTCGGAGTTCTCGGAGACCATCGATCACTTCCCTCGGGAGTGCCGACGAAGGTCGGCATGGCCCGTCCGCACGCGGTGTGGTGGGACCCAGGTGCGGGGCGGGCGCTTCGGTGCTTTCGGAACATCTCTGCGGGTGCGCGAAGTCAGCATCATGGCAACTGCGCCTCCCCCGCGAGGGAACGGATCGCTAATGGACCGTTGCGACCGCCTCGCGACTGTTCGGGGTCCGGATGTGGGCACAAGCGGGTACGAACCGGGCCGGCATCGTTCATCTAGAGTGCCCTCAGTCCTTCGATCACCTCGTGGAGGATCCGCTCGTCGGGGAGCTGCGCGGGCGGAACCGGGCGGCTGACCGTGACGAGACCCCGTTCCAGAAGATCGCCCAGCAGGACTCTGACCACGCCCACCGGCAGGTCGGTGCCCGCGGCGAGTTCGGCCACCGACTGGATCTCGACGCGGCACAGGTCGATGAGATGGCGGTGTTCGGGCCCGAGAAGCGAGTCGTCGTCGGATCCAGGGGCGCCCGTGTCCAGGCCGACCAGGGCGATCAGGTCGAAACGCACTCCGGTGGGGCCCGGTTGGGTGCGGCCGCCCGTCATCGCGTACGGGCGGACGAGGGGTCCCGCCTCGTTGTCGTACCACTGGCTGCCCGCCGCGCCCTCGCTCATTCGTATCGGCCCTCCTCGGCCGATCCGGCGGCGGGCGGCTGGGCAGCCGCGCGCGGAGGCGCGTGGAGGTGCTCGCCGACACGCTTGACCAGCCGTGCCATCTCGTACGCCACCAACCCGATGTCGGCCGTCGCGGCGGTGAGGACGGAGAGACACGAGCCGTCGCCGGCCGCGGCCACGAGCAGGAAGCCGTCGTCCATCTCGACCAGTGTCTGGCGTACGCCTCCGGCGCCGAAATGACGGCCCGCGCCTTTGGCCAGGCTGTGGAAGCCGGAGGCGACAGCGGCGAGATGGTCGGCGTCCGCGCGAACGAGGCCGGTGGAGGCGCCCACCGCCAGCCCGTCGTTCGACAGCACCACCGCGTGCCGTACTTCGGCCACTCGGAGCACGAGGTCGTCCAGCAGCCAGTCGAGCTCGCCGGATCTCTGGGCAGCCCGCAGGCTCGGGTCCTGAATCACGCGGGGTCTCCTTCGCCGCTGTCGCCACCCGCATCGGGGGCCGAGGTGCCGCCGGGCCCGGATTTCCGGCCACTGCCGCGCGCCCAGCCGTCGCGGTACGCGGTCATACGGTCCCGTACGAGTTCGGGAGTGCGGGTGTCTTCACTCCGGGGACCGGGCACGTGTACCGGTTCCTCCGGTCGCTGCTCACGCAGTTGGGGTGCCAGGCTGGCCTGCCGTACGCGTCTGGGGAGGCCATCGTCGCCGTCGGGGGCCTCCGCGGGGCGGTGCAGCCGCAAGGTGGTGACTCCAGGTGGCGGTGTTTCCGGCGAAGAGTTCGCCGGGGCTTCGACTGCTGCCTGTACGGGGGCCACGAGGACGGGCCGCTCGGCGGGCGCCTGGACGGCCTCCCTTTCGGGGGCGGCCGGCACGCGCGCGTACTCGTGTTCCGCGGGCCCTTCGAGGTCCGCCCCGCGAGGAGACCCTTCCGCCGAGCCCGACTGCAGCAGCGCCGTGGGAAGCAGCACGACCGCGGTGGTACCTCCGTAGGGCGAGGTCCGCAGGTGCACCTTGATGGCATGCCGGGCGGCGAGCCTGCTGACCACGAAGAGACCGAGCCGGTCACTGTCGGACAGGTCGAGCGTCTCCGTCTCCTCGATGCGCCGATTGGCGTCGTCCAGCGTCTCCTTGCCCATGCCGAGCCCCCGGTCCTCGACCTCCACCACGTATCCGTTGCCGACCGGCTCACCGGTGATGCGGACATGGGTGTGCGGCGGTGAGAACTGCGCCGCGTTCTCGACGAGTTCCGCCAGGAGGTGCGTGAGGTCGGCGACGGCGGCGCCGACGACGGACGTCTCCGGGAACTGCCGTACCTCCACGCGCGCGTAGTCCTCGACCTCGGACACCGCCGCACGGACCACGTTCGTCAGGGAGACCGGCATGCGCCAGGCCCGGCCGGGAGCCGCGCCCGAGAGGATGATGAGGTTCTCCGCGTGGCGCCGCATACGCGTCGTGAGATGGTCGAGCCTGAAGAGGTCGCCCAGTTCGTCCGGGTCCTCGGACCGGCGCTCCATGCTGTCCAGCAGGCTCAGTTGGCGATGCACGAGGACTTGGCTGCGCCGGGCGAGGTTGACGAAGACGCCGGAGATTCCGCTCGCGAGTTCCGCGCGTTCGACCGCCGCGCGCAGGGCGGCCCGGTGGACGGTGCCCAGGGCCTCCGCGACCTGACCGGTCTCGTCCTCGGAAGGCGGCCCTGCCGGAGCCTCGGCCCGGACGTCGATCTCCTCCCCCGCGCGTAGTTTGCGCATCGCGTCGGGGAGTTTGCGCCGGGCGATCTCGAGAGCGCTGTTGCGCAGCGCCACCAGTTCGACGACCAGGCCGCGGCCGATGCGTACGGAGATGACGAGTGACGCGGCGACGGCGGCGAGACCGAACAGGACGGCGGCTCCGGCGGGCGTCCGCAGCCCGCGGGTCAACGGGTAGGCCCGGCCCTCGACGCCTCGGCCCGCGTCGGCCTCGATGGTGCGCATGGCGTCGCGTACGCGCGCGTGAGCGGCGTTCCAGTCGGCTTCCGGGGCGGCGGCGACGGCGGTGGCGCCCGGCCGGGACGCGAGCGCCCTGTCCTCGACGGCGCCCACGTCGGCGTACGCGCTCCCGCGCATGAGGTCCCGCCAGGACGCCTGGTCGGGCCCCCGCAGATCCCCGACGGACGCGTCGGTCAGCGCACGGCGGGTGGCCACGGCTCCGGTGAACAGCCGCAGTCGTTCACCGTCGAGGGTGCCCACGAGGCGCGCGCCGGACAGCACCGCGTCCTCCTGCGCGAGCGCCTCCCCCGCCCGGGAGAACTCGAGGAGCACGCGCGCCTCGGATCCCGGACCCGGGTCCTGGACGCTGGTGAGCGCGCCGGTCACCGCGAAGGCGGACGAAATGACCTGGGTGTACTGCCCGTAGGCCTCGTCCCAGCCGGTACGACGCTCTCGTACCGCGCCGCGCAGCGTTCGCAGGTCCTCCGCTCCGGTGACGAAGGAGCCCAGGCGTGCGGCCACCCCGGCGGGCAGATCGGCGCCGTCGGCGACGGTGTTGTGGTCCCCGAGCCGCAGTTTGGCCACCGCGCGGTCGGTGCGTTCCGCGAGCGTCCTGAGATCTCCCGGCCGCTCGGAGTCCGGATCGGTCGCGTAGCGGACGGAGGCCGTCCGCTCGGCCTGCAACGCGGTGACCGCGTCGTCGATCGGGACCCGGATCATGGAGTCCACGCGTTGCAGCTGTCGCAGGCGCGCGACGTCCTGAGCGGTGGTCACCGTGGCATAGGCCCACAGCGCGAACAGGGAGACGACCGGGACCATCAGCAGGCAGATGATCTTGGCGCGTACGGTGCGGGGGCGTGGACTCCACCGACCCGAGCGACGCGGGATCGCCTCGGGGCGCGATATCGCCTCGGATCCCGTCCCGCCGGCGTCCTCGTCGAGGGCGCCGTGCTCCTCGGCGGGCGGGCCGGCGTGGGCACGACGACCGCGCGCCGGAGCCTGGGACGGCGACTCGGCGCCGGCTGCGGGGGTTGTACGGGGTGTACGCATGGCCTCCTCACTCAATGATTTCGAGGGCGTTGCGGGCGGGTCGGCCCGGGACCGTGGCTAGCGGGCGGCGCCCTCGACCGGCCGCTGGGCCGCCGCGGAGGCCTCGCGTTCCCGGGCCGAGGGTGACAGCGCGACGAACGCCGATGTCAGGAAGAGGTAGGACCCGAGGCCGACGGCGAGGGGGAAGACGAACTGCATCACCGTGGCCCCAGGAAGAGCCTCACCGGAAGGGCTGACGCGGACGCTCACCGCCAGCATGCCGGTGTAGTGCATGCTGCTCACCGCGCCTCCCATGACGAGTGAGGCACCGCCGACCGCGACCGGTGATTTGATGTTGAGCCCCGCCCACAGGGCCGCAGTCGCCGCGACCACGGCGATCACCACCGAGAGCCCGACGAGCATCGGGTCGTAGCGCACGGAGCCGTGCAGCCGTAGCGCGGCCATCCCGAGGTAGTGCATGCTCGCGACCCCGAGCCCTGTGGTGAGCCCACCGAGCGCCAGCGCGCGCCCCCGGTCGCGGCCGTACCCGACGGCGAAGACGCCCCCGCCCACGAAGACCAGGGCGACAAGCAGACTCAGGATGGTCAGCGGGACGTCGTAGCGGATCTCCGTGCCACCGACGCTGAATCCGAGCATCGCCACGAAGTGCATCGTCCAGATGCCGGTGGCGATCGCGGAGGCCGCGGCGAGCAGCCAGTTGCGGCGCGAACGCCCGTTCGTGCCGAGCGCGCGGACGGTGCAGCGCAGCCCGAGAGCCGCGCCGGTACAAGCCATCGCGTACGACAGCACGGGGGTCAGCCAGCCGAAGGCGGCGTGGTCCAGGTGTCCCATGGCCCACGGACGCTAGTCCGGACAGGGGCGCACAAAGGGGTCGCATTTCGAAACGTGCCGCAATATGACACAGAAAGGCAGGCGGGCGATCGCGTCACGTTCGAACGTGTGCGCAGCGTCGTCCTTAGTGTCGGTGCGGGATCATGCGGAACATGAGCGACGACCACACACACGTCCAGGAGTTCTTCACGGCGCGCGCCGCCGGCTGGGACGTCAGGTTTCCCGACGACGGGCCCGCGTACGCGGCGGCGGCGGCCGAACTCGGCCTGCGCGAGGGCGACCGGGTACTCGACGCGGGCTGCGGCACCGGGCGCGCGCTGCCGCCGCTGCGAGCGGCCGTGGGGCCGTCCGGGACGGTCATCGGGGCCGACCTGACCCCGGCGATGCTGATGGCCGCCGTACGGGCCGGGCGGGACCGCGAGGGACAACTGCTGCTCGCCGACGTCGCGGCGCTGCCGCTGCGCACCGGCTCTCTCGACGCCGTGTTCGGTGCGGGCCTCATCGCCCATCTGCCGAACCCTGCGGTGAATCTGCGGGAGTTGGCGCGAGTGGTGCGGCCCGGTGGCACGTTGGCGCTGTTCCATCCGATCGGCCGGGCGGCGCTCGCGGCCCGTCAGGGGCGCCGGATCACGCCGGACGATCTGCGCGCGAAGGCGAACCTGGGCCCTCTGCTGGCGGGTTCCGGATGGGACATGACGTCGTACGTCGACGAGGACGCCCGCTTCCTGGCACTCGCCGTGCACCGGAGCTGAGGCGTCAGACCGTCCCGGCGACCTCGGCCACGAAGGCGTCGGGACAGTCGAACATGATGTTGTGCCCCGCTCCGGGCACGGTCACCACGCGCACACCGGCGGCCTCCAGTCCTTTCCAGTCGTCCAGTTCGCCGCTCAGTTCTCCCTGAAGGCAGACACGGGCCGCCGTCGGCGCCCGGCGGCTCGTACCGGAACGCCCGCAGCAGCGGCTCGTCGAGCAGCGCGAGCGTCGAGGCGCGCAGCAGGGGCGCGAGAGGACGCGGATACCAGGAGGTCATCAGGTCGAGGGTCGAGTCGGCGACACGGCGCGCGCCCTCGTCCCACCCGAAATGGGCCTCTTCATAGGCGTCTAGACAGGCCTCGAACTCCTCGTACGTCTCCGGGATGCCCTCGATGCCCATACGCCGTCCCAGAGTGCGGTAATGGACGGCGGACGCGACGATCTCGTGGCGTGACATCCTGCGCCACCCGTAGGCGTCGATCCACCGTTTGGGCACGACCACGAAGGTGCACAGCACGTACCGCATGTCCGCGTTGCTGATGTCGTAGCCGCGGTGCATCTGGTTGATGCGGCGGATCGCGCTACGCCCCGCCTCGGAGTCGAAGCCGTGCTCGACGACGGCGTCCAGAAGCAGCGCGGTGTCGTCGTACCGCTTCTGGGGGCGGTCGGTGAGTTCCGCCGTCTCGGCGAGGAGCCGGCCGATGGCGGGGACGGCGTACGTGCGATAAAGGGCCAGTTCGAGGGCGCGGGCGAGGTCCCACGGGAATTCGTGGACGGAGGTGAGCCGGTAGATCTCCGACGCCTCTTCGCGCGGGTCCATCCGCCGAATCTGTTCGAGCCGCTCGTAGCGCTTCACCGGGCCGTCCCCCTTCTGCCACCGAGGTTCCAACTCTACGTTGAGTAGCAGCATACGAACGGTCAGCGATGACGAGCCCGCAGGGGAAGGCGGTCCGATGTCCGGCATGTTCGCCAGATTCCGCGTGTTGTGGGGCCCCAGGACGGCCGAGGAGAGCGAGGGGCGGCGGTCCGCGAAACAGCGCCCCGAGAAACGTGCGCACAACTTGTTCGAGGCCGCCGCGGTATACGTGTCGGCGTGCGCGGAGGACGACCAGGAGCTGATCGACGAGGCCGCGACCTGGGTGTCTCCCGAGGCCCTGTCGTTCGGGGTGAACGAACTGGCCTGCCGCGCCGTCATCGCCCTGGCCCGCGAGCGCGACGAGTCACCCCGTACCGTGGCGCGGACGCTGCTCGGTCTGCCGGCGGGATGACGGCGAGGCGCCACTACGGTCGTTTCGCCCCTGTCCAGCCGGATAACTGCAGCTCCGCGTGGGCTTCGGGCCCGTGACAAGCACCTTCCGGTCGCACTAGGGTGCGCCGACGAACGTAGCGATGGGGAGGTTGGGATGGCCGGGACGGACGAGGACGCCGTCGCCACCGGGGACGACGACGCGCTCTATGTGCTGACGGCGGTGCTGCTGACGCCCGCGAAGTTCCCGAGCGTGCTGGGGGACGACTACCCGGAGGCCTGCGCGGCGCTCGACCTGGCGCCCTTGGCGGACGGGTACGGAATCGTGCTCGGTCAGGACGGCGACGGCGCGCGGTGGACGGTCGTCATCGACGATGTCTCGTTGGTCGCCGTCGCCATCGCGTCCTGGGACTGCGGCATGGAGCACGAACTGTCCCCCGACGAGCGGACGGTCGTCTGCGCGCTGCCGGGCTGGCCCCTCGCGGTCGCCGTCGCGGCGCCGGGCGTTCCCGCCCCGCACGACCCCGCTCCCGATCTCGCGGAGCGGGCGCCGCTCAGCCCCCCGGACACCACCGACTGGGGACCGGCGCAACGGCGACTCGGCGCCGACGAGATCGCCCTGCAGTGGGCGACGTGGCGGGAACAGATCGACGACGACGAGTTCGTCACGGCGGAGAGCAGGACTCGGGCGGAGGACGGAACTCAGGACGAGAGCATCCCTCAGGACGGCTCCGCGACCGACGGCAGGGGGCGCAACGGCGTACGCCGGGTGCTCGCGGAGGCGCGGTCCTACGTGGACACGCCGCCGCCGCTCGGCCGTGTCCGCTCTTCGTTCGCCACCGGCGACGCCCGCACCCTGCGGGCGGACGGCCCGGGATGGTCGATGGTCGCCCGGACCGACGACATCGCGTTCGTCCTCCTGGACGAGGAACCCGGCGAGGTCCTGCCTGTGGGGCGCGGTCCCGAACTGCCGGGTCTTCTGGAAGCCCTCGACAAGATGGCCGTCCGCCCCAGCTGAACGGCCACGCCGCGCGACCACCGCGAACGGTGCGTGCCGCCGCCCGCGGGCCGTACGCCCGTCGGGTCCGCGAGTGGCGGCATGACCGTCTCTCCGTCTACGCCCGGCGAGGGCACACCGGGCCGGCAGCGCTCAGCGTCCGAGCTCCTTGCGGGTGATACGGCGCAGCCGGCGCCGCTGCGAGGGATCCAGCGTCAGGTACGCGGCCGCCGGCACCCCCACCACGATCAGGAAGGCGGCCCACCAGGGCAGCCAGATCAGCAGGATGAGGCCGACCGCCACACCCCCTGCGGCGATCTTCGCGTTCTTCGACATGTGTCGCCTCCTTCGCGGCTACTGCCGCTCTCTGTCCTGAGAACGGGTCCGCGCCGTCCTCGGTTCCGGTGCGCGACCCTGAGACATCCCTGAGGCGCTCCCCCACTCACCCCTGAGGCGCTTCCCCGCTCACCCCTGAGCCCTTCCCGCACGCGCCCCCGATCGACTCCGCGCCTACCCGGCCCTGAGCGGCTCACCGACTTCGTCCATGTGGCTCAGGGCCTGCCGGTAGGAGTCGACGAGTCCGGTTTTCGCATAGGGGATACCCAACTCGCTCCCGACAGTGTGCCCGTACCAGCGGCTGGGCGCGCCTCGGATGGGGCCGGGGCGTGCTCGGGAACAGGTGATGTTCGATCTGGTAGTTGAGGCCGCCGAGGAACCAGTCGGTGAGGACGGCTCCGCGAATGGTTGGGGTTGGCGTGGTGACGGTTGTGCTTGTCGTTCCACCAGCCGTAACTCATTCCCAGGAGCAGGTTGCCGTGGAGCAGGCCGATCAGGCGGCCGGCCCTCTTGCCAGCGGTGATCTGTGAGTGACCGACGTCGTGGCCCATGAAGGCCGTCCGGGCCGAGAACACGGCGAGCGGCGGGGCGAGGAGCGTCGTCCACCACGTGTCGCCGAGCAGGACGACGCCGGTCACGATCGCGGTCAGGAAGAGCGCGTTCACGGTGATCGTGAACGCGTACCAGTCGCGGCGGCGCTCCAGGAGACCCTGATTCCTGACGACGCGCAGGAGCGGCGCGAACCCGCTTCCCGGTGACTGCCCGACGGCTGCCCCCGGAGGGTGTTCCGCGACGGCTGCGGCGGTGTCGGGCATGGTGGGTCTCCGGTTCTCTCAGGCATGGGCCGACCTGATGAAACGTACGAATCGGCACCCGTCGGCAGCCATGGCGCCATCACCCGAATACGTAGGGGGTCTTTCCCCGCGCGCGCAGGGGGTTCCCTGCACCCCCGGTGCGTGGGCAGCCGCTTCGGCTCGGCGGGGTACCTGTCCACGCGGCCGGAGTGCTGTACCCTCGGCGGCTCCGAGCCAGTAGTCAAATTTGAGGAATACGTCATCGCCGTGCAGAGAATTCCTGCGGCCACGCCCGCCGAGATCTCCGAACTGGCCCACTGTTGTGCCGTGTTCATGCCCGCCGAACCCGCCCGCACCGGGAGGGTCGTCTTCTGGCGGCCCGAGGGTGACGTCCCTCCGGTGGTGGCTTCGGGCACCCCGCGGGACCTGACTGTCGTACTCCCTGGAGAGGGGGGTGTCGAGGTGGTGACCGTACCCGCCGTCGAAGTCCCCGTCCGGGCCGCCCTGCCGGTCCTCACACGCGCGCGTGCCGCCGCGCGGCCCCACCGGGCGACCGCGTTCTGGGGTGCCGCGTCCGTCCTCGCCCTCCAGCTCGCCGCTCGGGGGCTGCTGCTGCCGGGGCTGACCGGCGACGACCACGACGCGTGGCGCGCGGGGCCACTGCGCGCCGACGACCTGGAGCGGCTGCGCGAGCTCGCCGCCGCGATGCCACCCGAGGCGCACGCCGCGCCGGTGGATGACGTCGAGCCGCCGCGGCTGCCCGACCCGGGGCGGCTGCTGGGCGCCTTCCTCGACGCCGTGGCCGACGCACTGCCCCGCTCCCCCGCCGCGTCGCTCGCCGCGGGCGGCCCGGCCTTCGCGGCTCAGGAACCACAACACGTGCCGCGGCAGCGCGCATGGGCGGCCGACGTCGCCGCGGGTCACGACGCGGGCGTACGCCTCTCGCTGCGCGTCGAGATCCCGGGCCTGGCGTCGGTCGAGGCCGACGGGACACGGGTGCTGTTCCGCGGGGTGCTCCAGGTGCACAGCGTGAGTGATCCCGGAGTCGTCGCGGACGCCTCCGCGGTCTGGGCCGGTGCGTCGGGGTTCGGCCCGCGAGCACGGATGGACGTCCTGCTCGCCCTGCGCCGCGCGGCCCACGCCTGGGAGCCGCTCACGCCGCTGCTCTCGGCGGCGGTCCCAGACGCGGTGGAACTCGGGGACGAGGAGATGACCGAACTCCTCGGTGAGGGCGCGCGTCTGCTGGGGCTCGCCGGCGTCGACGTGCACTGGCCGAAAGGGCCGGCACGCGAACTGACGACCCGCGCGGTCGTCGGTCCGGCCGACGAGGGGCGGAGGCCGGGGAAGATCTCGCCGGACACGCCGTCCTTTCTGTCCACCGACGCGCTGCTCACCTTCGACTGGCGGTTCGCGCTGGGCGATCGACAGCTCACCCGGCAGGAGTTGGACCTGCTCGCCGAGGCGAACCGTCCCATGGTGCGGCTGCGCGACCGGTGGGTCCTGGTGGACCCGCACGAGGTGCGCCGCGCGCGGGCGCTCCAGGACCGCAAGGTCACACCCATCGACGCGCTGAGCGCGGCTCTGACGGGCTCCACGGAGGTCGACGGCCGCAGGGTCGACGTACGACCGTCGGGGTGGCTGGAGACGCTGCGGGAGCGGCTGGCGGACCCGGAGGCGCAGGAGCCGGTCGGCCCGCCCGTCGCACTCCGCGCGACACTGCGGGACTACCAGCTGCGGGGTCTCACCTGGCTCGCCCGGATGACCTCCCTGGGACTGGGCGGCTGTCTCGCCGACGACATGGGCCTCGGCAAGACGATCACGCTGATCGCATTGCATCTGCACCGGCAGACCGACGACTCGGCCGCGGGGCCCACCCTCGTGGTCTGCCCGGCCTCACTGCTGGGCAACTGGCAGCGCGAGATCGAGAGGTTCGCCCCGGGTACACCGGTGCGCCGCTTCCACGGCTCCGCGCGCAGCCTGGAGGGTCTGCGCGGCGGGGAGTTCGTGCTCACCACGTACGGCACGATGCGGCTCGACGCGGCCCGGCTCGGCGAGGTCTCCTGGGGCATGGTCGTCGCCGACGAGGCGCAGCACGTGAAGAACCCCTACTCGGCGACGGCCCGGGCCCTGCGCACCATCGGCGCACGCGCGCGCGTGGCACTGACCGGCACGCCGGTGGAGAACGGTCTCTCGGAGCTGTGGGCGATCCTGGACTGGACGACACCGGGTCTGCTCGGAAGTCTCGGCTCGTTCCGGACGCGGTACGCGCAGGCCGTCGAGGGTGGTCAGGATCCGGCGGCCGCCGAGCGGCTCGCCCGGCTGGTCCGGCCCTTCCTGTTGCGACGCCGCAAGTCGGATCCCGGCATCGCGCCCGAACTGCCGCCCAAGACCGAGACCGACCGCGCCGTCTCACTCACGGCGGAGCAGACGGTGCTGTACGAGGCGGTGGTGCGCGAGACACTCGCGGAGATCTCGGGCGCGGACAGCATGGCGCGGCGCGGACTGATCGTGAAGCTGATCACCGGCCTGAAGCAGATCTGCAACCACCCGGCGCAGTACCTCAAGGAGGACCCGCCGAGGATCCCCGGCAGGTCCGGGAAGCTGGAGCTGCTGGACGAACTGCTCAACACCATTCTCGCCGAGGGCGCGAGCGTCCTGGTCTTCACCCAGTACGTGCGGATGGCGCGCCTCATCGAGCGCCATCTCGCGGCACGGGGTGTACCGACCCGGTTCCTGCACGGAGGGACACCCGTGAACGAGCGCGAGGTGATGGTGCAGCGCTTCCAGGAGGGCGAGATCCCCGTCTTCCTGCTGTCGTTGAAGGCCGCGGGAACGGGCCTGAACCTGACGCGGGCCGAGCATGTCGTGCATTACGACCGCTGGTGGAACCCGGCGGTGGAGGCACAGGCCACGGACCGCGCGTACCGCATCGGCCAGAACCGGCCCGTACAGGTGCACCGGCTGATCGCCGAGGGAACCATCGAGGACCGCATCGCCGAGATGCTGCGGCGCAAGCAGCGGTTGGCCGACGCGGTCCTGGGCGCCGGGGAGGCGGCCTTCACGGAACTGACCGACGCCGAACTGGCCGAACTGGTGGCACTGCGAGGGGACACACGATGACGGAAGGCGACAAGGAGCGTACGTTCGCGGCGCTGCCCCCCTCGCGCGGGCGGGCCTTCGCGAGTACGTGGTGGGGTCGTGCCTGGGTGAAGGCGCTGGAGGACGCCGCGTTGGACTCCGGACAGCTGAAGGCGGGCCGCGGGCTCGCGCGCGCGGGAGCGGTGGGTTCCGTGTCGGTGCGTCCGGGACGCATTACGGCCGTCGTCCGGGATCGCGACCGGACCACGCACCGGGCCGACGTGCTGGTTCAGAAACTGGCCGATGAGCGGTGGGACCGCTTCCTCGACATGACCGCCGAACGGGCCGGACACGTCGCGGCGCTTCTCGACCGGGACATGCCGGCGCACCTGGTCGAGGACGCGGCGGACGCGGGCGTCGAACTGCTCCCGGGGCTCGGCGACCTTGAGGCCGCCTGCGACTGCGGAGCGTGGGACCACTGCGCGCACACGTCGGCGCTCTGTTACCAGATGGCGCGTCTGCTGGACCTCGATCCGTTCACCCTGCTGCTCCTGCGCGGGCGCGCCGAACGGACCTTGCTCGAAGAACTCCAACGGCGCGGCAGCACCGCCGGCGAGACGAACGCGCGGGACCGGCATCCCCAGTTGGTGCCGGACTCCGCGCAAGACGTGGCCGCCGCCGAGGCGTACGCGGCCGGTGACATGCTGCCTCCCCTGCCTGCCCTTCCCGCACTGCCCGAAGAGCCCGGACGACCGCCTTCCCTGGACACCGGTGCCGCGCCGGCGGCCGGCGTCGACCCGCCCGCCCTGGAGTTCCTGGCCATGGCGACGGCCGTCGAGGCGTACCGACTGCTGGCCCGGGCGGTCGGACCGGGCCATGGATCACACCCGCCGGAGGGGGAGTTGACGCTGGAGCAGGACGCGGTCCGTCTCGCGGCGGCCCACCCGGACACACCGATCTCCGAGCGGCTCGCCCGCGGATCGGGGCGGGACGGCCGGGGAATGACGCTCGCCGTGCGTGCCTGGCAGTTCGGTGGTGCGGTGGCCCTGTCCGTGCTGGAGGACGAGTGGATCGTGGGGGCGGAGGCACTCGCACGCGCGCGTGCCGCGCTGGCGTCCGCCTGGGACGAGGACGAACGGCCGTCGCTGATCGCGTCCGGCAACCGCTGGACCGTGGCCGGCGCGCCGGTCCAGCTCCGTCTGGGGCAGGACGGCCGGTGGTGGCCCTATCGCGAGGTCCGTGGCTGTTGGACGCCCGTGGGACAGGCGGTCGGGGACCCTGCCACGGCCTTCGCGACGGCGGTGGGAGACCCGCGCGGTGTCTCGGCGGACGGATGACGCCCGCGCGCCCGGGTGTCGAGGCCGCCTACGTGCTCGGCGTCCCCGCGGGCTCCGACGCCAGGATCGTTTCGTACGGCACGCGCGCGTGGGGCGCGAACGGCGGCCACGCGCGCGTGCCGGTCATGTCAGTGGTGCGGTGAGCCGGTGCGTGCCGTCGCCGAGGTCCGCGGCCAGGCTGCAGGCCACTTTGTCGATGCCTGTCCTGTAGGTGCCGGAATCCGGGTACTGCACGAGGGTGCCGCGGACGGTGCCCGCCGACTGCTGTGCCGCCTTGCGCTCCAGAGGTGCAGCGCAGAGGGCCGAAGCGGCCTTCTTGAGTGCGGCGTCCGTGGAGTAGGTGCCGTCGAGCTCGCCCACCTTGACGACTTCCGCGTCGTGCGGCGCGCCGCAAGGGCGTTTGGCGGCCTGCCCGGGCCGCGCCGCGCTGGTGTCGAAACAGTCGCCCGTTCCCAGCATGTAGTAGGGCACTTCGTCGTCGGCCAGATCCGGGACAAGCGACTGGAGACCGCTCGGCAGATCGCTGAGCAGGCCGCTCGGCAGCCTGGACGGCAACTCCGAGGGCAGACCTGAAGGCAGCTCGCTGGGCAGCTCGGACGGGATGCGCAACGAGGGCGAGGGGGACCTCTTCGTGCCGCCGCTGCTCTCGGCGGGCCCCTTCTTGTCGTGCTTGTCGCTGCCGCCGCCTGCCAACAGGATCACGACGACGACGGCTGCGAGGGCCACGACCGCGACGAGGACCAGGAACAGCGGGCTACGGCGGCGTCCTCCACGATGCCCCCCAGGACCACCCGGCGGCGCGGGCGGAGGTGGCGGTGGGGGCTGCCCGCCTCCACCGTCATGTGACGGGGGGACGTGACCTCTCGAAGGGTATCCGTAGGCACCGGACGAGGGCACGTAGCCTTCGGGCGGCGGACCGAAGCCACCACCTCCCGGAGGTGGTGTGTTACCCGGCGGCCGAGGGGGCCGGGGCGGTAAGGGCGGCGTGGCCATACCGTCCAGAGTCACCTCGAACCGGTCGCAGGGCGAGCCCCGCGCGAAGGTTGATACGGACTCATGCCACGGACCGCATGATTCCGGGGAATTCCCGCAGGGATCCGTACCGGGCTTCCGCAAGGAGGTACGCCGGATACCCGCAGGAAGGCGCGGGCCCGCCACACAGGGAGCGGGCCTCGCGCCTCGCCGAGGCGTCGATCAGCCCCGGGCGCCGAGCAGGTGGTCCATGGCGAGCTGGTCGAGCCGCTCGAAGGCCATGCCGCGCGCGGCCGCCTCCTCGACGTCGAACTCCTCGAAGGCCGCCCGGTCGGCGAGCAGCGCCTGCAGACCGTCCGCCGCGGTGGGCTGCGCCAGTTCGTCAAGGCGTGAGGCGCGCAGCGCCTCCTGGACCTCGGGATCCGCGCGGAAGGCGGCCGACCGCTCCCGCAGGATCAGGTAGTTGCGCATGCAGCCCGCCGCGGAGGCCCACACACCGTCGAGGTCCTCGGTGCGCGGCGGCTTGAAGTCGAAGTGCTTGGGTCCCGCGTATCCGGCGCTCTCCAGGAGGTCGACCAGCCAGAACGCGGAGCGCAGGTCGCCGGCCCCGAAGCGCAGGTCCTGGTCGTACTTGATGCCGGTCTGACCGTTGAGGTCGATGTGGAAGAGCTTGCCCGCCCACAGTGCCTGCGCGATGCTGTGCGGGAAGTTGAGCCCGGCCATCTGCTCGTGGCCGACCTCGGGGTTCACGCCGTACATCTCCGGGCGCTCCAGCCGCTCGATGAACGCGAGCGCGTGACCGACGGTGGGCAGGAGGATGTCACCGCGCGGCTCGTTCGGCTTCGGTTCGATCGCGAATTTCAGGTCGTATCCCTGCGCGATCACGTACTCGCCGAGGAGGTCGAAGGCCTCCTTCATGCGGTCGAGAGCGACGCGTACGTCCTTGGCCGCGCCGGACTCGGCGCCCTCACGGCCGCCCCAGGCGACGTACGTCTGGGCTCCCAGCTCGACCGCCAGGTCGATGTTGCGGATCGTCTTGCGCAGCGCGTACCTGCGTACGTCCCGGTCGTTCGCGGTGAACGCGCCGTCCTTGAAGACGGGGTGGGTGAAGAGGTTGGTGGTGGCCATCGGCACCCGCATGCCGGTCGCGTCCAGAACCTGACGGAATCGCTTGACGTGCGACTCGCGCTCACTGTCGGACGATCCGAAGGGGATGAGGTCGTCGTCGTGGAAGGTCACGCCGTAGGCGCCCAGCTCGGCCAGGCGCTGCACCGACTCGACCGGGTCGAGGGCGCGCCGGGTGGCGTCGCCGAACGGGTCCCTTCCCTGCCAGCCGACGGTCCACAGGCCGAAGGTGAACCTGTCCTCGGGGGTGGGCTGGTAGTTCATGTCGCGGCTCCTCGTTAGCTCCGACTATTTCGTCATGGCGGTTAACAAATTAGTATGCGAAGGCGTCTCTGGGAAGAGACGAAGTGTGAAACCTGGGCCGCGCCGGTCCAAAAGCCCACCACCAGGACAGATCCCGCGGAGCCGCGGAAGAGGGAGAGCCCGATGTCAGCAGCCGAGGGTCCGCTCGTCGTCGGGGTGGACACATCCACCCAGTCCACCAAGGTCCTGGTCGTCGACGCATCGACCGGACGGGTGGTGGCGAGCGGGCAGGCGCCGCACACGGTCTCCACCGGAGCGGGCCGTGAGAGCGATCCGAGGCAGTGGTGGGACGCGCTCCGCGAGGCGCTGCACCAGTGCGGTGACGCGGCCCGCGAGGCCGCGGCGGTCTCGATCGGCGGCCAGCAGCACGGGCTCGTCACGCTGGACGCCCAGGGCGATCCGGTACGCCCGGCGCTGCTGTGGAACGACGTGCGCTCGGCGCCCCAGGCCCGTCGGCTGATCGACGAGCTGGGCGGTACGAAGGCCTGGGCGGAGCGCACCGGCACCGTCCCCGGCCCGTCCATCACGGTCACGAAATGGGCGTGGCTGGCCGAGAACGAGCCGGACGCCGTCCGGGCCACCGCCGCCGTACGCCTGCCGCACGACTACCTCACCGAACGCCTCACCGGAGAGGCCACGACCGACCGCGGCGACGCCTCCGGCACCGGCTGGTGGGCGTCCGGGACCGAGGCGTACGACGACGAGGTCCTCGCGCACATCGGCCTCGACCCCGCCCTGCTCCCCCGCGTCGTCCGGCCGGGCGAGGTGGCGGGAACCGTGCACGCCCGCGACGAGCTGCCCTTCTCCAGGGGCACGCTGGTCGCCGCCGGCACCGGTGACAACGCGGCCGCCGCCCTCGGCCTCGGGCTGCGCCCCGGTACCGCGGTGCTGAGCCTCGGCACCTCGGGCACCGTGTACGCCGTCTCGACCCGCCGCCCCGCCGATCCCACCGGTACCGTCGCGGGCTTCGCCGACGCGCGTGGCGACTGGCTCCCGCTCGCCTGCACCCTGAACTGCACCCTCGCCGTCGACCGTGTCGCGGCCCTGCTGGGGCTCGACCGCGAGGCCGTGGAACCCGGCGCGGGCGTGACCCTGCTCCCCTACCTGGACGGCGAGCGCACCCCCGACCTGCCGCACGCCTCGGGGCTGCTGCACGGGCTGCGGCACGACACGACGGGCGGGCAGCTCCTCCAGGCGGCCTACGACGGCGCGGTCCACTCGCTTCTCGGCGCCCTGGACCTGGTGCTCGACGCGGACGCCGATCGTTCGGCACCGCTGCTCCTCATCGGCGGGGGTGCCCGGGGCACGGCCTGGCAGCAGACCGTACGCCGGCTGTCGGGACGTCCGGTCCAGGTGCCCGAGGCCAGGGAGCTGGTCGCGCTGGGTGCCGCCGCGCAGGCCGCCGGCCTGCTGACCGGCGAGGACCCGGCCGCGGTCGCCCGGCGCTGGGGCACGGCCCACGGCCCGGTGCTCGACGCCGTCGAACGGGACGAGCGGACACTCGCGAGGATCGCCGGGGTACTCTCCGACGCGGCCCCGCTGCTTGAACGGGAGTCGAACAGGAACTGACCGCGCGCAGACCAGGACAGCCCCCACGGGGACCGGCCGGACGAGGACTGACGGAGGCATGACCGCACCGCTGCACGAAGCCCACCCGACCGGTTCCGGCCGTAGGCTGCCCGACACCCAGCAGGGCATGCGCCGTCGCAACCTCGCCCGGGTCATGCACGCCGTCAGAGCCGAGGGGCCGCTGTCGCGTGCCGCCGTCGCCTCGCACATCGGTCTGACCCGGGCGGCCGTCTCGACGCTGGTCGACGAGCTGATCCGTTCCGGACTGCTCGAAGAGCTCGGCCCCGAACGTCCCGGCCGGGTAGGACGTCCCGGCTCGGCGCTCGCGGTCAGCGGGCGCGGACCCGCCGGAATCGGCGCGGAGGTGGGTGTCGATCACCTGGCGGTCTGCGCGGTCGATCTGCGTGGAGACGTACGGGCCCGTGCGGTGCGGCACGGCACGAACCGCGGCCGGCCCCCCGGGCCCGTGATCAGGGAACTGGCCGCTCTGGTCCGTCAGGTCGTCGCCGAGGCCGAGCGCGAGGGACTGTGGCCCGCGGGCCTCGCGGTCGCCGTGCCCGGCCTGGTGGCACGTGACGCCCGGACCGTGGTGCGCGCCCCCAACCTCGACTGGCACGACACGGACCTCGGTGCGCTGCTGCCCGCCGAGCTGCCGCTGACCGTGGACAACGAGGCCAACTTCGGTGGCCTGGCCGAACTCTGGCTCGGCGAGCCGACCGCCCGCGACTTCCTGCACGTGTCGGCGGAGATCGGCATCGGCGCGGCGGTGGTCGTGGACGGGCGCCTGCTGCGCGGGACACGGGGTTTCGCGGGCGAGCTGGGCCATGTGCCCGTGCGTCCGGACGGGCCGGAGTGTCCGTGCGGTGGGCGCGGATGCCTCGAGCAGTACGCGGGTGAGGAGGCGGTCCTGCGCGCGGCGGGTCTGGAAACGGGCGGCGACCGCGTCGGGGTGCTGGCCGATCACGCCGCCCGTGGCGACGAAGACGTACGGCGTGCCCTGCGCGACGCCGGAACGGCGCTCGGCATCGCGCTGACCGGTGCGGTCAACCTGCTCGACCCGGAGACCGTCGTGCTGGGCGGAGCGCTGTCGGGCCTCGCGCCGTGGCTGCTGCCTTCGCTGGAGGACGAGTTGGCGCGGCGCACCGCGGGTCCCGCGTGTGCCGTGGCCGTCTCGCGGTGGGGCCCGCAAGGACCGCTGCTGGGGGCCGCCCACTCGGTGGTGCGGGCCGTGCTCGACGATCCGTCGTCGGTCGCCGGGCGGTCGTGACGCAGGGTCACAGCCCTCGGCGCACGCGGCGCCGGGCTCCCCTTCCCACGTCCGGTTCCCTCGTCCGGGTGGCCGGTGTATCCACAGCCCAGGACTTGTCCACGGACTCACGCCTCGCTCTTCCAGCCCAACCGGCAAGCGCCGTAACGTGATTCACGCGAGGCACAGTCATCGGGCCGGCGGCTCGGTGTCCAGGCGGATCGGGGGGTCACATGTCGGGGGAGACGGTTCCGGGACTGCGGCGCGACGCCATCGGGCTGCGCGAGGTCCTGTTCCAGAGCGTCACGGCCATGGCGCCCGCGGCCGCGGTCGCCGCGTCCATTCCGTCGGGCGCGGCGTTCGCGGGCGGCAGTCTGCCGCTGTCCGTGCTGATAGCCCTCGTCGCGTGCCTGTTCACCGCGTCGTGCGTGGCCGAGCTGGCGCGGCAACTTCCCTCGGCGGGCTCGGTGACCACCTACGCGGCACAGGGGCTGCACCCTGCCGTGGGATTTCTGGTCGGCTGGGGCTATGTGTTCGTCGAGGCGCTGGTGCCTCCGCTGCTGCTTCTGCAGCTCGGGTTCACCACGGCGGGCACACTGCACCAGGAGTGGTCCTCGTACCCCGGCGACCTGTGGTGGCCGTGGTCGCTCGCCGGCGCCGCGGTCATCGCGGTGGCGGGCTACTTCGGAGTCCGTGCCTCAGCCCGCTTCGGAACCGTTCTCGGCGTCTTCGAGGTGCTGGTCTTCCTCGTCTTCGCCATCTGGCTGATCGTCAAGGCGGGCGGTGACAACACCCTGTCGGTGTTCGGGACGTCGCACACCGCCGAGGGGTACGACGGCATCGGCGGGGTGTTCGCGGGATCGGTCTACACCGTGCTGGCCTTCGCGGGCTTCGAGGCGGCGGCCCCGCTCGCCGAGGAGACGAAGGACCCGCGCCGGACGATGCACCGAGCGGTCCTCGGCGCGGCACTGGCGATCGGCCTCGTCTACGTCCTCACCACCTACGCCATGGCCGTCTACGTCGGCCCGGACCGCTTCGCGGGTTTCTCAGCCTCGGGAGCCTCGTCCTGGGAGGGCGTGGCCCGTGCCTCGTTCGGGCTGTTCTGGGTGCTCGTGTTCCTGGCCGTGGTCAACTCCACCATCGCCAACGCCAACGCCTGCGCGACCGTCTCCACCCGAACGGCCTTCGCCCTCGGCCGGATCAAGGTGTTCCCGGAGCTGTTCGCACGCTTGCACCCCCGGCACCGCTCCCCCGTCGCCGGGGTCGCCGTCCAGTGCGCCGTGGCGATCTCTGCCATGCTCGGGCTCGGTCTCGCCTACGACCCGGTGACGGCGTTCCTGCTGCTCGCGACGGTCATCGTCACGGTCGTTATCGGTGTGTACATCGTGGTGAACCTCGCCTGCGCGGGCTACTTCCTGCGCCGCAGAGGCGAGTTGTTCCGTCCGGTACGCCATCTGCTGTTCCCGCTGCTGGGCATCGTCGCCTTCGTCCCCGCCCTGCTGACCGCCGCGGGACTGCCCGTCTTCGACTTCGTCTCCGAGCTGACCGCGCCCGTGTCGTACGCGGGACCGGTCGTCGGGGTATGGATGACGGCCGGGGTCGTGGTACTGATCGTCCTCTCGCGGCGCCATCCCGGGCGCTTGGCCGAGACCGCCCGTGTCCACCTCGACGAGCCCTCGTCCCCCGATCCCCGGCAGAGCGGAGCCACGCAACCATGAGCGACCCTCGCATCCTGACCGTACGCCCCGAACCCGGCGAGTACGCCTGGACGTTCGGCGGGGCGCCGCCGGTGGCGCGCATCGCACCGGGCACGATCCTCGATCTGTACACGGAGGACTGCTTCGCCGGACGGGTGCGCTCCGAGAAGGACCTGGTGTCCGAGGTGTGCGAGTTCCCGTTCCTCAATCCGCAGACCGGTCCCTTCCACGTGGAGGGCGCGGAGCCCGGCGACACGGTCGCGGTGCACTTCGTGTCCATCGAGCCGGCCCGCGACTGGGCGGCCTCGACGACGGTCCCGCTGTTCGGCGCGCTCACGTCCACGCACACGACGGCCACCCTGCAGCCACCGCTGCCGGAGACGGTGTGGATCTGGCAACTCGACCGGGAGCGGCGCACCGCCCTGTTCAGCGCGCGGGACAGCGACATCCGGATCGAGCTGCCGATGGACCCGATGCACGGCACCGTCGGGGTGGCGCCCGCGAATCTGGAGGTGCGCTCGGCGCTGGTGCCGGACGCCCACGGCGGAAACATGGACACTCCGGAGATGCGGACGGGCGTCACCTGCTTTCTCGGGGTGAACGTCGAGGGGGCCCTGTTGAGCCTCGGTGACGGGCACGCCCGGCAGGGCGAGGGTGAGACGTGTGGCGTGGCGGTCGAATGCGCGATGAACACGGTGGTGATCGTCGAGCTGCTCAAGGGAGTCGCCACCCCCTGGCCGCGCATCGAATCCGACACGCACATCATCTCGACCGGCTCGGCACGCCCCCTGGAGGACGCCTTCCGCATCTCGCAGCTCGACCTGGTGCAGTGGCTGGTGCGTGACTACGGGTTCAGCGACCTGGACGCGTACCAGTTCGCGACACAGGCGGTCGAGTCGCCGCTCGCCAACGTCTGCGACACCAACTACACCTGCGTCGCGAAGCTCCGCAAGGAATGGCTGCCCGCGCGTGAGACACATCGTGGTCTGCACGCACAGTTGCGCGAGACCGCCGCGGCACTGCGCCTCTGAACGGCGGAGGGTCGACGCCCCATTCCTCTCCCCCTGCTGCCCGTCTCCTCTCCCCCTGCTGCCCGTCGCGTCCCGGCCGGCCCGATCCGACCACCGCCGCACCGTCACAGAGCTTGTCCGGACCCTCGCTGGACGTGACGATGGTCCCAGCCGCATCGCCGTTCCGGGAGGCCGAATGACCGATCCATGGGTTGCCCTGGAACCGGGCGCCGATCCCGTCGAACGAGTGCGGACACTGCGCCGGGCGCACGAGACGTTCACCGAGGCGGGCACGGTGCCACGTCCGGTGCGCTCCGTGGTGGCCGAGTCCTGGAGGCGCTCGGCGCGGGCGGGCGTCGCACCGGACGGGACCGCGACGGTGGAGCTGACGGACGGCGATCTGGGTTCCTACCGGGCGGAGCATCCGCTGGCCGCGGTGATGCCGCTCTTCCGGGAGCTCATGGGGACGTTCGCGGCCGACGGCAAGCATCTTCTCGCGGTCTGCGACGAGCAGGGCAGGCTGCTGTGGGTCGAGGGCCATCCGACGACACGGCGCCAGGCGGGACGGATGAACTTCGTACCGGGTGCCCGATGGTCGGAGACGGCGGTCGGGACGAACGCGCCGGGGACCGCGGTCGCTGTCGACCGTCCGGTACAGGTCTTCGCGGCCGAGCACTTCATACGGCGTGTCCAGCCGTGGACGTGCGCGGCGGCTCCGGTGCACGACCCGCGCACCGGCCGGGTGCTCGGTGCGATCGACATCACCGGCGGGGACGGACTCGCGCATCCCCACAGTCTCGGTTTCGTGCAGGCGGTGGCACGTGCGGCGGAGTCACAGTTGGCGCTGCTCGCACCGCCGAGAACGGCCGCCGACACGGTCGAGCTGACCGCGCTCGGCCGCGACGAGGCCCAACTGGTCGCGGGAGGACGCAAGGTCGCGCTCAGCCGCAGACACAGCGAGATCCTGGTGCTGCTCTCCAGGCATCCGGAAGGCCTGACGGGCGACGAGTTGCTGTGCGCGCTGTACGAGGACGAGTCGGTGACACCGGTGACGCTGCGCGCCGAGCTGACCCGCCTGCGGCGTCTGCTGGATTCCGGCCTGCTGGCCTCGCGCCCCTACCGGCTCACGGCACCGGTCGAGTCGGATGTCGCGGTGGTGGAGCGCCGGCTCGGCTCGGGCGCGATCACGGGGGCCATGACGGCGTACGCCGGTCCGCTGCTCCCGGGGTCGGTGGCCCCGGCCGTCGTGCGCCTGCGACGCCGGCTCGCGGACGGGCTGCGTACGGCGCTCATCGCGCGCCGTGACCCCGACCTGCTGGCGGACTGGGCTCGCGCGCCCTGGGGCGAGGACGACCTCGATGTCTGGCGGGCGCTGGCCGCAGTACGCCCGACGGCCGCGGTACGGGCACGGCTCGACGAGGTGGAGTCCGAACAGGCCGCACCCGCCGGATGGATGCCCCCGAGGCCCGGCGGACGAGGTCCGGCGCACACGTCCGCAACGTCGTCGCAACGTACGCGTCTCTAACCTCTGGGCGAGAGCTGCCCAACGGCGGGCGGCGCTTCTCCGGGAGGCAGACCAGCATGACCCGTTACGCGGCGCCCGGTACCGAGGGCTCGATCGTCTCCTACCAGGCGCGTTACGACCACTTCATCGGCGGCGAGTACGTGCCGCCGGCTCGCGGGCAGTACTTCGAGAACCCGAGTCCGGTGAACGGGCAGCCGTTCACGGAGGTGGCGCGGGGTACCGCCGAGGACGTGGAGCGCGCCCTGGACGCCGCGCACGCGGCCGCGCCCGGCTGGGGCCGGACCTCCGTCACCGCGCGGAGCGACGTCCTGCTCAAGATCGCCGACCGGATGGAAGCGAACCTGGAGAAGCTGGCGGTCGCGGAGAGCTGGGAGAACGGCAAGCCGGTCCGCGAGACCCTGGCCGCCGACATCCCGCTCGCCATCGACCACTTCCGGTACTTCGCGGGGGCGATCCGCGCCCAGGAGGGCTCGCTCGGCGAGGTCGACGACGACACCGTCGCGTACCACTTCCACGAGCCGCTCGGTGTCGTCGCGCAGATCATCCCGTGGAACTTCCCCATCCTGATGGCGGTCTGGAAGCTCGCGCCGGCGCTCGCCGCGGGCAACGTGGTCGTCATCAAGCCCGCCGAACAGACCCCGGCGTCCATCCACTACTGGATGAGCCTGATCGCGGATCTCCTGCCGCCGGGTGTCGTGAACATCGTCAACGGCTTCGGTGTGGAGGCGGGCAAGCCGCTGGCCTCCAGCCCGCGGGTGGCGAAGGTGGCGTTCACCGGCGAGACCACGACGGGGCGGCTGATCATGCAGTACGCCTCCGAGAACATCAAGCCGGTCACGCTGGAGCTGGGCGGCAAGTCGCCGAACATCTTCTTCGACGACGTCTGGTCCCAGAACGACGACTTCCGGGACAAGGCGCTCGAGGGCTTCACGATGTTCGCGCTCAACCAGGGCGAGGTGTGCACCTGTCCGTCGCGTGCGCTCGTCCAGCGCGGCAACTACGGCGAGTTCATGGAGGCGGCGGTCGCCCGCACCGAGCTGATCAAGCCGGGGCACCCGCTCGACACCGACACGATGATCGGCGCGCAGGCCTCCAACGACCAGCTGGAGAAGATCCTCTCCTACCTGGACATCGGCCGGCAGGAGGGCGCCACGATCCGCACCGGTGGCGAACGCGTCGAGTACGACGGCGAGTTGAAGGGCGGCTACTACGTCCAGCCGACCATCTTCGAGGGCGACAACCGCATGCGGATCTTCCAGGAGGAGATCTTCGGCCCGGTCGTCTCGGTCACGTCGTTCGACGACTTCGACGACGCCATCAAGATCGCCAACGACACCCTGTACGGCCTCGGGGCAGGCGTGTGGACGCGCGACATCAACACCGCCTATCGCGCGGGCCGCGCCATCCAGGCGGGCCGCGTGTGGACGAACTGCTACCACGCCTACCCCGCGCACGCGGCGTTCGGCGGCTACAAGCAGTCCGGCATCGGCCGGGAGACGCACAAGATGATGCTGGAGCACTACCAGCAGACGAAGAACCTCCTGGTGTCGTACTCGCCGAAGAAGCTGGGCTTCTTCTAGACACACGAAAAGGGCGCCTGACCTGGGCTTTCACCTGTCAGGCGCCCTTCGCGCAACCCACTCTCTGCCGAGTCCGGCCTGCGCGCCGACTCCCCATTCCTCCCATGACTGCACCCCTCCTGACCAGTGCTTCCGGACCAGTCACGGACCAAACCCCCGGTCAGCCCTCGAGTACGTCACTTTGGCTGACGCGCTGCCAGTCGTTCATGGACTGCTCGATGAGGCGGTTCGCCTGCTCTCGAAGGCCGTCAAGAAACTTGGCGTAGTGGCGAAAGAGAACCTCGATGCTCTGGCCGGCGCGGCGGGCGCACTCGACCGGGTCCACTCCGGAGTAGAGCCGGAACGAGATCCCGGCGTGCCGGAGATCGTAAGGTCGCTTGGCCAGGCGTGAAGTGCGCTCAGGTGTGCGCTCCCATCTTTGCCCGATGTATTCATGTGCCAGGTCGTACCACGTAGTGCGCTGCTTGATGGCCCGCAACTCGGATGCCGGCAGACCTGTGCGCTCGTCAAACGGCTCACCCTCGCGCGCAGCCGTCATCAGCTCCGCACGTCGGCTATCAGCAAGTGCGAACACGATGAACGACTCAGACTTCTCTCGCCCGTTAACCGTCCACCGAAACCGGAAAGGCTTGCGCCGGTCGGGTCGCTCATCAGCGCGGCCCACGCTGTAGTCCTCCCAGGTGCGCTCCTCGACCTGCACTCCCGGGGTGCCCGGGGCGACGCCCCCCAAGGCGGCAAGCCGCTCGGCGACGTCGTCGGCCATGCCGCGGACACGGTCGACCTGGGGGTCGAGCATCTCGTGCACGGCGATGAAGTACGGACCCACCACGTTCCAGTGGACGTGCTTGAGCGTGAGGTGAGGGTCATTGAGGGCGTGCGGTCGCTGTTGCAGCAACTCGATGGCTGCACCGGCGTCTTGGACCGAGAGGCCCGGAACGGTGTAACGGGAGGGGCGGCCTTGGAAGTCATATCCATGTCTCCTGCTTCTCGCACGGTTCTCTCCCGGTCCCCGTGGCGAGAGGACACAACCACTGCAACCCCATCCGAGCCGGACAGTTCTCCCAGCCCCACCGCACTCGGCGGATGCGACGTGTGAACACGACAGGGCGGGGGACTTCGTACGGTAGGACCGAGACGGCGACGCTTCCCGCGGGGGCCGACTCGGCCCAGGTCCCCCTGGTTCAGACACGTGCCGGGGGAACCGCCCACACTACGGTTCAGGAGAACCCCGGTGTCCAGGAGAACCCACCCGTCTCGCACACCCGCCGTGCCACTTCACGGAACTTGACATTGTTCTCCTGCGAGTAGCGGCGCAACAATCCGAACGCCTCTTCCTCGGTGAGGCGGCGTTCACTCATGAGGATTCCCATGGCTTCGCCGATCCGGCGGCGCGCGGACACGGCTTGCTCCAGCTGCGCATGAGTCCGGGCGCAGGAAAGAGCCACCGCCGCATGTGCGGACAGCATCACGGCGGCGTCCTCACCGACCTCGGTAAACTCCCGGTCGGCGGGAGCAGAAGTTGAGCGCGCCGACATCCTCGTCCTCGGTGCACAGCAGGAAGCCCATCATGCTGCCCACCCCCAGCCTCTGCGCCTCGGGCACGAAGCCGGGCCACCGCCACTCCTCCCCCGTGAAATCGGGGATACGGGACACTCGCTCGGAAATCGCGGGAAGTTTGTCTGTGATCTAGACGAATGAGTCGGCGTCCGACACGGTCAGCGACCGCATGGAAACGCAAGGACAAGGGCGCGGCTCCCGTACTCTTCACGCGTTCGCACGAAGGAACTCAGCGACAGAAAGCTCCCCACCGCAGACTCCGCCTCGGAGCGCAGTCGGCGGGCTTCGCGACGCCGTACGTCCGAGCCCTGTGAGACGCGTGGGAGAACGGGTACACGGCCCACGTAATCACCTTGGCCCACCTGCCAGGGCGCCCGTCGAACTCTTTCCTTGATCCACGTCCACAGTCCCGTTGCCGCCACCGGCACAGTCCTCCTCGCCGGCTTCAAGGCACGTGGACCCCCAGGGCTCCTCGATCAAGCTTCGCGCTGCGGACACACGACATTCCGGAGGCTGCGGTGCCCAGTACGGCCATACATCAGGAAGCGCTCCCCACGGGACTGATGGTCCTGCCCGGTGTGTACCGGCCCCAGGCCGATACACAGCTGCTCGCCCACGCACTGGCGGCAGAAATCGTTCGCCCGGCGGCGGAGATCCTTGAGATCGGCACCGGCACGGGCGCTCTGGCGCTCAGCGCCGCGGGCAGAGGAGCGCGTGTCACCGCTGTGGACGTGTCCTGGCGGGCGGTGACGACCGCCCGCCTCAATGCTCTGCGTCGGCGCCTGCCCCTCCGGGTGCTTCACGGGGATTTCACCGCCTGCACGCACGGCCGACGGTACGACATCGTCCTCGCCAATCCCCCTTACGTCCCAGCGCCGAGCAGATGGCTGCCCTCCCGCGGACCCGCCCGTGCCTGGGATGCCGGCCCCGACGGTCGGCTCGTCATCGACAGGATCTGTGCGAGCGCCCCTGGCCTCCTGCGCCCCGGCGGCATCTTGCTCATGGTGCACTCCGCCATGTGCGACCCCGACAGCACGCTGAAACGGCTGGCACAGGCGGGACTGGCCGGACAGACGACCGTGAGGGCCCGGGTGCCCTGGGGGCCCGTTCTCCGCGGGCGGCGAGCCTGGCTCCAGAATCAGGGGCTCGCCGACGTGGGCGAAGATCAGGAAGAGCTGGTGATCATCCGTGCCGAGGCACTCTGACACAGCCCCTGGAGAGATACCCGCCCGCGAGGCTCGCCGGGTGAGCGTCGCCCCGGAGGGGCCTGTCTTGGTCGAGGGGCCGGTGGAGATCGTCCTGGACGACGGCACGGTCGCCCGCTCGGACCGCTTCATGGTGGCGATCTGCACCTGCCGCCGCAGCCGGACCTACCCCTGGTGCGACACGAGCCACCGGCCCCGCGAGAAAGCCGCCGGCGCCCCTTCCCACGACCGTTGCGAGCCAACGCGCAACGGGGACGGCACTCGCGCCCGCTGGACTCCTTCGCCGGACAGGAACTCCCCATGAATCAGTCCACGCTGGCCGGCACCCCCCTGCCCCGGGGACGAGGCGTGCTGTCAGAAGTCGTCACGGCATCTCTGCGCTCCGGGCTGCCCCCCGTGTACGAACCTGATGCGGTTCTGACCGCCGACATCTGGGGCGAGGACTGTCAGCTCTCGCTGTACGTGCTGTACGAACTCCACTATCGGGGCTTCGAGGACGTGCCCGACGAGCGCGAGTGGGACCCGGACCTACTGCGCCTGCGCCGAAGTCTGGAGACCCGCTTCCTGGGCGCCCTGCGCTCTGCCCTGATCGAGGTACCGCGGACCGTCGAGGAGACTTTCGCGCCACTGCTCGTCGAACCCGTGGACCTCTCCGGCAGTCTCAGCCACCAGCTCGAAACGTCCGGCAAGCTCTGGCAACTACGCGAGTACGCCGCACTGCGCTCGCTCTACCACCTCAAAGAGGCGGACCCGCACGCCTGGGTCATCCCACGCCTGACCGGCCGGGCGAAGGCCGCGATGGTCGCCATCGAGTACGACGAGTTCGGCGCCGGCCGCGCCGAGCACATCCACGCGCGTCTCTACGCCGACCTCATGAAAGACCTCGGCCTCGATCCTCTGTACGGCCGCTACCTGGACCAGGCGCCCGCCACGCTCCTCGCCACCGTCAACCTGATGTCGCTGTTCGGCCTGCACCGCGCGCTGCGTGGCGCCCTCGTCGGCCACTTCGCCTGCGTGGAGGTCACCTCCTCCCCCGGTTCCCGCCGCCTCGCCAGAGCGATGCGCCGATGCGGGGCGGGACCGGCAGCCGAGCACTTCTACGCCGAGCACGTCGAGGCCGACGCCGTCCACGAACAGATCGTCCGCCACGAGGTCATCGGGGGCCTCCTGGCCGACGAACCGAACCTGGAGGAGGACGTCGCCTTCGGATGCGCGGCGACCGTCCTCCTGGAGAACCGGCTCACCGCCCACATCGAAAGAGCGTGGGACCGGCAGCGCTCCGCCCTGTACGGGCCTTGGCCGGAGGAGTGAATCTCCAAGATCACTTTGCTGTCGGTACCGCAGGCATGATCCGCCGCGAAGGGGTGCCACGGACCATGCCTGAACCCAAAGTGCCACATGTCGCGGCCTCCCGCTCGGTTCCTCACATGTCCCCAGGATGGTGCGAGTGGGCTCTTTCCGGACTCTGGGGTCCGGGGTCGATAATGAGCTTGAGGCCATTCAGAGGCAGTGCCTTTGTGGCCCGGGCGGGACCGATATCCCGGGCCTGGACATCGATCCAGTGGTCAAGGGCTGCTCCGCCGTACGCGGCAGGGTCCCGGGGGGATCTTTGGTTCCGTCCCCGCACCGATGGCCACGTCGGAGCGGCCGTACAGAGGAAAGAGCCGCCTTGTGTCGCAGGTCGAGAAGTCCATCGAGGTCGACGTCTCCCTCCGCGTCGCTTACAGCCAGTGGACGAATTTCGAGTCGTTCCCGCACTTCTTGGACGATGTCGAGAAGGTCACCCAGGTCAACGACTTCATCCTCCATTGGGAGACGAAGGCCGAGGGGGTCACGCGGGAATTCAACGCCGAGATCACCGAGCAGATCCCTGACGAGCGAGTCGCCTGGACGACTGTCGGCGAGCCGACGTGGTCCGCAGTCGTCACTTTCGATCCTCTGGATGAGGTGAGGACGAGGGTCACGCTTCGGCTGGATTACAACCTCCAGGGCTTCACCGAGAAGCTCGGTGACAAGCTCGGCCTCGTCAAGCGGCGCGTCTCAGGCGACCTCAAGAACTTCAAGGAGTACATCGAATCCCGCGGTCCCGAAACAGGAGTCTGAGCGGCGCCTCCGAAGTACCGGCCCCTCTCCGGCCTCGTCTCGCGTCCGCCACGAATTCCGAGGCTTCTGTGCCATGACGAGTGAGGGACCGATCGAGCAGGACGTCACGGCCCTGGTCTAGGCTTGTAGTTTCTACAGGGCATATGGCGTCGCTGTTTGTAGTTTCTACAGGGCATATGGCGTCGCTGCTGTCACAACGGCACACCATCAGTTGAGACCCCGGAGGTACCCGGATGAGTACCGGAGAACGAGCCAAGGCCAAGGCCGAACAGGTCCTTGGAAAAACGGTGCGGAAGGTCGCCCACGCGGCCCACAAGGAAACCCTCGCGGCGAAGGGCGCAGCTCTGGAAGCCCGGGGCATGATGCGAGGTGCGAAGGAAGGCGCGAAGCGGTCTGTCAAGGGCTGACCGAGGGCCGACAGGAGCGACGGCGGAACGGAGGAACGGAGCTAGCCCTCGCACCCACTTATGCCCCCATGCCTCGTCCTGTTCCGCTCGCAGCCCCCTGGCGTGTCCGGCCGGCGATCGTTCTCGGGAGGGCGCACGAATCGGATGAGTCACTGAACCCGCGTGCGAGGCGGCGAAGCCCAGTAGGTCGGCATGCCCTCGGCGTTTGCGGCCGGAATTCTCGGGGACTCGGCGATGAGGGGGCCAGCTCCCCATCCGGAGGAAAAAATGATCATCCTCGGAGTTATTCTGCTCATCGTGGGGCTACTGACAGGCATCGGCATTCTCTGGACCATCGGAATCGTGCTGGTCATCATCGGAGTGGTGCTGTGGATTCTGGGTGGTGTCGGGCACGCCGTGGGCGGCCGACGGCACTATTGGTGAATCCCGGACCGATCGGAGAGGCGCCGGTGACGAGGCGCCCTCCCCGTTCAGCGCTAAGGCGTGTCCGGCGGATCATGCTGCGATCGGCACTGTGAAGCAGACCATCGCACTACGATCACGGGATGTTCGAGTACCACGGTTGGATCACGGTCAGGGAGACCGTAGCTGATGACGACGATGAGGCCAGTCTGCGGCAGATCGTCGATGAGCTTCTGCTTCGCATCGCCCAGATGGACAGCCCGTACTTGCTTGACCTCAGGTGGATGAACGGCGAGCCGTTCATCCACCTCGGCGGCCACTCCAATCACCGGTCGCCTGACGTGGTCGAACTGTTCGAGCATGTGGCTGTAGTTGCCCCTGCTTCCTATGGGCTCCTCCACGTTCGCGATGACGAAGAACCGGGCCACGAAAACGAGCTACGAGTGCTCAGGCTCGTTCGCGGCGTGGTCACGCAGCACACGGAGGCGCTGCTGTCTCCGTGTATCCCGACAGTGGAAGATCCCTGCATCGACTGAGGCGTCTCCAGCGAATCACGCTTGGAGCCAGAGTCGGATTGCGGCTAAGGGCTGTCCCGCAAAGATCTTGACTCGGAGTGCGAAGCAGCCGGAAGAGCTGGCGAAGTGCTCACCCGGTGGTTCGTGAGGTGTCCAGGGACAGGGCGAAGTCGGCGAGCGCGTGGAAGTCGTTCTCCCGTAGGCCGATCCGCGGATTGACGTGGTGCAGGAGCCCGACACCTTGGTGGTGGGCAAGCACGTAGGTCTGATCCAGCCCGCTTTGCTCGTCGTCCACCCAGGCGAAAGGACGGCCACCTGCGTAGTCCACCAGCGGCCCGGTCTTCCAGTGGACTCCATCAGGGCGTTCTCGGAGTAGGACGTCGCCGAAGTCCACGAAGGGAAGTTCTGGAAGGCCCAGGACCGGTGCGATCCACCGGTTGGCGTCGTCCATCCATGTGGTGGCCCAGCACAGCTCGAAGCCGAGCTGGAGCAGGATTGGTCCGTGCTCTGGGTTGAGCCAGACTCGCAGGGGTCGTCGGGACGAGAGGCCTCTGTCGTCCTGATGGGCGTCGTTCCGGGGGACTCTGAGTGTGGTGTAGCCGTCGGGACGTCTCTCTGGCTTAGCCGCGTACGGGTTGAGCGGCCCGTCCACGTCAAGGAACAGCAGTGGTCGGTTCACGGTTTCCCCCGGTCTTGCGCACTGTGGACTGCCCCGATCAGCGTAACTGTGGGATTGTCTCGGCATTGGGCCGGCCTGAGTGATGATCATGATGTGGCGAGTGTGATCACGGCATCGGAGCCGTCCTGGATAACCCCGTTCGCGGGGCTGAGCCCGCGCTGCTTCGGCAAACTGCTGACCACGCTGCGGCGTGATGGAGCAGATGGGGTACACCGAGGCAGGCCGTGGAGTCTGCCGCTGGAGGACCGGGTCTTGCTGGTCACGGCCTACTGGCGCACCAATCTGACGTTGCGGCAACTCGCTCCGCTGTTCGGCGTATCGAAGTCGACGGCCGGCCGAGTCATCAACCACCTCGGCCCCCTGCTCGCTCTCCAGCCCCGCAAGCGGTTCGCCAAGGACACCGTGCTCATCGTGGACGGCACCCTGGTCCCCACCCGCCGACCACACCATCGCCGAGCGGTCCAAGAACTACCGGTATTCCACCAACCACCAGGTCGTCATCGACGCCGACACCCGCCTGATCGTCGTGGTCGGCCGGCCGCTCGCCGGGAACCGCAACGACTGCAAGGCATGGGAGGAATCCGGAGCTAAGGCCGCCGTCGGCAAGACCCTCACGATCGCCGACGGCGGTTACCCGGGCACCGGACTCGTCATCCCGCACCGCCGGAAGCGCGGCCAGACCGAACTCCCGGACTGGAAGGAGGAACACAACCGGTTCCACAAGCAGGTCCGCGCCCGCGTCGAGCACGTCTTCGCCCGCATGAAGACCTGGAAGATCCTCCGCGACTGCCGCCTCAAGGGCGACGGCGTCCACCACGCCATGCTCGGCATCGCCCGGATGCACAACCTCGCCCTCGCCGGATAGGCAAGCCAGTCGCAAGGCGGCCACCATGCCCGAGGCGGCTTCAAGATCTTTGCGGGACAACCCTTAGCTCCGCGGCAGTAGCGTCCCGAGCGGCCCGAGATCCAGGTTGAGATCCTCCGGTCGCAGTCCGTGCTGCTCGCACAGTTCCGTCATCCGCTGATCGAGCATCATCAGGGTGGTCCCGATCTCGTCGACCTGCGTCTCGTTGAGGTCGCCCTGTTCGACACGTCGGATCGCCTGTCGCTCCATCAACTGCCTGAGGAGTTCGACCACGGTGAGTACCAGGCAGACAAGGTCCCGTCCCATCTCGTCGGAGTCAAGGTCGAGCCGGGACCCGGTCACAGGGACCCTCCGTCGCTCCAGGGCGCCGGAACACGTTCATTGACGGACGACAACAGGGCGTGCAGCGACAATCGCACCAGTGGGACGTCGGCGATAGCGATGACCAGATCGCCGCTGATGACGACTCCGGTCGCCAGGACTCGGTCCAGCAAGTCGACGAGAGGCACACCGATGGGGCCGCTCAGTGGTCCGGGATCGTCCCAGGGCACCACGTCGTGCGTCATGGTCTACACCTCACCGACGAATGAGTAGGGCACCCACGGTCCCGACAGATCGATGTGCAACCCGGTCCGTCCACTCAACGACCGTGTCAGCTCAGCGAGCTCTTCGACGCGGTGATCAGCGACCAGATACGTTGCGTTGAGGATCTGGCTACGTTGTTCTCCGGAGAGTCGCGGCTCGTGAGGGCGCAACCTCCGAGACGCCGCAGCAAGGAGCCCGACCTCGGAATCCACCTTCTCGGCCGCTTGCAGCGCTTCGTGCCGACTCCGTTCGCGGCGCTCCTGCACACCCCGCTTGCGGTCGAGGTACGCGAGGCCGGCTCCTGGTGCCGGGCGCAGTCCCGGGCTCGGGGTGGCGGCGCGGATCGAGTCGTCCACGGGGGGCGGCGGCGCGTACACCTTGACACCCCACTCGGCGTGGTGCGCGATGCGCTCGAGCGCGGCGTGGAACCGGTCCGACTCTCGGCCGAGCGCCTCGCTCGCCCTCTGCTCACCGTGATACACCGTGGCCATCGGCACCGGAACAGTCGGACAGGACGAAGCAGCCGCGGTGACGACATCGTGGTGGGCCCGGGCGTAGCGTTCCAGCTCCCGCCGGTCGGTCAGGCGCACCTGCCAGGCTTCGTCGGTGAAATCGCAGGCTCTGACCGTCTGGACGATCGCCGTGAGTTTCTCCAGTGGCAGTATGCGTACGGGTGCCGCGTCGGTGACACCTGACAGCCCGTGGAAGGCCGACGGGTCCGGATTCCAGCAGACAGCGAACACGTACGTGGCGTTGGCGTCCGAACGCTCAGACCCGCGCTCCGTCATTTTCGTCCGTTCTCCTTGGTCCTCGTTGGTCCTCGCCGGCTGGGGTGGGATCGTCTGTGCGGGTTCACTTCTCCGACGCTTCGTCCGGGGTCTGGGACTCAAGCTGCTCCACGCGCTGCCGCAAGGCACGATTCTCGTCCTTCAAAGCGTTGCGCGAGGCACGTGAGCTGAGCGCCGGATCGTTCTCCCACCAGTCGATTCCGGCCTTCTTCGCCGTATCCACGGAGGCCACGAAGAGTCGGATCCTGATGGTGAGCAGCTCGATGTCAAGGAGGTCGACCTTGATGTCTCCGGCGATCACGATCCCCTTGTCGAGAACGCGTTCCAGAATGTCGGCAAGGTTGGTGGTCTGAGGGCCGGGGACCGGATAGGAACTCTGCCGGAAGTCGACGTCAGTCACGGCGTCGCCTCTGCCGTGGCTTCCTGGACGCCTTCTCGTCCTCCTCGGCGTCCTCGGCGTCCTCGGCGTCCTCGTCCTCCTCTTCGGCGTCCTCCTCTTCGTCCTCGTATCCGTCTTCGGCTTCCTCGTCCTCTGGACCCTCTTCCTCCTCGGCCTCGGGTTCGTCCTCGTAGGCGCCTTCGTCTTCGTCCTCGTACGCGGAGTCAGCGCTTTCCCCGGAGCCGTCCTCGTCGTCGCCATCGAATTCGCCGTTCTCGGACTCCTCCTGCTCGGCCTCCTCCTCTTCGACGGCGTCCTCGTGCGACACGACGACTTCGCCGTCGCGGATTTCGCCCCGCCACCCTTCGGGCTCCTCGTTGGTGAGCGTGACGTATCGCTGGAAGTTCTTGAAGTCCAGTCGCATGCGGCGCCCTTGGGCCCTCCACAGGTTGCCGGTCTTCTCGAAGAATCCTGAAGGGTAGTACTCGACGACCAGGACGATGCGGGTCAGGGTCGGCCCCAGTTCATGGAAGCTGACCGCTCCGCGAGTGGTGCCCTTGGCTCCCTCGGAAGTCCAGACGATGCGGTCGTCGGGGATCTGTTCCTGGACGGTCGCCTTGAAGCTGCGAGAGGAGGGGCCGACCTTGACCTTCCAGTCGCTTCCGACCTCGTCGCTCTTCGAGACGTCCCGAACACCCTTGGCGAAGCTGCTGAAATGGTCGTACTGAGTCCAGTAGTCGTAAGCGTCCCGCAGCGGCACTCCCACATCGAGAACCTCGATGATGTTCATGACCTTGCCGCCGCTGGACTTACGCTTCCCCTTTCCACCACCGAAGGCGTCCTTCACCTTGCCCACGACGTTGTCCTTGACGCCCTTGGCCTTTTCCGAGACGAATGCCTTGAGCGGCGATTCACCTTGCAGGACGCGGGATCCGATGGCGGGCAGTGAGCCCGTCTCAGCTGATTCGGAGAGTTTGCCGGTGACGTCCGTCAGCTTCTCGCCGGCTTTCTCGGCAAGGTGCTCCACCTGCGCGGAGAGGAACTTGGTCAGCTCGCCGCGGAGCTGATCCACACCGGAAGTCTCCTCCGCGGGTTGGTCTTTCTCCGTCTTGGCCATGACCGCCTACCTCCGCCGACCGGCACGCTTGGATGCCGCCCGCTTCGACGACGTGGTCTTCCCGGCCGCGGTCTTCTTGGCGGGCGCCGTCTTCTTCGCCGCCGTCTTCTTCGCCGGAGCCGTCTTCTTGGCGGGCGCCGACTTCTTCGCCGCCGTCTTCTTCGCCGGAGCCGTCTTCTTGGCGGGCGCCGACTTCTTCGCCGCCGTCTTCTTCGCCGGAGCGGTCTTCGGCGGGGCGGGCTTTCGCGGCGCGGACTTGGCCGACCGGCCCTTCTCCGCACGGCTGGGAGTGGCCTTCTTGGGGGGCGTCGGTGCGGAAGCCCTACGGGACCGGGGCGAACTGCGACGGTGCCGCTGAGGCCTCGGAGCCTCTTCCGGCTCTTCTTCGGGCTCTTCCTCCTCCTCTTCCTCCTCTTCCTCCTCGTCCTCCTCGTCCTCCGCTCCCTCTTCTTCGTACTCGGCCTCCGGCTCCTCTTCCTCCTCGTACTCGTCCTCGTCGTACTCGGCTTCTGGCTGCTGCTCCTCTTCCTCTTCCTCCTCGTCTTCCGGCGCGTACTCCTCCTCGTCCTCGTCCTCGTCCTCGCCCGCGATCTCACCGAGGCGTGCCGTGCGGTCGCTGATGGCGTCCGCCAGCGTGCTCATTCCCCGGTCAGCGGCGGCGGCCACCGCCTTCCGCCCTGCTTCGAGTACTTCTCCGCGCAACTGCTCCTGCAGTTCGGCGAACTGGGGGATCTCCCCCAGCCTTCGCATCCCCTCGGCTGCGATCTGGCGAGGTTCAAGACCGAATCGCCGACCCGCCAGGTAGGTCGCGATGGACAGCGCCAGCCGCCCCTTCTTCGTTCGCCCCAGCACATAGCCGCCCACTACAGCGGCCGCAAGCGTTACTTTTTCCTTCTCATTCATGAGCGTGACCCCTTCAATCGTGCGGTGCGGGAGCGACCCGTGCGGCATAGAGCCGGTCGAGCAGTCGTTCCTCTTCTCGTTCGAACTCCTCCAGGCTGATGTCCCCCTGCTCGAACTCCCGGTTCAGGATTGCCAACTGCGCACGGAGCACCCCTGGGTCGTGCAGCTCACGCTCCGCCGCGTCGTTGAGCTTTTCTGCCACCCAGACGACGCCGCGGACCGGAGCGATGGGGAGTGTGAGAATTCCGGTGATCAGCCCCATGTCAAACTCCTGCGGTCCGAACGCGGATGGTCTCGACGGAGACGAAGCTGTAGCAGGGCAACGGGCCCGCGAGACGCAACTCGACGCGTTCACGGTGGGATTTGGCGAAATTCTCCGCCGCGCTCATGAATTCGTCGCTGTTACCGCGACCGACGAGGAACGACACGTTGAGAACGCACCCTTGGACGTCCGGTCCCGGGGCTGTGGCGCGCGCCTTGGGTGTGAGTTCGCGGAGTACTCGCCGGCCGGCTTCGGCGGCCCTGCTCCGCAGCGCGGTCGCGACGGCTTCACCGAGTCGGACGTTGGATTCGTAACCTGGTCGCCGGCGCGCCTCGTCCCGCAGCCGCCGGACGTTCTTGTCCTCCGCGACGAGGCTTGCCAGCGCGTTCTGTGCCGGGAGTGCCTTGACGTTGACTTCGACCGCGTCGGTGAGATGCTCCAGTACCGCCGTATGGTCCGTCTCCCGGGCTGCCAGCTGACCGCGCACCGTCTCTTCGTCCGGCGCCACCATCCCGAATCGCATCGGCAGGACCGGGCCTCGGTCCGACAGGCGCAGCAGAAGCTCCTGGTGTGCCAGGAGGTCGCGTCGCCTGGCACGAAGATTCGGGGGAGCGTCACTGACAACGGCAGCGATTCCGCCCTGCCGGATCACGCGCAGATGTGCGGCGGGATTTCCCACACCGCGTGCGTCAGTCGGCAGCGGCCTTGCGGCCCCAATGATCGCGTACACGTACACCCCGTCGGCTGTCACTGCTCATGCCCTCACGGGTCGTCGGCTCGAACCGCCACGAGCGGGTGCGCGCCGCTTCCTCGGCCGCTCCTGCTGTTCTTCCTCGTCCTCGTCGTGTTCGTCGTGTTCGTCGGAGTCGCCCCCCAGGCCTCCGACCGCCTTGCGGACGGTATCGCCGACGCTCTCGGCAGCCTTGCGGACCTTGCGCTTGCCGATGGACTTCGCGGCGCTGCCGCTGAGAAGTTCCGGGACGGTGGTGCTGCCGGAGTCCCGTTCCAGGTCGAGCCGGTTGCAGGCCTCGGCGAACCGCAGATAGGTGTCCACACTCGCGATGACGATGCGTGCGTCGATCTTGAGGATTTCGATGCCGACCAGGGAGACCCGGACGAAGACGTCGATCACCATGCCCCGATCGAGAATGAGTTCCAGCACGTCGTACAACGTGCCGGCGCGCGGTGGGCACGCCACTACCTCGTCGGAGTAGGTGGTCGCAGGCATGGGGTGTCCTTCCGGTTGTCGGCAGAATCCGGGTCACTCGTCGGCGGATCCACGCCGATAGCGGCGGATCCTGCTGTACTCCATGAGTTCGCCGTCCTGGTCGATCTGCACCTCGTACGAGGCGAGAAGACTTGTCGTGTCAGGAATCCGGGGCAGTTCCAGGACGTCCACGACGACACACCAGCCTTCTTCGACACGCTTCACCGCTGATACGCCCTCCGTGGGGTGGCCGATCAGGCCCTCCAGGCTCTGGCAGGCAGCCCGCGCGGCCTGACCGGCGCCCCTGATGGGTGGCGGGCGGCGAGTGGCTGCCGTCGAGGCTTTCCCGGCGCGCGGCCGACGTTCTTCTGCCATGTGTACAAGTCTGGTCAATCTCGGGCATCGCGCACGTCGAGGAGAGCAGACGAGCGCACGACTCGGTCCGCAAGGTCGCCGCCCGTGGCCGACGCCAGGACAGCGAAAGCGGGCCGACGGTCAGCGAGACGCTGCTCGACCGGCCGCCGCCTCTCTCGATGGATCCGTTCACGCGTGGCACTTGCCGCGCCGAGGTCTCACGACGTCGCTATCGAACAACAGTGCTAGGCCGGTCGCGGATGTTCGGCTGTGCGCCCGTGTCGTGGGCGTCGATCACCGTGATGTCCACGGCCGTCACCGCCATGCCCAGGGTGTGGCCGGAGACGTGCGCTACGGAGCTGCGCACCTGTGCCGCCGTCTCGGGCAACGGGCGATCCAGACCAGCGGTCAGGGTCATGCTCACGCGCACGCTCGTGGCCTGATCGGCACGGGACAGACGGCAACTGGCGGTGGTGACGCCGGGTACGGCGTCGGCCGCATGTCTCAGGGCCGCCGACGCGGCGTGCTCGGTGATCCGCAGCGTGCGCGTCGAGTCGCTCAGGGGAAGCCACGGCCCCAGCCATATTTCGTCACGGACCACCGCCTCGACACGGTCGATGAGACGCCGTGTACTGGGCGGATTCCGATTCCGCAGGAGCTTCGCCGCAGTGTCCATGGCCAGGTCGGCGACGGAGCCGCAGCCGTCGGGACAGGCGCCGACATGGGGGCCGTCGGCGCGGCCGGCGTCCCGAGCCTCTTCGTACGGGCCCTTGTCCTCGCGGGGCGAACCTGCGGGCATCTCGGGGAAGCGGCTGCGGGGCGGAGGTGGAACGCGGTGGTCGTCTAGCGCCACGAGGCCATCATCTCCTTCAGAGACCGGCGAGCCCGATAAAGCCTTCCGCGGACCGTCTGCTCGCTGGTTCCGGTTACCTGGGCGATCTGTCCATACGACAGTCCCTGCAGTTCCCGCAGGACCCAGCAGACCCGTTGACGGGGTTCGAGGTTGCCCAGGGCCTCGGCCAGAGCGTCGGCGAGGGCGTCCTCCTCGGCCACCTGCGCGGGCGAGCTGCCCGTGCCGGCAGCGGGTTCGGCCACTGTGTTCAACGGTACCGGCGCCGGACGGCGTCGCAGCGAATTCAGACACCGGTTGACGGTGATGCGGTACATCCAGGTACTGAACGCGGAGGCGTGACGGAACTCGGGCAAACGCCTCCAGGCACTGATGAAAGCGTCTTGCACCGCGTCCTCGGCGTCCTGGAGGTTCCCGAGCGTGTGGAGTGCCAGTGCGAGCAGGGAATGGCTGTGGCGCCGCATGAGGATGGTGAAGGCCTGCTCGTCGCCCTCACCGGCGCGGGTCGCCAGCAGTTCGTCCGAAGCGGAGAGCAGTCCGTCGGACGTACTGGAGAGAGGAGGCCCGGCAAAGGGGCCGCCGCCCGCGGCCTGGAGCCGGGGAGGGCTGGTGCTGTGTGGCACGCCTGCGCCTCCTCTCCGCTCCGGTACGAGTGCCCATCTCGTGAACCGGAAAGCCGTTTCCTGCATATACGTGACGAATCACGACTCGGGTGTGTCGAACCATGTGACGGGCACCGCGTCGGCGCCCGCATCGACTGAGCGAGGTGACTGTCATGACGGACAGCCCCGACCGTCCCTCTTCCGGACCGGACGGCACTACGGAAACCGCGACCATGCTGAAAGGTCCGACCGGTGCTGGCACCTCACCTGAAACCCGGGGCCAGACCACCATCGCCGACGGCGTCGTAGCCAAGATCGCGGGAATGTCCGCCCGCGAAGTACCCGGCATCCACAGCCTCGGGGCGGGCATGACGCGCGCCATCGGAGCTGTCCGCGAGCGCGTCCCCGGCACAGGGTCAGGCGGTGTCAGCCGCGGGGTGAAGGTCGAGGTCGGTGAGCGTCAGGCGGCGCTGGACATCGATGTGGTCGTCGAGTACGGCTTCCCCATCGTCGAGGTGGCCTCGGAAGTCCGCGTCAACGTCATCTCCGCGGTGGAACGCATGACAGGCCTTGAGGTCGTCGAGGTGAACCTGGTCGTCGACGACGTGAACCTGCCCGACGAAGACGACGCCGAGCCGAGCGAAGGCCGTGTCCAATGACCTCCGGTCGCGGGTCGGACCCGCCGGAAGCAGCTGAACGCCCTCGAAGGACAGGTGAGCGGACGATGAACACGGCGACAGTGGGCCTGGCAGCCGGAATGGCGCTGGGATTCGCAGGGTATTTCGGCGGCTTCTGGGCTTTCCTTCTCGTGGCGGTCCTGGGCGCGGCGGGCCTGGTCCTCGGCCTCGCCCTGCAGGGCGACGTGGACATATTCAGCCGGCGGCAACGGTGAGCGCGGCCCCCCGGGCCGGCGAACCGCCTGCGGCCGAAGGCGCCGGACATACGAATGAAGCGCACCGATCCACACCACCGGCTGGGGAACGGGGCGCAACGGTGATCCCTGACCGCGTCGTCGCCCGCATCGCCGCACGAGCGGCCAACACAGCCCTCCACCGGATCACCGGCCCGAAGTACGCGAGCGCAGACCTGACCGCGCCCAGAGCCCACGCGACCACACACGAGGGAACGGCACGGCTGGCGCTGACCGTCGACCTCCCGTATCCCACGGACATCACCGGCACCTGCCGGCAGCTGCAACACGAGATCAGCGAACAGGTGGCCCATCTGACTGGTCTGGACATCAGCGAAGTGATGCTGACAGTGCGGCGCCTTGTCGTCTCCGGGCTGCCGGCTCGCGTCCGCTGAGCCCCAACCGCCCGGACGCCCCTACTCGGCGCTTGCGCAAGCCCGGCCGGCAAACCACCACCGACCGATGACGGAGGTCGGACATCATGACAGTCCCACAACGGACCGCCGCGACCGAGAAACCGGCCGGAGCAGGCCGCGGGCGCCCTGACGACAACGCCCTCCTGGCAAAGCCGTCGCCGAGCGAGGGTCGGGGGGCGAGATCACCCCGCCTGTGGTCCGCCCGCCGCATCCCCGCGGCTCTGGTCGCTCTCATTGTGTCGGTTGTCGTCGGCGCGCTGCTCTACGACGTGATCGCGGTGCGCGCCGGACACCGGGCAGGAGCGTGGCGAACCCGCCTCGTCGAAGAGGTGACCACCCGGCCGGTGGACGACCCCTGGCTGCTCGCCACAGGCGCCGTCGCCGTCGTCCTCGGCCTGTGGTTGCTCATCCTCGCCATCACACCCGGACTGCGCCGACTTCTGCCCTTGCGGGCACCGGAGGATTCCCCGGAGCTGGGGGCCTGGCTGGATCGCAGGGGCGCCGCCCTTGTCCTGCGCGATGCGGCGATGCGGGTCCCCGGTATCAGCCGTGCACGGGTTCGAGTCGGACGCCATCGTGTCATCGCCCGCGCTGAGGTCGGATTCCGCGACATGGCGACCGTTCGCGACGAGCTCTCTCAGGCCCTGCGGAAGCAGTGCCGACAGCTCGCGCTGGCCCACACCCCACGACTCACGATCCGACTGCGCCACCACACTCACTGACATTCACCGGGAGCGCGCCATGAACGGTCGATCCACCGTCAACCGTCTCCTTCTGGGCCTGTGCGGCGTGGTGTTGCTGGGAGGCGGCCTGCTGATCCTCACTGCCGGGTTCGACCTCTACCACCGGCTTCGGCTGAGCCCGCCCGCCGGATGGCCGGCGTCCACGACCCACGACGTCCTTCTCAGCAACGCCGACCGTGTCCGCTGGAGCGACCAGGGCTGGTGGTGGTGGCCCGCCGTCATCGCCGTCCTGGCCCTGGCAGCGATCCTGGCCCTCACCTGGCTTCTCGCCCAGCTGCGACACCGCCCCGGCGCGGTGCACCTGGGTGGCACGCCTCCACCCGAGAGCGTCGAACTACGGGGGCGAGCCCTCGGCGACGCCGTGGCCTCGGAGGCGCGCGCTCTGCCCGACGTCGAGCAGGCCGACGCTCACCTCGCCGGACGGGCCACGGGCCCTCAGCTCCACGTCGCCCTCACGCTGACGGATCACGGGCTTCCAGCCCCCACGCTCCAGGCGCTGTGTCGCGGCCCGGTTGCCCACGCACGCGAGTCCACCGGGTTGACCCGTCTCCCCACCCACGCGCTCTTGCACGTGGGGAGGCACAAAGCACGTCGCGCCGAATAGAGCGGCGGACGGCGAGCGATGCGGTGGCCGGCACTGCACCTTCTCCAGGACAGTCACCCAGCACCGCTGACGCCCAGGCCGCCGCCGAACGGCCGGTCGTCGCCGACCAAGTCCTGCACCTCGGCTGAACATGTCACTCATCGGGCCTTTGCTGCCCGAGTCGACACCCACCGACACCCGCAATCACCGGAACGGAGCCAGCTCGACGCCACCGGCCCAGGCATCCGTCGCCGGGTGGTCGATCGTGCCTTCTCCTGACCGCACGTAAGTGTCTGAGCGTGGTCCAGCCGCGGTAGGCATCCCGTGTGCAGACCTTTCTCCCCTATCCCGACTTCATGCAGTCCGCCGCGGTCCTGGACCAGGCACGGTTGGGCAAGCAGCGGGTCGAAGCCCTACAGGTGCTGAGGGGTCTGACCGTGCCCGGCTACGGATGGCGGAACCATCCTGCGGTACGCATGTGGATCGGCTACGAGGAGGCCCTGGTCCGCTACGGCCTGGACGTGTGCGCCATGTGGACGGCGGAGGAGCGCGCCGACACCTGCGCCGCCACGCTCGCCGCCGAGTTCCACCTGCACCGGCCCGGTGCACCCGTGCGGATGCAGGAACAGCTCGACGAGGAGGGTGAGCTGCCGCCGTGGCTGGGAGAGCTCGCCTTCCACCGCAGCCACCAGTCAGCCCTGCTGCGCAAGGCACCGGAGATCTACGCACCGTTCTTCCCGGATGTCCCCGACGATCTCCCCCATGTCTGGCCGACGTCCGACAGGGCCTCGTAGACCCCGGTCAGCGCCTCGGCCCATTGCCCCACCTTCAGCTGAACGGCTGCTCCGCCGAGTCCGCCCACTGAGGCCGCTCGCAGAGAATGTCGCCGCCGACTGCACCCCCCTTTATTTCGTTAACCGCCATATCCCATGGGTTTCCCACGAGGCTCCCCACCCGAAGGCGTAACCTGGAGTAAGTCCAGGTTTGATCCCTCTCCAGCGAGACGGGGTGTGAGAGTTATGGCCGCAAACCAGAAGGCCAAAGCCAAGGGTGAACGAGCCAAAGGCAAGGTCAAGAAGGTGGTCGGAGACGCGGTAGGCAACGAGTCCATGGCCGCGAGTGGGCGCATGCAAGAGTCCAAAGGCGACCTGCGCGCCGCCAAAGAGAAGGCCAAGGACGCGATCCGCCCCAAGTAGTCGTGCATAGCGCCCGGCTCCCGGCAGCCACATCGTCCGGCTGCCGGGATACGCACACTTCGAGGTCGGCCCCGGTTGCCGCGCTCTCCGCAACAGCCGCCACGAACATTTTCTCCGCGGGCTTGCTGCGAGGCGCGCCCCATCCACCCCTATCGTGCTCACAGTGGCTTCCCGCCCTGTCGGGGCTCTGGAGATCCAACGCTCCCTTCAGGGCCCCGACTCAAGCACCGGGTCGCATTTGGATGGACGCCGCGCTCGTCAATACCCCTGGGCCATGGCGTGTCTGCCGCTTTTTTGCTGTTCCCGTCGAAGGGTCGACCCTTCCGGCGCGGGGTTGTATCACCCGGTGGGGCCCTCGTGGCAGGTGGCGGACGGGAGGGCGTGGTCGACTGACCGGACGGTGCCACGCAGCCAGCAGGAGGAGCAGTGACACAGAGCCGGCTGTGCGGGCGCGTGGCGGTGGTCACCGGGGCGGCGCGGGGCGTGGGAGAAGCAACGGCCCGCAATCTCGCGCGACGGGGGATGCGGGTCGCGTTGCTCGGACGCGAGCTGGAATCCCTGCGACGCGTCGCGCACAGTCTGCCCACCGACACCTGCTGTTTCGAGGTCGACGTCACCGACGACGCCGCCCTGCAAGGTGCCGCGCGCGATACCGCGGCGCGGCTGGGGCCGGCTTCGGTGGTCGTGGCGAACGCCGGAATCGCTGTCGCGGGCCCGTTCGCCGCCAGCGAGGCAGCACTCTTCAACCGTGTCATCGACGTCAACCTCATCGGCAGCGCGAACACAGCCCGCGTGTTCCTGCCCCACCTGCTGAACACACGCGGCTACTTTCTTCAGATCGCCTCGACGGCCGCCTTCGGTTCGTCGCCCCTGATGAGCGCCTACTGCGCATCCAAAGCGGGAGCGGAGTCCTTTGCACAGGCCCTGCGCACCGAGCTGCGCCCTGCGGGCGTCGGCGTAGGCATCGCCTATCTCCACTGGACCGGCACCGACATGATCGACGCCCGCGACGATCACCCTGTACTGCGCGCTTTGCGTGCCCACCAGCCTGCGCCCATCCGCCGGGTCCACACCCCCGACCAGGTCGCCGTCTGGCTGACCCGCGGTATCGAACGTCGCGCCACCAGCGTCTACGCACCACCCTGGTTGCGTCTCGTGCAGCCTCTGCGCCCGTTGCTCCCCCTGATCGTCTCCCGCATCGCCCGCCGCTCCCTCGCCGCTCTTTCGGCCGCGGAACTGCACAGCAGCACAGGCGTCCTGGGAGCAGGCGGCCGCGCGGACTGGGAGGCCCACCCGCCGGCACCGCCCGCACGGCCCGCCACCCCGCCTCAGTGCTGAAACGTCCGCCGGAGCGGAAGACGGTCTCGTGCCGGGTCATATTGAGCAGCGGGACACAGCGGGACTACTTGCTCTTCTTCTTCAGCGCGGAGGGCTTGTGCACAGCGGTACGTCCTGACTTGTCACTGCGTACCTCGTACTGCGGCTCGTCCGGTGAGGCGTCCACGGTCCTGCCCGCAGCCTCCGTCCGCCTGGTGATCTTCTTTTCGACGGTGCCCGAGGCCGTGCTGCCGTGGCTGTTCCAGGCGACCTTGTCGCCCTTGGACGGGTCCCGCCTCCTCGATGGCACATGATCCTTCGCCATGTTCGCCTCCCATACTGTGCCCATCACCTACCACCGTGACGGCGCGCGCACCATTTCGCACCCGCAGGCGTGCCCCGTCGGAGGCAGGACCGCTCCACTTCTGGGAACAGTCCGGTGTTTTGTATGCAGAGCGGCCAGGGCACCGGCGCGCTCCCCCTTCGGCCCGGTGTCCTCGCGCAGGAGTCCCCACCGGGGCCTAGCGTGGAAAACGCAGGGAGCGGCACGACACTTAGGACGCCGGAGGAAGACATGGCCGTACGCCATCGGTTGATCAGGAAATCTCCCGAGGACGTGTGGGAGGTTCTGTCCGACGTCAAACGGTACGGAGATTGGGTCGTCGGAACCTCACGGGTCGAACCGAGCGAGGGACAGTGGCCCCAACTGGGGGCCGCCCTCCGTTATCGCGTCAAAGTCGGTCCGCTCACCCTGGACAACCAGACCGTCGTACGCCGCAGCGAACCGGCATCGGTCCTCGAACTCGAAGCGGACAGCGGCTGCTTGGGCACAGCCAGGATCGCGATCGAACTACGGCCGTGGGGCGAGCACACTCTGCTGGTTTTCGACGAGCACCCGTTGCGCGGGGCGGGCGGCGCTCTGCACAACGGCCTCCTGGACGCCGTACAACAAGTTCGGCACCGCGTGATGCTGGCCCGTCTTGCCCGCCTGTGCGAGGAGACCGAGAGCTCCGCCCCCTACACCGCCCAACTGCGACCCCGCAGCGGCTGAACCAGCGTCAACGCCCGGAGGCAGTCTCTGAAGGCGACGCCAACTACCAAGCCGGGAGTGAGTCATGCCTGACGCAGTAGTGATCGGGGCGGGGCCCAATGGGCTGGTCGCGGCGAACCTCCTGGCCGACGCCGGCTGGAGCGTAGAGGTCCTGGAAGCCCAGGACAAGCCCGGAGGAGCGGTTCGACACGACCGCGGCGTCGACCCTGACTACACCAGCGACCTCTTCAGCGCCTTCTATCCGCTCGCTGCGGCATCTCCGGTCCTGGCCCGCCTGAACCTGGAGCGGGAGGGGCTGACCTGGAGCCACGCCCCGAAGGTGCTCGCCCACCCCTTGCGGGACGGCCGCTGCGCGGTTCTCAGTCGTGACCTGGAGGAAACTGCCGCAAACCTGGAGACGTTCGCCGTCGGCGACGGGGAGACGTGGAAGGAGCTGCGGGAGGTCTGGGAAGCTCTGCGGAGCAGCATCCTCACCGCGCTGTTCACCCCCTTTCCGCCACTTCGCGCCGGGGCCCGGCTGGCACTGCAACTGCGTGGGGCAGGTGGGCTGCGGCTGGCCAGGACCGTGCTCCTGCCGGTGCGGCGTCTGGGCGAGGAGGAGTTTCGCGGCGAAGGCGGCAGGCTTCTGCTCGCGGGCAACGCCCTCCACGCGGACCTCGCACCGGAGGCGACCGGCAGCGGGGGCTTCGGCTGGCTCATGTCCATGCTCGGCCAGACCTATGGCTTTCCCGTTCCCGCCGGAGGCTCCGGGGCACTCACCTCCGCTCTCGTCCGCCGCCTGGCGCGCCGGGGAGGCATCGTCCGCTGTGGGGAACAGGTCACCGAGGTCGTCATCCGCGGTGGGCGGGCCGTCGGCGTCCGTACTCGGGACGGTGAGGCGGTCCAGGCTCGCAGAGCGGTCCTGGCCGATGTGTCCGCGCCGGCTCTGTACGGCTCCCTGGTGGGCGAACGGCACCTCCCTGGGCAATTGCTCCGCGACCTGAAGCGGTTCCAGTGGGACTTCTCCACCTTCAAAGTCGACTGGGCACTCAACGGGCCGGTGCCCTGGACCTGCCCTGAAGCCACTCAAGCAGGAACCGTTCACCTCGCGGAGGGTGTGGACGGCCTCACCCTCTTCGCCGCACAGATCGCCATGGGTCTCGTTCCGGACGAACCCTTTGTCCTCTTCGGCCAGATGACCACCGCCGACCCCCGGCGGTCGCCGCTGGGCACCGAGTCCGCCTGGGCCTACACGCACGTTCCACAACGGGTGCGGGGCGACGCCGGCGACGGTGGACTGACCGGAAGGTGGGACGTCCGAGAGCAGGAGGCGATGGCGAACCGCGTCGAGGCACAGGTCGAGCGTTACGCCCCCGGCTTCCGAGACCTCATCAGGGCTCGCCGTATTCTCGCCCCGCCCAGCCTGGAGAGCTTGGACGCCAACCTCCATGGGGGTGCCATCAACGGTGGGACCACGGCCTTGCATCAGCAACTGGCCCTCCGCCCTCTCCCCGGCACCGGCCGCCCGGAGACTCCCGTCCCTGGGCTCTACCTCGCTTCCGCCTCCGCCCACCCGGGCGGAGGCGTCCATGGCGCACCCGGGGCGAACGCCGCCAGAGCTGCCCTACGTCGGCGACGCACCAGTGCGCTGCCCCACCTGCAGAGCCGGCTGGCCCACCGCGACCGCCGGGGGCGACGTTGAGCCGACCACCACGGCGTCGGGGCCGATCCTCTGCCAACGACCATGGGTATACGTAAGTGCGTGCTCCGCGCCCACCAGGCTCGCCCACCAGAGAGGGCCGCACGCCTGCGGTCTCGGCACGCGGGCCCTGATTCACCGCATTCTCGCCGCTGTCCGGTGGATACGCACGCCGGCCGCCAGACCCGCTAGAAATGACCACAGGTGTCAACGTCCCGCCGGCCAGGCCCGACTCAGCGCCGCCCGGGCCCCTTCATGAGCCCGCCGCCCCGGACTGCGGACACGGCGTCGGACCGCTCGAAGAGCTGAATCGAGCGCTCCTCAGCACCCCGATGATGCGGCACGCGGACGGAAACAGCCGGGTGACTGCCCAGCCACTTTGCCACTCCTCGATCCCAGAGGTGCGGGCGAAGGGATGTCGATGTTCGGTCCTCAGACCGACGCCATATGAGGCATTAGCCCCCATTATGGATATATGAGCGCAGCCACCTTCATCTCAGGTCCGGCCCCTCACGGCCCCACCGCCCGCGGTGCGACCGCCTTCTCCATAGGACACCACCGCCACCTCCTCGGCGACGCCCTGCGCGCCGTGAAGGTGTTCGCGGGCGCGGCCCTCGACGTGGTCATACTCGGCGAGTACGGCGAGGAGGCAGGCGTACGACACCACTGAGCCACCGGCCGTCACGTCGTACGCCGCAACCGGCTACCGGCATCAGAAACGAGCCGATGTACCACGCTCACCGCCGCCCCGCTTGTGGCGTGCCTGGCGCCGGCCGGTTGGGTGAAACCGTCGTTCATGAAGCGTGCTTTTCCCATGTGGCGGGGCCCACGCGTGATGCCTGTCGGCCGAGGTAGTGGTGCTGCTGTCCTGGGGGTCGGATGAGCTGCCCGGATGGCTGACACGGACCCACTGATCTGAATCTGCGGCCGCCCCGGTGGGTCGGCTGAGACACGGGTGCTCGGCCGAGAGCTGAGCGGGACCGGCCGCGCCCGGTACTGCAGCAGGGCCCGGACCACGTGTCGCGGTCCGGGCCCCCCGTGCGGTGCCGTCCCGCGGCGGCGCCGCGTCAGCTCTGTGCGGTGTCGTCGCCCGTCTGCCCGGCGCCCTCGGCTGCGCCTGCCTTCTCGCGCATCTTGCGCACCAGCTCCGCCTTCTGGTCGGCTGCACTCCGGCGGTCGAGGTTGCGGTGCGGACCGTTGTTCTGCCGTTCGGCGCGGGACAGCTTCTTGCGCTGGCCGCCGCCCATGCCCACGGGGTTGTTGATGTTCTTGCTCACGGGTTCTCCCGGAATGTCGTGAAGTGATCTACGGATTCATCGGTGGGGGACGGGCACGGCGACGTCGAAGGACGTCAGCAGGGGCCCATCACACTCTCACTCGTAAATCAGCGTCTGGAAGAACATGAGCAAGACGTTACCTGGTCCCGTCGGCACCACATACCAAGTTTTTCTCCGTCCGGCGTCCGGCGTCGGGCGGACCGCGACGCCGGTGGCCGGGGCCTGATCGTGCCTGTGCGTCGAGCGGGACCGACTGCCCAAGCAACCGGCGGGCCGAGCGGTCGGGCCGGTTCACCTCGAACACCGCGACATGCCGCGCCGGCGGGTACCGCGGCGACAGACCCGCGCCAAAAGTAGCGGTGCCCTCCACCCCGACCCACCGCACCAGGCCCGGCGTGCGGACCCAGGCGAGCGGCCGACGGTAGCCGACCGCCGTGACCGGAAAGGACCTGGCGCCCACCGCGAGCCGTCCCACGGTCCCTTCCTCGCAGGAAAGGCCTTGGTCAGCGCCGGAGTGTCTGTGCTAGACCGAAGGATCCGCCACAACCGTTTCGGGAGATCTTCATGCGCCGTCTCGCCGTCTTTCTCGCCGCGTCCGACGGACACGACCCGGCGCATGCCGAGCTGGCCGCCGGCGTTGGCGCAGAGCTGGCCCGGCGAGGAATCGGTCTCGTCTACGGCGGTGGCCGCCGGGGCCTGATGGGCGTGGTGGCGGACAGCGCGCTGAAGGCGGGTGGCGAGGTCATCGGTGTCATGCCGCGCAGCATGGTCGAACGGGAGTGGGCGCACGAAGGGGTGACGGAGCTACTCATGTGCGACTCGATGCACGAGCGCAAGGCCCTCATGGCCGAGCGTGCCGACGCCTTCGTCGCCCTGCCCGGCGGTCTCGGCACCCTGGAAGAGATCTTCGAGGTGTGGTCCTGGCGTCAGCTCGGATTCCACGCCAAGCCCATCGGCTTCCTTGACGCCGGGGGCTTCTGGACGCCGCTGCTCGGCGCCCTGCGCGGCATCGCCGACTCCGGGTTCCTACCCGCATCCACTCTGGACGACCTCGCCGTCGCCCCCGATCTGCCCGGTTTGCTGGCGGCGCTGCAGGATCGGCTCCACAGCATCCCGCAGCCCGCCCACGGAGAGAATCTGCGGTAGCCGATCAGGTCCGCGGCGCGGCCGGCGAAAGCCGGGGGCCCCGATCACGAGGCGTCACGCCTTGTGACGTCCTCCTGCGCATCCGACGGCCATGCGTAGGGGTCGGCCGGGAGGCCGGCGCAGTCCGGTCAACGCCTCGATGCCGGCGTCCGGGGCATGGTGACTTCGTTCACCTCCGGCTGTGCCGCGCGGTTGAAGGTGACTTCGTTCACCTCCGGCCGTACCGCCGCACGGCAGCCGCACAGTGCCGGGCCGTGCGCACCGTTGATCGTCCATACTTCTGATCCAGGGAAGACCGCGCCCAGGGCCGGTCGCGTGGGGCGGGGGAACCATCATGGGCGTGGACAGCGCCTCGGGACCGGACGAGCTCGGGCGAATGCTGGTCGCGCTGCGCCGGGGCGCCGGACTCGGCCAGGAGCAGCTCGCCCACCTCGCGGGCATCAGCGTTCGCGCGTTGGCGGACATGGAACGCGGCCGGACCCGCGGCCCGCAGCGCGGCACCGTGCAGGCGCTGTGCGAGGCCCTGCGCCTGGAGCAGCCGGCAGCCGGTGAACTGGAGCGCGCCGCTGCCGCCGGCCGGCCGCGCGGTGAACGTACAGGCGACAGCCCGGCCGGCCACCCGCTCGCACTCCCCCGCGGCTTGAGTGACTTCACCGCTCGCCGCCGCTCCCTGGACGAGCTGGGGTCCCTGGTGGCAGCCGCCGAGGCCGCGCATCCGCCGGTCATCGTCGTCTGTGGCCAACCCGGGCTCGGTAAAACCGCGTTCGCGGTGCACGCCGCGCACAGCCTCGCGCCTTTCTTCCCGGACGGGCAGTTCGCTCTCGACCTCCACGGTATGGACACCGAGCCGACCGATCCGGGTGAAGCGCTGGCACGGCTGCTGCGCGCACTCGGCGTAGCCGACCGGGGCGTTCCCCCGGGAACGGAGGACCGGTCGGGCCTGCTGCGGTCCATGCTCGCCGAACGGCGCGTGCTCCTGCTTCTGGACAACGCCGGGACCGAGGCCCAGGTCCGGCCGTTGCTCCCCGCCACCGGACGTTCCCTGACGATCGTCACCAGCCGCGATGCCCTGGCCGGTCTCGAAGCCGTCCACCGCACCGAACTGTCAGTTCTGCGCCGGGAGGAGACGGTGGAACTGCTGACCCGCATCGTCGGACCGGAACGCGTCGGTGCCGAGGCTCAGGCCGCCCGGGACCTCGCCGACCTGTGTGGCAACCTGCCGCTCGCCGTGCGCATCGTGGGGCAACGGCTCGCCGCGAGACCCGGCGAACGCCTGCGCAAACTCGTCGGCCTGCTCGCCCAGGAGGAGCGCCGCCTCGACGGCCTGCGGGCCGGCGGCCTCCAGGTCCGCGCCGCCTTCGCCCTCTCCTACCGGCGACTCGGGCCGTCCGCCCGTACGGTCTTCCGTCGCGCGTCCCTCGCCGCGGGCAAGGATTTCGGGCCCGCGACGGCCGCTCTGCTCGCGGGTCTCTCGTCGGCGGAGGCCGCGCGGTGCGCCGAGGAACTGACAGACGCGGGACTGCTTCAGCCACATCCCTCCGAGGAACGTTACCGCTTCCACGATCTGCTCCGGCTCTTCGCCGAAGAGCGGGCCGTCGCCGACGACGGCCCCGAGACCTGCGCCGCCGCCCGCGACCTGACCGCCCGCTGGATACTGCGCCGGGCTACCGTCGCGGCCCTGCGCTTCGACGCCGACCGACACCACGACACACACGACGGCGACCCGGACCCCGCCACCGCGCCCGCCGACCGTGACCAGGCCCGCGCCTGGCTGGAGACCGAGCGCGACGAGTGGCTTTCCGCCCTCAAGCTGGCCCATGCCACCGGCCGTCATCGAGAAGTCGTCGACGCGGCGGAGGCCATGCACTGGTTCTCCGACCTCAACCAGCACTGGGGCCTGTGGGCCGAGGTGTTCAGGTCCGCCGTCGAATCGTCCCGCGCTCTCGGCAGCAGGCAGGACGAGGCGGTCCACCTCAACTACCTGGCGTGGGCCTACAACAACTGCTGCTACGACCACACCGCCGCTCTGCAGACCGCCGAACTCGCCCTCACCGCCGCCCGCGAGATCGCCGACACCCTGCAGACCGGCTGGGCGCTCGGCTACGCCGCCGGAGCCCTGCAGCGACTGGGCAGGGTCGGCGAGGCCATAGGCCGACTCCGCGAAGCCGCCGCCTGCCTCAAGGGCCAGACCTCGGCCGGCGGACGGCTCGCCGAACTCTCCGTCCTGAACACACTCGGCAACAACCTGCGCGATGTCGGCCGTGCGGAGGAAGCGCTGGCCGTCCACCGCCGCAGCGAGGTGATCTGCCGTACCGGCATGCCCGGGCAGTCAACCGACCTGATGGCCGTCTATCACGCCGTCGCACTCGCCGAGACCGGCCGCGACTTGGCAGCCCTGCGCCGCTGGGGCGAGGCCGAAGAACCGCTGCGCCGGGCCGTCACCACATTCGAGAGGGCCCGGATGGCTGCCTGGAGCGAACCCGCCCGGCTCGACCTCGGGCGCGTGCTCCGACACCTGAACCACCTCGATGAAGCCCGGGACTTTCTGCGCGCGGCCGACGACGCCCTCGGCGGCCTCAACAGCCCCCGCCAGGCGGAGGCTTCCGCGGAACTGGTCGAACTCGACCGGATGCGGACCGCCCGGGGCCGATGAGTCCGCCGCCGGTCGGACGGAACTCCCGGTACCGGCAGAAGTGGACCGGACGCCAGATCTGCCGGTGGAAGTGCCTGGGCTGCCGGGCGCCACAGTGATCGACTGTTCCCGGAATTCCGGCCGTGCGCACGGGACTTCCGCGGGGCCTGCCGCGGCCGGGGGCGTGACGCCGGCAGGCCGGGCACCGTACACACCGAGGGAACGGATCATGGCATGAGTGACGGACAGCAGATGACGAGGCGCCAGATGCTGGTGGCCGGGGCACTGACCGGGGCCGCGGTGGCGAGCAGCACGCTCTGGGCGCCGAAAGCCTCGGCGGCGGCGGCACCGGCGATCTTCTACTCGCCGCACCAGGACGACGACGCGCTGGGCCTCGCCGGGTCCATCCTGGAGCACAAGGCCGCCGGCCGGCCGGTGTACCTGGTCCTCGTGACCAAGGGGGAGAACGGCGACCTGGCGACGCTGATGAACGGGGACCCGTGCCCGCTGACCACGTGGGGGGCGTCCAGCCACCCGTGCGCTGCGGGCGGCCACCACAACCTTTCGTGGCCGACGGACGGGACGAGCATGATCGTACCGGGCCGCACCGCGGAGTTCATGGCCTCGGCGAAGAACCTCGGGGTCGACAAGATCATCAACTTCAATCTGAGCGACGCCGCGTACGGAGCCCCGGATGTCTACAACGCGTTCGTGAACAAAGTGAAGGCGAAGGTCAAGGCCCTCGCGCAGCAGTACCCGGGCGCCTCGCACAAGTTCACCGCAGGCTGGCTGGAGGTCACCGACACCCACAAGGCCATCTCCGACGCCGCGTATCTCCTCATGAAGGAGGGCGTGTTGACGGACGTACGGTTCAACTACGTCTACGCCTACGACAAGCCGGTGAGTCAGCGGGCCAGCGGCGCCGCGTACGTGCTGAACATCCCGTCGAACCACATGACCATCAAGCGCAACTCGATCTACTGCTACAACACCTGGGACCCGAGCAGGAACTTCTACGCACTCGGATACCACAGCGTGCCCGACAAGCTGGAGAGCGCGCACGCCGACCCCAGGGAGTTCGTGTTCACGATCCCCTCGGGCTACCGGACCGGGCAGATCACCCAGCCCATGACGTCCTGGTAGCGAGACCGGCGGTGACCTCCGCCGGATGGCAGGACACGTGTGGCCGCCGGCTCCGGTGTGCTCCGGGGGCCTGCACGCTCGGTGGCGTCACCATCTGCTGGGTCATCAAGGGCTGGGACCGGGGGTGAGGGGGATGAAGGTAGGCGGCCGGCGCGAGATCATCGTTCCCCCGCGTCTCGGCTACGGCAACCAGTCGCCCTCGCCGCTGATCCCGGCGGGCTCGCCCCTGGTCTTCGTCGTGGATCTGCTTGACGCGTATTCCAGCATCACCGGGTGGAGCAACGCCTGGTGCCCCTGGCCGTCCGCTCCCACGATGCCGTCGGCGGGACATGGGCCGAAAGCACCGAGGTCCGTGGCCCTCGGTGCTTTCGGCGTCGGGCGGCGCAGGGATTCTGATGGTGAGGACGGCCATGTCGTCGTGGCCGTCGCTCGGGTGATGGTCGGCGAGGGTGTCGAGCAGCTCCCGCAGGGGCAGACGGGGCCGTGCGAACGATCAGCTCCAGGATGTCGGACAGGTCCTGATCCCGGCTGATGACCGCTTCATACAGTTCGTGCAACCGGTTCTGGCCGCGCGTCGGAGCCACGAGCTGCTCGGCGATCTGCGCCGGCTCCGTACCCAGCCGTAACCGGCGGGCCCCACCAGGAGCCTCGCCCGGGCTCTCCGTCACCGCACGCCCGCTCGCGGTCCACAGGGTGATCTGAACATCACGCCGGTCTTTCGCCCGTACCCTCCTCCGTCTCGGATTGGCCCGTCAGCGGTATGTCCCGAAACCGTGCACAGTCCTCGATGTCGGCGAGCCCGGCGTCGCGCCCAAGCACCTGGCCGTCCAGGACCGCTGTCTTGCGGTTCTGTCAACGTTCGACGTAGTCGACGGTTTGCATCATGCCGAGGTCTTCGTGGTGCAGTTGGTGGCAGTGGGCGATGGTGCGGCCGGTGAAGTCCTCGTACCGGACCAGGAAGGTGGCGGAGTCTCCGGGGGCGCCGCCGGCCAGGGCGATGGTGTCGTGCCAGACCGGTGGGTCGAGCCGCCGGCCGTTGCGGTGGGTGAGCAGGACCTGGTTGGTGTGCAGGTGGAAGGGGTGGCTGTGGGCCGGCATTGTCTCGTCGGTGCGGACGGTCCAGCGTTCGACGGTGCCGAGTCGCAGCGTGTGGTTGGTGTATTGGGGGTCGAAGAGGCCGTAGGCGGGGTCGCGGGTGAGGTCGCCGCCGGGATCGGCCGCGGGCGTCGGGTGGGTGCCCAGGACGCGGAAGGCGTTCGGGAACGCGCCGGCGAAGACTCTCTCATCGGTGTGGAAGACCACTTCACGGTCGGCGCCGGGTTCGGTGATGTCCCCGTCGTCGAGGAAGGGTCTGCCCGGCGGCAGCGACGCCGGCAGTGCCATCGTCGGTTCGACGGGGTCTCCCGCGACCTCGACCGTCATCATGGGGCCGGGCAGCCCGTCGGCCCGCAGTTCGTACCGGCCGGGCGCGTCGCCCCGGACCAGGACGTCGGCGCGGTTGCCCATGGCCAGGTCCAGCAGGTCGAGCGCGACGGGCCTGGTGAGGGTGACACCGTCCTGTGCGATCTGATGCATCGTCAGGTTGCCCTGTTCCGCGACGACTTGGAGCCGCAGGGCGGTGAACGCGGTCGCGGCGACCATCCGCCACCGCTGGACCTCGCCGGGACGCAGCCGCAGGGTGGGATTGACCGTGCCGTTGACGGTGAAGGTGGAGGGAATCCCGGCCATCCATCCGCCGGAGGTGAAGGCGGGGACCTTGCCGTCCTTGAGTTTCAGTTCGTTGATGCACAAGACGATGTCCGCGGCGGCCCTGATCTCGGGGATTTCGTCGATGTCGCCCTCGACGACGATCACTCCGGTCATGCCGCCGACGATCTGCTCGGCGATGGCTCCGTGCAGGTGCGGGTGGTACCAGTAGGTGCCGGCGGGGTGGCCTGCCGGGATCTGAACAGTCGTCACATACCGCGGCTCCGGGGCGCCGGCGGCGGCCTCGTCCACGGTGCGTGGGGCGAACTCCCGCAGCACGTTGTCGGCGTCCCCGGACGGGGAGACGTGCATCCCGTGGGTGTGCAGGTTGAAGCTGTTGGGGCGGTGCGGTGTGTTGCGGCCGCCAGTGTGGGGCGGATTGGGCGGCAAGCCGTTGACGTGCGTCAGCCGTAGGGTCTGTCCGCCGCGTACGCGCAGGGTCGGACCCGGGATCGTCCCGTTGTAGGTACGCGTGGTGACCCGGCCGTAGCCCGGTACAAGAACGTCCGTGAGCCGGACATCGAGCGTCTGCTCCACCACCTGGGCCCCCGGGCCGGGCACCGGTGGCGAGGTCGGCACGGCAGGTTGCGGGAAGGGCGCCGGTGCTGTCGCCATGCGCCGCCGGGCCGTCAGGATGTCCGCGGGCACGGCCGCGAGAGCGGCGACGGGAAGGGCCGACAGCACCGAACGGCGGCTCACTCCACGGTTTCCTCTCATAGCCGGGCAATCTAACTCACTACGGACCAGAGAGCCCGGGCGGCGCAACCGAGCATGGCGCACCACCGCGAGCCGGAAGCCCAAAGAGACCGGCTGGAGCGGGAGTCGGCGTGGCCGGCAACCGCACAGCACGGCTTCATCAGCCGCCGGACATCCCTCGCTCTCGCCCGCGGGTAGGCCCGCCGTGGACGGCGGCCTGCGCGGAGGCCGCCGCCGACGCGCGGCACATTCGGGGTCACTTGCTCTTTCACGCCGCCGTGTGTGAGCTTCCGGGACCGCATCCGCACGCGGCGCCGGCCCTCGACGCGCGACGCCCGACCGGACGGCCGTTGTCCACGGGCCGCTTCCCAACCGAAATGCACGCCGGCGCCACCGCCGCCGACCGGCGCGGAGGCCACCACCCACAGGAGCACCGGGACCACCCCGGCGTTTTCGACGAGGAGCAGGAGCGGAGTGAGGACTGTCGTGATCTCGCCTGCGAGCGAGGGTGGGGTGGCGGGCCCCGAAGACGTCGCGCACGCGCTCGGGCAGTGACGCGGGACATGGCACGAGGCCGCTCTGCCGCGTGACGTCGATCACAGCACCAGGATTTGTGGCCCCTACGTGTAAGAACCGGGTCGCCACACGCATTGCTCGGTGAGAGATCCGAGATGAAGGGAGAGCGCGTGACGACTGTCGAGCGCTTTCGGGGTGTCTACGAGGAGTGCTGTCCGCGTGTCCTCGCCTACGCCACGAGCCTGGTCGGACGTGAACTGGGAGAAGACATCACCAGCGAGACGTTCACCGTCGCCTGGCGGCGGATGCGCGACATTCCCCACCCGGCACTGCCGTGGCTTCTCGGCGTGGCCCGCAACCTGGTGCGCGAAGTGCGTCGCCGGGATGCGCACCAGTACCTCGTCGCCGCGGAGGAAGCACAGCGCATCAGCAGTGGCGCCGAGACCCACGTCAGTGATGTCGCGGCAGTGGTCACCGACCGGCACATCGCACTGGAGGCCCTCGCGAGCCTGCCGGAGGCCGACCGGGAACTGCTGACGCTGATCGCCTGGCACGGCCTGAGTCCCAAGGAGGCCGCTCGGGTTCTGGACTGCACCACCGCGACGCTGACCGTCCGTCTGTACCGGGCCCGCCGCCGTCTGGAGAAGGCGCTGGAGACGGCACAGGCAGCAGAGACAGCGTCAACGGCTCCCCAGGAAGCCGCGTTTCCCACTCACCACCAAGGAGCCCCTGCGTGAAGAACACCACCAAGCGGTCCGGGCGGCCCGACGTCATGAAGGTGCTCGCGGACGCACGGCCCGACGCACTGGATCCGTCCCTGCCGGCAGACCCGGCACGGCAACAGGAGACCTTCGCCCGCATCGTCACCGACGCGGCGGACGGCCGCGTGGCGCGTCTTGCCGTACCGCGCCGCAGAAGCGGTTTCCGCCCTCTGGGGGCGGTGGCTCTCGCAGCCGTGGCGGCGTCCGTGGTGGCCGCCGCGGGCACGTTCGACTGGCAGGGGCCTGCCGATCGGCCTGTCGCGCGGCCGCAGGCCTCCGCCCCGACACGGACGTCCGACCCCGGGACGGACCTTCGCGTCGACGGCCACATCGAGCTGCTCGCCGCGGCCCGGAACGCGGAATCCGCGGCCGCCGAGGGAACGTACTGGCAGACCACCACGCAATCGCAGCACGTGGATGTCGCCGATGCGAACGGGCACCTCATCGCCGTGAGCAGTACGGGGACCGACCTGTGGTCCGTGGGAGTACGTTCTGGAACAGACAGCCTGATGGTCTCCGGGGAGAATTCCGCGACCGAGCCCAGGACGCCGGCGGACAAGAAGCGCTGGAACGCCGCCGGCTCGCCCCACACGGTCGTGGCCGAGGTCGGGAAGGCTTCCGGGAACGCCGAGGTCGCCTACACCATCGGGCCCGGTCGGCCGATGGTCATGCACACGAGTGTCGGCGACAAGATCTACGCCGTCGGTCCGGACAACGTCTCGTACAAGGACCTGCGTGCGCTGCCCTCCACCAGCGACGCGCTGCGCCGCTACCTGGAGACGTTGTACTCGCGGGACAACGGCGCGGACAGCGGTACGTCGGGCCGCAGTACCTGGATGCTGCGTCAGGCGGGCAACCTCATCACGATGCCCGTGAAGCCCGGCGTCCGGGCGGCGGCGTACCGGGTGATGGCCGACCTGCCCGGAGTCCGGGTGGTCGGCCATGTCACCGACCCGCTGGGCCGCACGGGCGTCGGAGTCGAGTTCCCCCAGTCCTACGGGACGCCGCTGGGGACCACCAGGGAGCGGCTGGTCGTCGACCCGTCGACCGGCGCGATGCTCAGTGATCAGACTCTGCTGGTCACCCCCTCGGCCAGGGCCAAAACGGCAGGTCTCGCAGCGGGCACGACGGTCGGCAACGCGGCGACCACCCGGATGGGCTGGGGCGAGCGGCAGATCAGCGTGCCGAAGAACGCCCGCGGCTGAGCCTGCGGCTCTCCCGGACTGCGGTGTCAGGGGTACGTCGTGGGCAGGTCAGCCTGCCCACGACGTACCCCGCACCGCCGACTCGCGGATCGGTGACCGATGCGCTTCGACAGGTCTCCGGCAGGTCTCCGGGCATGTCAACCACGCCCGGCCGGTCCCGTGATGAGTGGCGCTGGTCCGGCGGAACCCTGTCCTCGCCTTCCCAACTCCTTGAGAAAGCCTGTACCCATGCACCTCCACAGGGCCTCCCTCTCGGTGACCGCCGCGGTCATCGTCTCCGCACTGGGCGTCGCCGCGTACACGTACATACCTCACGAGAATTCCACGGTGGCATCGGGCAGGGCATCGGTCGCGGCCCGAGCCGCGGCCGCACAGCTCATGCCCACTCCTGACGCACCCCGGGTGACGGTGCAGCCGCGACCGGAGTTCCCCGGCCGGCTGCCGGGGCTCGGTCCGAAGACGCCGGCGCACGTCCCGGAGAACACCCGGCAGGTCCTCCTCGTCACGGGAGCCGGGAAGGCTTCCGCGTCTTCGAAGGCCGTGCTCTGGCAACGGATCGACGGGCGCTGGCATCCCGGGGCGGTATGGGCCGCGCACAACGGCTACAGGGGCTGGACCGACGAACACTACGCGGGTGATCTGCACAGTCCCATAGGGGTGTTCGGCCTCACCGACGCCGGCGGCCGCCTCGCCGACCCCGGCACCAAGCTGCCGTACCACCACTCCGGCGCCTTCTCGACCAACGACACCGGCATCGAGGGCGAATCGCTCAACGGCGTGTACGACTACGTCATCGCCATCAACTACAACCGGCAGCCCGGTACATCACCCATGGACGGCACCCATCCCTTGGGCGGGTACCGCGGCGGGGGCATTTGGCTCCACGTCGACCACGGCGGTCCTACTCACGCCTGCGTCAGTCTCTCCAGGGCTCACATGAAGCAGCTTCTGCGCGCGCTCGATCCCGCCGACCCCCCGTCGTGGTCATGGGCGACGCGGCCTCTCTCGCCCGATGACGGTCTCCCGGTCGGCAGGGGCAAACGTGCTTTCCCGTTCCCGCTTCCCCCTGATCGTCACCGCTTTGATCGGGGCACCGGTCCTCAGCGCCCGCACAGGACCGCTGGTAAGCACGCGATACCGCGCAGAACCGCGCGGGCCTCACGCGACCTGCTCGGCACAGCGGCCGGCGGCCGAGGCCAGGCAGTGGTGCGTGTGGCGGCGGGCCATGTCGGCGTCCGTCTCGCCCGGCGCCGGGTGGTAGCCGAACAGGCGCCAGCCGTCGATCACCTGTTCCGGTGAGCCGCGGCTGATGCCCAGTTGCAGCCGGCCGCCCGATATGAGGTCCGCGGCCCCCGCGTTCTCGGCCATGTAGAGCGGGTTCTCGTAGCGCATGTCGATCACGCCGGTGCCGATCTCGATCTTCGAGGTCCGCGCGGCCACGACCGCGAGCAGTGGGAAGGGGCTGGCCGCCTGCCGGGCGAAGTGGTGCACCCGGAAGTACGCGCCGTCCACGCCGAGTTCCTCGGCGGCGATGGCGAGGTCGATGGACTGGTGCAGCACGTCCGCGGCCGACCGGGCCTGGGAGGGGGCGCTGGGCGACCAGTGGCCGAAGGAGAGGAATCCGATGTTCTTCACGTCATGTCCTGTGGTGGGAGGCTGTCTGTGTCTTACGAGGTTCGACGGTCGGGCGGGGTGCGGCGCGGGCCGCACCCCTGCCGGTGTCTCGGGGTCAGGGCTTGGCGAGGACCTTCAGGCTCTTGCGGTCGGCCATGTCCTGGTAGCCGGCGGGTACGCCGTCGAGGTCGGTGGTGGCGTCGAGGATCTTTCCGGGCTCGATCAGGCCGTCGAGGATGTCGGGGATCAGTTCCTCGATGTAGGCGCGGACCGGCGAAGGGCCTGGGAGAGCGAACCAGGTCACCGCGCTTGACGGTGCTGTCAGCTGGGCTGGGCGGTCGGCATGATGAAGACCTGCGGGAGGTTGACCCGCAGCGGCAGGGCCGCGATGAAGCCGACCGTCTGCGCGATGTCCTCCGACCGGAGCCAGTCGATGCTCTCCTTCGACCCCTCGAGCCAGGCGCTGGCGCCCTCGTCGGTGACATGGGACTGCAGCTCCGTGCCCACGATGCCCGGCTCGATCGCCGAGACCCGCACCTTCTTCGTACCCAGCTCGACACGCAGGTGCTTGGACAGGTGGGAGACGAACGCCTTGGTGGCGGCGTAGACGGCGAACGTCGGGTAGAGGTTCTGCGCGGCGCTGGAGGACGTGTTGATCAGGTCGGCGACGCCGCGTTCGCCGGCGGCACGCACCAGCTGCGGGGTGAAGGCGCCGATGACGTTCATCAGGCCGGAGATGTTCAGGTCGATCTGGCGCTGCCACTGGTCGGCGCGCAGTTCCTCGACGGGGCCGGGGAGCATGACGCCGGCGTTGTTGAAGAGCAGGTCCGCGCCGCCCAGCTCCGCCTGCACGCGGTCGGCGGCGGCCTGGACCGCGGCGGCGTCGGTCACGTCGACGGCGACCGCCACAGCCGTACCGCCGCTCTTCGCGACGCGGGCGACGAGGTCGTCCAGCCGCTCGGCGCGCCGGGCCAGTACGGCGACCTTGGCGCCCAGCGACGCCAGGTGCTCGGCCGACGCCTCACCGATACCGCTCGACGCGCCGGTGACGACAGCCACCCGGCCGTGAAGGGGCTTCGTGGAGGCCGTGGCAGAAGTCTCGGTAGCCATGGAATGACACCTTCCGGGAAGATCAACGGATTTCGGAGAGGCCTGCGACGTCCGCGGCGCCTCCGCATCAAGCTGACCACCGCGGGAAGGACCCGAACGGCCCGAAGATGGCCCTGGTCAGACAGGTACTGGCAGGGCCACCCAGCGGGGGGGCGGGCGGTGTACGGCCGGTCCAGACTGGGTGTATGGACCGCAGCCGCGAGATCGCCGACTTCCTGCGCACCCGCCGCGCGCGGATCAGCCCCGAGTCGGCGGGGCTGCCCGCCGACGGGCGCACTCGCCGCGTCCCCGGCCTGCGCCGCGAGGAGGCCGCCCGCCTAGCGGGCGTGAGCAGCGAGTACTACACCCGCCTCGAACAGGGCAGGGCAGCACATCCCTCACCCGAGGTGGTCGACGCCCTGGCCCGCGCCCTGCGCCTGGACGCCACCGAGCACGAACACCTCACCGACCTCCTCGCCCGCCCCGGCGCGCGGCGCGCCCCGGTCAACCCGCAGCGGGTCCGCCAGGGTCTGCACCTGATGCTGCAGACCCTCGACCACGTGCCCGCCTTCGTCATCGGCCGGCGCACCGACGTCCTGGCTTCCAACCGCCTCGCGCGCGCCGTCCTCACCGATTTCGACGCGCTGCCCGTCCAGCGGCGCAACCTCGCCCGCTACTACCTGCTCGACCCTCAGGCTCGCGAACGCACCGTGGACTGGGAGCAGATCGCGTGCGAGACCGTGGCCATGCTGCGCCTGGAAGCGGGCCGCTGCCCAGGAGATCGTCGGCTCGCCGACCTGATCGGCGAACTGACCCTGAAAGCGCCCGAGTTCAGCACCTGGTGGAACGACCACCGCGTACTGCGCCATACCCACGGGGCTGTGCACTACTGGCACCCGCTTGTCGGCGACCTGCATTTCTCCTACGAGTCCATGCAACTGCCCGGCGATGACAACCAGACGCTGTGCGTCTACATGCCCGAGCCGGACTCCGCCACAGCCGGATCCCTGCGCATCATCAGCAGCTGGAACGCATCCACCACCGGCACCGCACCGGGCCCCCGCCCGACCGGTCCCGGCAGCTGAGCAGCCCCGGGTCCTCAGCGGGCCGACTCCTGAGCGGCACAGGGCCTGAGTGGTCCCCTGGCAGGGCCTTCCCGCAGGCAGTTCAGAGACCGGGGCGACCATCGGCGCGAACACAGGCTCCGCGGGCGCTCCCCGCAGGCTGCTGCTCGCGCGCGTACGACGCCCCCGGGCAGCCGCAGCACATCGGCCGCACCACCCCCTCCCACGGATGCGGCGGCTACGCGGTGGCCGTCGGGCCGTACTCGCGGTCAGGGGTGAGGCCGTCGAGGAGGAGGGTGATGAGCCGAGAGGCGAGATCACGCTCGTGTTCGTGTCCCGTGATGAGCGTGATGCCACCGAGTGCCATGAGGATGTCGTTCGGCGCCACGTCCTGGCGTACCTGTCCGGCGGCGATCCCAGCCTCCAGGAGCGTCGTCACGGCTGCCTTCAGGGCGTCGCGGCTGTGCAGACGCAGCCCTTCGCGGGTGGCCAGGATCACGGGCAGGGCGTCCGCCATGCCCCGCTTGGTGAGCATGTAGTCGACGAAGGCCTCCATCCACGTGCGCAGCGCGGCCTGTGGAGCCTTTTCGTTCAGCAGTTGCCGTGCCGACGCGCACAGCCGGTCGGTCTCGTTGCGATAGGTCGCCTCGATGAGGTCTTCGCGGGTGGGGAACCGGCGGTAGAGGGTCCCGATTCCGACGCCGGCCTCGGCCGCGATCGCCTTCATCGACGCCTCGGTGCCCTCCTGCGCGAAAGCCTGGGCAGCGACCTCCAGCAGGCGCTCGTGATTCGCCCGGGCATCCGCGCGCAGTGAGCGAGGCATCACATCTCCTTGCATGCGGAGCCGGGTCCGCTTACGGTGAGGCGACAGAAGCGGATTCGGCTCCGCTTACGGCACCCGGGAACCGGACTTGCATCCGCTTACGGCCAGTGTAGGCGGTCGCCTCACTGACACCCGTCCCCGGCACGGTCCGCCGGACGGAAACAGGAACAGGAACATGACACAGCTCATCACCACCCCCTTCGGTCCGCAGTCGACCGCGTCCGAGGTTGTCGCCGGCATCGATCTCACCGGGCGCAGCGCCATCGTGACCGGCGGCGCGGGAGGCCTCGGCCGCGAGACCGCCCGCGCGCTCGCCTCGGCCGGCGCCGAGGTCACCATCGCGGCCCGGACCGTGGAGGTCGGCACCACCGCCGCCCGGGAGATCGCCGACGAGACCGGCAACCCCCGCACCCGGGCCGCCCGCCTCGACCTGGCGGACCCCGCCTCCGTCGCGGCCTTCGTGTCCGACTGGACCGGACCGCTGCACATCCTGGTCGACAACGCCGGCGTCATGGCCACCCCCGAACTGCGCACCCCGGCCGGCCGGGAGCTGCAGTTCGCCACCAACCACCTGGGCCACTTCGCCCTGACCGTCGGTCTCCACGACGCCCTCGCCGCCGCCCGCGGCGCCCGGGTGGCCGTGCTCAGCTCCGTCGGACACGTCAACGGCCCGGTCCGCTTCGAGGACCCCGACTTCACCGCCGAGCCCTACGACCCCTGGCTGGCGTACGCCCAGTCCAAGACCGCGAACATCCTCTTCGCCGTGGAGGCCGCCGAGCGCTGGGCAGCCGACGACATCGCGGTCAACGCGCTCAACCCCGGACGGATCTGGGGAACGGGGCTCGGCCGCCACATGGACGCCCCGCCCGCCTCGTTCGACCCGTCGGGCAAGACCGGCGTCACGGAGAAGACCATCGCCCAGGGCGCCGCCACATCCGTCCTCCTGGCGGCATCCCCCCTGGTCCAGGGCGTCACCGGGAAGTACTTCGAGGACTGCCAGGAAGCCGGCCCCTTCACCCCCGGCGTCCGCCGCGGCGTCGCCGACCACGCCCTCGACCCCGACAACGCCCGCAAGCTCTGGGACCTGTCCCTACAGCTCACCACCTGCGGCCGGTGACCACAGCTGGATCTTGCGCTGTCGCCCCGCCCCGGGCGACAGCGCCCACCACTTCCCCGTCACGTGCCTCCGCGCCCCGCAGGTGCGCGCCGCCGCGACAACGGCCGTTCAGCGCGGGCGGCCAGACCCACACGAACGCAGATGGCGACCGCGGTCGGGCGGGCCGGGCCGATCTCACCGACAAGCCGGCCGTCCAGCCACATGTCTTCGATCTCTTGGCCCATGGAGCTGTGGATCAGCACGCCGACCGCCCCTGCCCAGAGGTGACTCCACACCTGCTCGGTGGACCTCCCCGTTCCTACGCGGTTGGCGTACGCGGATCGGGCAGCTGCGTCCGTGCGGCCGGGCGCTGAAGCGTCCGATCGGTTCAACGGGACCCGGCGTGCGGACTGTTTGCGGAGACATGAGCGCGGTGGGGCCGATACTTCCCCGGAGATCGACCGACCGAGATCCAGGAGCAGCCATGAGCCTCAAGTGTCTGGGAGCCGTCCGGGGCCGAATGCCACTCGTCGTCCTCACCACCAGCGCCCTCGCACTCGCACTCGGGGGCGCGATGCCGGATTCCTCCAGCGCGGCGGCGGACGGGAAGCCCCGCTGCATCTCCACGCCGCGTGCCTACCGGGCCGCATGGGAGGCGCGGCAGGTCAGGTGCGTCTCGCCGTCGCTGTTCGGGACTACGCACGCCCGCGGCAGCGCGTCGCCGTACCCCAGCGGCTTCTGGTACGCGTGGGCGGGCTCCAGCACCAACCTCGAGCGCTACCTGGAGCTGCGCAGGACGTACGGTGACACCCCACCGAAGGTCGGCATCGGCGTCCTGTCGTACGTCGGCTATCCGGGCCTCAACACCTGGGACACTCCCACTGACCTTGCCGTTTACACCCTCCCCCGAGGCGTACGGGCTCAGGTGCCGGCTTTCGAGACATGGTTCCGGCTGCTCGACGAGGAGTTCGGCAGCACGGCGGCGTACCCTCTCGCGGCCCAGACCCAGCTTGCCTACAAGTATTCCCGGCTCGGCCCGCGCCAGGACGCCGTCGACGCGTTCCAGGCGGTGACCGGCTGCCGCCGGAACGCCTTGCTCAACGGGGAGGAGGTCTCGGCGAAGATCGGGTGCAACGCGGCGTTTCTCGGGGCACTGGCGGCCGCCGGCCCCTCTCCCTACGCCACGGGCGAGTCGAAGTCGTGCTTCCGGAACTTCGCGGCGCGGTATCGGGGTCCCAAGAACGCCGCCGCACTGCGCGGCGCGCTGTACCAGTGTCAGGACGCCGGGTTCCTCAACACCGGTGTCGGACTCGGATACAACACCTACGCCAATCCCTTCGTCTGCAAGCCGGCCCGCGAGCAGTCGGTGCTCCAGAAGTACACCGGCAGGGAGTTCATCCTCCCCAACACGGCGTTCGCCAGGCTCCCGAGCCACACCGACATCGAACTGGAACTGGGAAAGCCCTCCCAGCGACGCTTCCTGAACAGCGGCTACTGCTGAAAAAGGTCACCACCGGTCCAGCGCGCGCCGCGGATCGGCCCGGGTCCAGAACTCGCGCGGCGCTCGTCGAAACCCCCCGCCCCGCTGAAGGAAGGACTCGGTGGGGCAAAGGAGTAGCCCCGGCCGTCTTCGAAGGTTCTCGTCGGCAGGGCTCGCCCCCTCTCCGTCGACGTCGAACTCCCGCCGTGCCTCCTCCAGCGGCCGGTCCCCCGCTCGTGGCGGGCGGGGGTTCCTCCCGTCGCGGCAAGAAGGTCGCGGACCGGCCGGCCTGTCGGTCGCGTTCCCGAACGCTGCCCTGGTCCAGGTCGGCGAGCTCGTGGCGCCCTGTCGGACACAGTCGCCTCTTCCCGAACCTGCCTGTGTTGGCTGCGGTGGGGAGATGGGTCCGCCCGGCTGCTGAGTGATGGTCAGAGGCCGGGCGGTGGGGTGGTGTGGGGGTCAGGCGCGGGTGTCTGTGGGGAGGTCGCCCATCGTGTTGACGACGGCGCGGGAGAGGACGGCGCTGGTGCCGGTGAGCATGCCGGCCTTGCCTTCGGGGGTGTCCTTGATGAGGTAGCTGCGCTCGCCGAGGAACAGGTGGGTGTTGTGGTCGAAGATGTATTCGGTGCGTTCGCCGTTGGAGACGTGGGCGATGGCTTCGCCGTGGCGGCCGGCGGCGTCGGTGGCGTCCTTGACGAGGACGACGCCGGGGATCTTCGCGGCGGCCCGCCAGATCGCGGAGGCCACGTCTCCGGGGACGATCGACTCGGAGACGGTCTCGCCGATCCAGTTGAACGCGGCCGTGTCCTTGCCGGGGGCCTGGCCGCGGGTGGCGGTGTAGATCTGCTTCAGCAGGGTGTCGGGGTCGGTGGACAGGGAGGCGATCTGGGGGACGGTGCCGGGCCGCGTGGACTGCGAGGCGGCGTCGGGGTCGACCACGCCGGTGCCGCTGTTGTGGATGGTGATGTTCTGGCCGCCCTCGTGGATGAGGCCGTTCCTGGAGGGGTCGGCGGCCAGCCAGACTTCGCGCTGGTGGACGGCGTCGAGTTTGGCGGGGCCGCCGATGGTGCGCTGTTTGATCTGGTGGGTGAAGCCGACCTTGCTCTTGACGTAGATGAACTGGTGGGCGCCGACGGCCGGGGTCTTCTGCCTGCTCGCCGCGTTTGCGACCTGGCTGAGGAAGGCGGTGGCGCCGTGGGCGGAGGCGGGCTGGACGGTGATGACCGATGCCATGGCCACACTGTCATCAGCGGGCCCGGTGCCGGAGCCGGAGTCGGTGACGCTGACCGTGACGGCCGCGGCGACCGCCAGGGCCGCGGCCGGTGCGGCGATCAGGCTCCAGCGCGGCATGCGGTGCTTCGGGGCGGGAGAGGGCCGCGTCTGCGCGCCGGTCCGGGTGACTTCCTGCATCAGGTATTCCTCGAGACGTCGGGACCGGGCGGGAGAGAGACCTGGTGTGCCGGGGCGCGGCAGCAGGTGGGACAGCTCCAGGCGCTCGACCTCGTCACCATGCTTCGGAGCGTTCATCGGGCTTTCTCCTGTATCGACCGGACCGCGGGTGTGCGGTCGCCCTGTATCTGTCGGACGGGTGCGGGGGGTTCCGCTCTTTTTTGCGCGCGACGTAGTTCTTGCTCGGTCAGTCTGAGCAGACGGGCCCGTGCGCGTGACAGGCGGGAGCGGACGGTGCCCAGGGGGATGCCCAGTGCTTCGGCGGCCGCGGTGTAGCTGAGGTCGGACCAGACGCACAGCATGAACACGTCGCGGTCCGGGCGGCGCAGTCTGGCCACCGCTGCCCGGGCGGCCGCGAGTCTTTCGCTGTCGTCGATGCGTTCGGCGACCTCGTCGGCGAAATCCGGGACGGTCTGCGGTGTGGGGAAGCGGGCCAGGGTCTGCTGGTGTCTGCGTGCCGCGCGGCCGCGGTTGCGCAGGACGTTGGTGGCGATGCCGTAGACCCAGGGGCGGACGCTCTCGTCACCCGTTTCCAGGCGCTCGCGCAGCCGCCACACTTCCAGGAACGTCAGCGACACCGCGTCCTCGGCCGCCGACCAGTCGCCCGTGGCGCGGTAGGCGTGCGCGTAGATCGCCTGGCCCAGATCCTGGTACAGCTGGCGGAAGGCTTCTGGATCGCCGGCTCGCAGACGAGCTCGCAAGGATTGCTTCACGCAGGTACTTGTCAGCTGCACCGGGCCAGTTCCCGTGAGGTGGGTCACTGCGACGAGCCGGGATGGTGGCCTCGGGTGTCGCAGCCCGGTATCGACCACCCGTTCCACACTCGCTCTGGATCGAGGGGCTCGCGGCCCTGATCGCCCCGGGGCACGGCGTGGGCGATGCCGCATCGTCCTGGACCGGCTCCCGCACTCCCCGGCCCGCGCGTCGAGCGCGGCCTGCTGACCGAGATGGCAGCCACGATCACCATCACCCCGGCACCGCGCCCCCCAGCAAGCCCCACACTGTGACCCAGGTCTCACGATCTGCGTGCAGCACATGAGACCGGTTTCCCGTCGAGGAGGGGTGACAGGAAGGGAGGGGTGAGTGGATCTGGCAACCAAGCGCGAAGTCCGCACCGTAGGCGACGAGTTCGGGCCGGCGGAGACGGGGACGGAGACGGCACATGAGTTTCACGGCTTCGTCGTCGCCCGGTCGGCCGTACTGTTCCGCGGGGCCCTCGTCTTGACGGGAAACCGCGAGGCGGCGGAGGACCTGGTCCAGGAGACCCTGGAGCGGGCCTGCCGCAAGTGGCGCACCATAGCCGCCAAGGACGCACCGGACGCCTATGTCCGGCGGATCATGGTGAACCTGGCCAACGACCGGTGGCGGAGGTTCCGCCGCACGGTCCCGCACCAGGACGGCGGCGACCGTGCCGCCCCCGGGGACCAGTACGGGCAGGTGGACACGAGGGACCAGTTGGTCCGGGCCCTGCAGGGTCTACCCCGGCGCATGCGGACGGTCGTGGTACTGCGGTACTTCCACGACCTGTCGGACGACGAGATCGCGGCCGACCTGAGGATCTCACCGAGCACCGTGCGGTCCCAGCTCGCTCGCGGCATCGACAAGCTCAGAGGCCAGTTCCCCGCACTCTCCGCCCCTTCACCGCAGCAGCCCACGGAAGGAACCCGATGAGTTCACACGGTTCGCGGCCTTCCGGCTGCACACCCTTCGAACAGGAACTGGTGAACGCCATGAACGACTTCGCGAACACGGCCGAGACGCCGTATTTCGACACGGCCGCCATCGAGCGCGGGGCCCGCCGCAAGCGGGCCACCTCCATCGCGGGCATCGCCGCCGCTCTTCTCGTGGTCGGCACGGGCACCGCCCTGGCCGCCGGCGCCGTCGGCGGCGCTTCGCACACCCCGCGGCCGACCGCCGCGGCCACCACCTCCGCCAAGAGCACCACCGTGCTGTACGGCTCGAGGAACGGCACCACCGTCACCGTCCCGCTGACGGGGCTGAAATCGATGGGCGCCAGGGCGGCGCTCGTCAGGCTCCACCTCACACCCAGCTTCAGCCGGACCCCGGTGGCCGGCTGCGAGCAGTCCACGGTCGTCGCGGTCTCACCGCACGCCCCGGCGGTCGTCCACGCGGGCGACACCATCCACGTGACCGTCTGCGCCGGCTGACCTCCGCCGATCCGGCCTGACAGAGCCGGACCGACAGGACAAGAAGCAGGACAAGAAGGTGGTGGCCCCGTCGGAACCGGGGCCACCACCCCGCGCATTCCACCACGCCTTCTGGAGAGCGCGCGAGGCCGCACGGCGAAGTACCCGAGTCGCCCTCGGCCGTCTCGTCGCCGCGGTCGGATCGACCGTGACGGATCGCCCGGCGGACGACGTGATCGCCGTAACGGTCAACGATCCGCCGCCCACGACGGCCGCCTTCCGCCGGACTCGACGCGCGAGACGCCCCCGCCTCGTCGCCCTGGCCGACCTGCTCGGGCGGCCCTGATCCCGCCCCGGGAATCGCACACCTTCCATGACCCGACGGCGACACGACGGGTGAACCGCGACCGCGTCTCGGGCCTCGCCCGGTGGCACCCCTGCGATCACCCCTTTGCACATTTGAACCATTATGTGGAATTTATTCGCTTGTGCGGTGCAATGGGCGCGAACAGTCCAGGTGCGGCCTCACTATGGAAGGGGCGCGTGTAAGCGATCCGGGAGCGGAGGTGGGGTGCGATGCCGAGCGATGCGCTGCTCGTGCGAATCGCCGACGACGGACGGATCCTCCGATGCTCCGCACACGCCGGGGCACTGCTCGGCCGCTCCCCCTCGGATGTGGAAGGCCGCACCGTGGCCACACTGTTCCAAGGGCACAGCGGCGCCGACGAGGACCCGACCCCACTGACCGCCCTGGGACCGGTGTCCCTACGACCGGTGCTCGACGGCACCTCGCTGACCTGGGAGGTCCGGGATGCCGAGGCGGCCGGCCCGGGCGGCTGGGACCTGGCGGTCCTGGAGACACTGTTCACCCACGCTCCGGTCGACCTGTACGTCCTGGACAGCGCCCTGCGCATCGTCCGCTGCCGGGAGGATGCCCGTCGCGACAGCACCGCGACGACCGGCCGGGACTTCTTCACCACGCTTGACCTCATCGACCCCGCGGAGGAGCGGACGCTGGCACTCCAGGTGCTCACCGATGGAGCGACAGCGCTGCATCGCACCGTGCGCGCCGCGCCGCGCAGCGGCATCCACCGCACGACGGTGTACTCCATGTCGTACGTGCGCCTGGAAGGTACGGACGGCGAAGTGCTCGGGCTGGTCGTCTCCGCGCTCGACGTGACCGATCGAGAACAGGCGCTGCAGCGGCTGCGACTGCTGGAGGAGGTGCGCGCCACCGTCGGCACCCGGCTCGAAGTCACCGCGGTGTGCGAGGAGTTCGCCGACGCGGTCGTACCGGCGTTCACGGGGATCGTGGTCGTCGAGGTCATCGAGGACGTCATCCGGGGCGAGGAACCCCCGCTGGTCCCCGTCAGCCACGACGTGCCGTTGCGGCGCGTGGCCTTCAGAGGCGTTGTATCGGCACGCCCGGTGAACGACGTACACCGGCTGCCTGACGGCACGCCGTTCTCCCGTGTGCTCGACGATCTGCGGCCCCGGCTCGTCGCCGTGACCGAGGACAGCTCCTGGCTCTCAGCCGACCCGGCTCGGGCGAGCGCGATCGCACAGTCGGAGGCGCACTGCCTGATCGTCGCTCCGCTCACCGTGCGGGGCCAGGCCCTCGGCGTCGTCAGCTTCTACCGGCACCGGCACGAGGACCCCTTCGACGAGGACGACATCGCGCTGGCCTCCGACGTATGCGCGTACACCGCGCACTGCATCGACAACGCCCGGCGCTACACACGCGAGCGAACCATCGCCTCGACCGTCAAGCGCCGCCTGTTGCCGCAGCGGGCATCCGCGCTGTCCACGGTGGACGTGGCCGCCATGCACATCACCGGGCCGGGCGGCGGCGGCGCCTGGTACGACGTCATCGAACTCGCGGGCGGGCGCAGCGCGTTGATCCTCGGTGACGTCTCCGGGCGAGGGATCACCACCGCCACCACCATGGGCCAGCTCCGCACGGTCATCCACGCCTTGGCCGCGCTGGACCTGGAGCCGGACGAACTGATGGCGCGGCTCAGCGACACCGCCGGACGGCTCGCCAGGGAGCGGGCCGCACTGCCCACCGGGGACCCCCTGAACCAGGAACCCCTCACCGCCGGCTGTCTGATCGTGGTCTACGACGCGGTCGACCACACATGCGTCCTCGTCCGCGCCGGCCTGTCCGAACCGTATCTGGTCCGGCCCGGAAGCGACGGAGAGATCGTTTGCGCGCCGTGCGGCCCGGTCCTGGCCGGACCCGACCCGGCCCCGTTTCCGGCCACGGAGTTCCCGATGCCTCCCGGCAGCATCCTCGCGATCGGCAACGAGGACCTGCCGACGTCGTCGACGGACCTCCAGGAACTGCTGCGGGCAGGTCAGCGGGATCCGCTGGACGAAGTATGCGACTCGCTCGCCTACGCGCTGCGCGATCGCCACGAGACGGAGAAGCTCGTTCTGCTGGCGCGGGTGCGGGGACTGCCCGCCGACCAGGTACTCACGGTGCAGCTGGGCGAGGACCTGGCGGCGGTGCCCGCCGCGCGTGCGGCCGCCCGTGAGCAAATGGCGGTGTGGGGGGTGGGCGCGGACGACACTTTCACCACGGAGCTGATCGTCAGCGAACTGGTCGGCAACGCGGTCCGCTACGGCGCCCCGCCGTACCGGCTGCGACTCATCCGCAACGAACGGCTGACCTGCGAGGTGCGCGACACCGGGCAGAGCCTCCCCCGTCTGAAGCATGCGCGCACGGTCGACGAGGGCGGGCGGGGCCTGTTCATCGTCGCGACCGTCGCGGAGAACTGGGGTATCCGCTATCACCCGGACGGCAAGACCGTGTGGGCGCAGCAGAGGCCGGGCGCGGCGGAGTCGGCGTAGACGGCCGCGCACGTGGCCGCACCACAGCCCGCGAGGCGTCCCGTCGGCCGTTGCCGCCGCCGAGGATCGTGGCGGCGCGCCCGCACGCCGTTGGCGCGACAGCGCTGGCCGTCCCCGGGACCGGACGCCCGGGGCCGGCCAGCTCCCGCCTCGCAGCCGTCCGCGGCCCGGACCCGTCCGACGACTCGCGCCCGCCTGGCGCTGTTACCACTTGGTCATGAGTCGAGCCAGGGGCCATGACATGCGGGAGCCAGGGTGATCTCCGACGCGCCCGATCGCGCGCTGTCGACCGATCCCCTCGCGCTGTCGAAAGGCACGGCCTTGTTCGCTCTCGTCTTCGGAGGACACCGGCTCTACCTCCTCCTCACCGCCCTGGTCTCCACGGCGGTGCTGGGCGGCGTCGCGTTCGCCCTGCGTGGCCGTTCGGACCGGCCCTGGACCTACGCGGCGTGGGCGGCCACCACGACGGCCACCCTGTTCCTGACACTCTGGTTCAGACCCGTCGGTACGGGCGCGGTGAAGTGCACCGTGAGCAAGGACGTGTGGGAGTCGTTCGGGACGACGCAGGGCTGGATGAACGTCGCCCTGTTCGTGCCCATCGGCTTCCTCGGCGTCCGTGCGGCCCGGCGTCCGGTGCCGCCGCTGCTGCTGTCCGTCCTCCTGGCGTGCGCGATCGAGACCTGCCAAGCCTGCCTTCCCGTCATCGGCCGTTACTGCGACACCAGTGACTTCACCACCAACGTCGCGGGCGCCGTCGTGGGCGCGGGCGTCGGGGTCCTGTCCCTCCGCCTCGCCGGTTCACGGCTGTCGCCCTGGCCCACGCGTCACCGCGGGCTCCAGGCCGTGACCGGGGTGGGATTCCTGGCCGTCACCGTCGTGCTCACGTCCGTCGTCGACATGCGGGTCGTCGACCACGCCGAGCCGAGCCGACCGGCTTCCGCGGAACAGCGGGCGGTGATCGAACAGGCCGTCCGCAAGGCGCTGGGCGACGACGTGCGGATCGGCCGCGTCCGCGACAACACGCCGTGCGGGGTCGACGGGATGAACGAGGAGGTGTGGGCGGAGCTGGAACCGAGCGGGGTCGCCTTCATGAGCTGGCCGGACCCGGACCGGGTCCGCGTCGACGTATCGACGGGGCCCAGCACCGAGACCGCAGCGGCCGGGACACCCATCCCGGGCTCCACCGGGCCGGTGCACGACGCGGCCGCCGCCGAGCGGGCCGCGGGCCGGTACGTGGCCGTGCGCTACCCCACCGCCGACACGAAGCGGCCCGTGGTGGACCGTGCCGACGACGGCACGGACGGGACGTGGACCGCGACGTACCCCTACCGTGACGACCGCCTGCGGGCCGTGACGTCGCTTCAGGTGACGGTGAACCGGGCCGGACGCCTCCTCGGCGTCCGCCTGGCCGCGACCGCCGGCGCCGGCCCGGACACGAAGTCCGGCGCGTCCTGCGGCTGACGATCAGGACGCGGTGGTCCTCGGGGAACTCCACGCACGCCGGAGTGTTCCTCGGCCCGGCGCAACGGCGTCCCGCCGCGGGAGAGGGCTCAGGGGCGTGGCGCGAAGTGGACCAGGATTCGGCCCGTGTTCGCCGTGTCGATCTCCACGCGGTCGTACAGCTTCCTGATGTGCTTCTGGCCGAGGAACGCGAGGACGCGCCCCTTGAGCTGTCCCGTGCCCTTCCCGTGAATGATCTGCACGACGGGCTCCCCTGTGCGTTTCGCCTGGAAGACGATCTGCCGCAGCGAGAGTTCGATGTCGCGGTTGTTCCGGAAGATCGGGTGCAAATCCAATGTCAGCAAGGTGCTGCCTCCCGCCGCCGTCAGCTGTGACGACACGGTCCGAGTCTGTCATGCGACACCCCGCGAAGGCCCCGACCCGGGTGAGTCCGAACGCATCGCACCGGGTTCGGACCGGTCGACTCCACCCGTCCACGCATCCCGTACTCCTCTCATCCGGGAGCGAAGATCAACGGGCGTACAAAGATGGTGCGTTGGAGTCGCGGAGATGTCACCACGGGCGCCGGAACGGGCTGTTGATCTTGCCGGCGTCACATCCGACGGGTGCGCCGCCGCCGAAGCCGACGGCCGACCCGGTCAAAATGCACACCTCGCTGTCCGGATCGGTCACCCGGCCGCCCCGGTCCCCGACCATGGCGCTCCGCGGTGACGAACAGTGGACGCTTTAGCCGAACTCGACGTCACAGCAGGGCAGTTGGAGGTTGACCATCCGTTTCGCACGGAAGCCGCGCTCGGGGCCTGGTGAGCCGCCGGAGCGTGCGGTGGCGTGAAGACGACTGTAGGCAGTCACCGTTCGGTGTATCCAGCCTCAAGTCTTGAGCACAAATTACACACATCCCTCTCTTCATACTGGCCCCGATGGTCTAGATTGACCGTGCTTCAGCTGTTCGAAGACGAGGCGACCAGTAATGATCTTTAGGTCCGGCGCTACGGGAAGCCAGCAGTCGCGTCCCCGGCGCCAGACGTGGGGGTGATCGGTTCTTGGAGCCCGGGAGGGGGCCTTGGGTGCGGGGAGCACCCGGGGTTCCGATGGTTCCCGCGCACCTCGACAGTTCGGCAGGACTTCCAAGTCTCCTGCCGTCAGGGGGAGTTGTTCATACGGCTCTGAAATAGCCGGCATGTCATGCGGAAGGCGGGGGCCTTCCGCGGGGGGAGCAGCGCGGCGCGGGGGGCGGGGGCCTCCCGGGTGCGAGGAACAGTGTGTGAGGCGAACATGTCCAACCACTGGGAACCTGGGGGGTTCTGTGCGGCAAGGGGGACTAGTCAGCCCGTTTCCGTCGGCGCGCGAGCGTCTGACGAACGGGACAATCAGCCAGCCCGCGATCGAGTGGGAGATGCGGTACCGCCGTGCCGTGATCATCAGCGACACCGTGGCCACCGCGCTCGTGGTGGCGGGGATCGGCAACTTCTTCGGGGCCCGGGACGCGGCCAACTGGCATGAGAAGTGGGGAATTCTCGCGTTCGGCACCGAGCTGCTGGTGCTGGGGGCGCTCGCGGTGGGCCGGTCGTGGGCTCCGGCCGTGCTGGGCCAGGGTGCCGAGGAGTTCCGTCGGCTCGGACGCTCGCTGTTCGCGGCGACCGTCGTGCTGGCGCTCGGCGGAATCGCCCTCACTTCACGCAACATCAAGCTCTGGATCTTCGTCGCGATCCCCGCGATCGCGCTCATCACCATGCCGGCGCGGTATCTGCTGCGCCTGTGGCTGCACAAACAGCGGAAAGAAGGACGGTGCCTGAGACCGGTGCTCGCTGCCGGAAGCCTGGCCACCGTGCGCGACCTGATCACCCGAACCCGTAAGTTCCCGCACCTCGGCTGGCGTGTGGACGCCGTGTGCACCACGGACGGTCTCGGGGCCGAGGGTGACCAACTCGACGGAGTCCGGGTCGTCGGCCGCCTGGCGGACGTCGCGAGCCACGTCCGCCGCGACGGCTACCGTGTCGTCGCGGTCACACCGGACCCGCACTGGTCACCCGACCGGCTGCAACGGCTGGCCTGGAACCTCGAAGGCAGCGACGCCGAGATGATCGTGGCCCCCGTGCTGATGGAGGTGGCCGGTCCGCGGCTGCACGTCGACGCGGTGCTCGGGATCCCGCTGCTGCGGGTCAGCATGCCGACCTTCACCGGGGGCCGCCGCGCGGTCAAGGGGGTCGTCGACCGGATGGGCGCGGTGATCCTGCTGCTGCTGTTCGCTCCGCTGATGACGATCGTCGCGCTGCTCGTGCTGATGGACAGCCGGGGTGGGGCGTTCTACCGCCAGCGCAGGGTCGGCAAGAACGGCCGCGAGTTCACCATTCTCAAGTTCCGCACCATGGTCGCCGGAGCCGACGGGGCGCGTGCCGAGCTGGCCGACCGCAACGAGGGTGCCGGCCTGCTGTTCAAGCTCCGCCGGGACCCACGGGTGACCCGGCTGGGAGCGGTGCTCCGCCGGTACTCGATCGACGAACTCCCGCAGCTCTTCAACGTACTCACCGGATCGATGTCGCTCGTCGGTCCGCGGCCCCCGTTACCGGAGGAGTCCGCCGCGTACGGCCCGGACATCCGGCGACGGCTGCTGGTCAAGCCCGGACTCACCGGCCTGTGGCAGATCAGCGGACGCAGTGACCTGTCGTGGGATGAGGCGGTTCGACTGGACCTGCGGTACGTGGAGGACTGGTCGCTCGCCCTGGACACAGTGATCTTGTGGAAGACGCTGCGTGCGGTGCTCTACGCGCAGGGGGCCTACTGATGCGCGGGGATCGCCGTCCGACCGGCGTACGGACCGCAGGCCGCGAGGGCCTGCGCGGGGGGAGGAACGGGTCATGAGGGTCAGCGTTTTCGGGCTCGGCTACGTGGGCTGCGTGTCGGCCGCGTGCCTGGCCAGCATGGGGCACGAGGTCGTCGGGGTGGACGTGAACCAGGTGAAGGTCGACCTGGTCAACGACGGCAAGGCCCCGGTGGTCGAGGAGCGGATCGGCGAGGTCATCGCCGAGGTCGTAAGGACCGGAGCGTTGCGCGCCACCGGTGACGTCCGCGAGGCGATCATGGACAGCGAGGTGTCCCTGGTCTGCGTGGGCACCCCGTCGGAGCCCAACGGCAGCCTGTGCACCACGTACTTGGAGCGGGTCACCGAGGAGATCGGCGCCGCGCTGGCCGAGCGGGGCGGGCGGCACACCGTCGTGTTCCGCAGCACCATGCTCCCGGGCACCTGTCTGAACCTGCTGGTACCGATCCTGGAGAAGTACGTCGGCGGCACGGCCGGCGTGGACATCGGGGTCGCGGTCAACCCGGAGTTCCTGCGCGAGGGCACGAGCGTGCGGGACTTCTTCGACCCGCCCAAGACCGTCATCGGCGAGCTCGACGCGGCAAGCGGCGACGCGGTCATGGCACTGTACGAGGGGTTGCCCGGCGAGGTGTTCCGGGTGCCGGTCCCGACGGCCGAGGCGATCAAGTACGCGGACAACGCGTTCCACGGTCTCAAGATCGGCTTCGCGAACGAACTGGGCGCGGTGTGCCAGGCGCTCGGGGTGGACTCGCACCAGGTGATGGACGTGTTCCTGGCCGACCGCAAGCTGAACATCAGCCCCGCCTACCTGCGGCCGGGCTTCGCCTTCGGTGGCTCCTGCCTGCCCAAGGACCTGCGCAGCCTGGTCTACGCGGCGAAACGGGCCGACGTCTCGGTGCCCATCCTCTCCCACGTGCTGCCCTCCAACTCCGACCATCTGCAACGGGCGGTGGAGTTGGTCGAGCGCACCGGCAAGCGCCGGGTGGGACTGTTCGGGCTGTCCTTCAAACCGGGCACCGACGACCTCCGCGAGAGCCCGCTCGTCGAACTGGCGGAGCGGCTCTTCGGCAGGGGGTACGACCTGCGGATCCACGACGCCAACGTGAGCCTCTCCCGGCTGCTCGGCGCGAACCGCGAGTACATCGAGACCCGGCTGCCGCACCTCGCGCAACTCCTCGCGGATTCCGTCGACGAGGTGCTCGAGCACGCCGAAGTATGCCTGGTCGGAACCAGGGATCCGGCCGTGCTGTCGGCGCTGCCCCACGGCGGCGACGGCCCGGTGATCATCGACCTCATCCACCTTCCCGACGCCGATACGCGCCGGACCGAACCGGGGTACATGGGCCTTGCTTGGTGAAACGACCAGCGGCGACCGGGCAGACCGGCGTGCGCTGATCCTGGTGGAGAACCTGTCGGTGCCGTTCGACCGACGGGTGTGGCAGGAGTGCACGACGCTGCGCGACGCGGGCTGGGAGGTACACGTCATCTGCCCGCGCGGAAGCAAGCGGGACACGGAGCCGGAGGCCGTGATCGACGGGGTGCGGATACACCGCTACCCGTTGCGCGCGGCCACCGGCGGGCCGGCCGGCTACCTGCGGGAGTACGGCTCGGCGTTGTGGCACACGGTCCGGCTGGCCCGGAAGGTCGGTCCGGTCGACGTGGTCCACGCCTGCAACCCGCCCGACCTGCTGTTCCTGCCGGCCCTGTGGATGAAGCGGCGCGGAGCGCGGTTCGTCTTCGACCAGCACGACCTGGTACCCGAGCTGTACCTCTCCCGGTTCGACCGCGGCAAGGACATGCTCTACCGCGCCGTGTGCGCGCTGGAGCGGCGGACCTACCGGGCCGCGGACGTCGTGCTCGCCACGAACGAGAGCTACCGGGACGTCGCGGTGCGCCGCGGCGGCCGGCGGCCGGAGGACGTCTTCGTGGTGCGCAGCGCGCCCGACATCGAACGGTTCCACCCCGTACCACCCGAACCGGAGCTGAAGCGTGGCAAGCCTCATCTGCTGTGTTATCTCGGGGTCATGGGCCCGCAGGACGGCGTCGACTACGCCTTGCGGGCCCTCGCGAAGCTCCGCGACGAGCTGGGGCGCACCGACTGGCACGCGGTGTTCGTCGGCGCCGGCGACACCTTCGACGCGATGGTGGAGCTGTCCGGGCGGCTCGGCCTCTCGGAGCACGTGCAGTTCACCGGGCGCATTCCGGACGCGGATCTCGTGCGCTACCTGTCCACCGCCGACGTGTGCCTCTCCCCCGACCCGCACAATCCGCTCAACGACGTGTCGACCATGAACAAGGTCCTGGAGTACATGGTGATGGGCCGGCCGGTCGTCTCGTTCGACCTCCGGGAGGCGCGAGTCTCCGCCGGTGACGCCGCCGTCTACGCGCCCGCCAACGACGAGGCCGAGTTCGCCCGGCTCATCGCGCTGCTGCTGGACGATCCGGAGAAACGGGCCCTGATGGGCAAGATCGGCCAGGAGCGGATCGGCGGGCAGCTCTCCTGGCGCAACTCCCAGCGATCGCTGCTCGCCGCCTACGCCGCAGCCTGCCGTGACGACGCTCCGGCGTCGGCGGGCGACCAGGACCGCGCAGGGACGAGGCCGCACAGTTGAACGACGACACGATACGCCTGGTCACGATCGGGCGGATTATCCGCCGGCGCTGGCGGCTCCTCACCCTTCTCGCCGTGGTGGGCGCGCTCGTCGGCTACGGCACCTCCCTGCTGTTTCCGCCGCGCTACACGACCTCGGCATCGGTACTGCTGCCGGGGGCGTGGGAGGAGCGCGAGCTGCTGACCCAGGCGGAGATCGCGACCAGCTCGGTGGTGGTCAACCGCGCGGCCACCACGCTCGGCTGGGCCGGGGTCAGCGCTGGTGATCTGCGGGACCAGGTGAGCGCCAAGGCCACCGACGGGAACATCATCAAGATCTCGGGCACGGCCGAAACCCCGGAGCGCGCGCAGCAACTCTCCGACCAGGTGGCCCAGCAGTTCGTCAACTTCGCCGCGCGGATCGTCGACGACAACACCGACCCCGAAGCGGCGGCGCAGCTCGAGGCGTTGCAGCAGATGGTGGTGCAGACCAGCCGCCGTATCACCGAACTGGCCGACGCGGCCGATCCGGGGCAGACGGTGGAGAGCGTGCAGACGCGCACCGAGCTCGAGAAGCTGCGCACCTCGCTGCAGGAGGCCATCACCAAGCTGGACCAGGCCGACCCGACCGCCAACAAGGCCAACATGGTCGTCATGGGGCCGGCGGCCCGGCCGGCCGGCGAGGCACCGCCGACGAGGACGCAGCTCATCGTCGCCGGGGCACTGCTGTTCTTCCTGCTCGCGGTCATCGGCCATCTCACCGCCGCTCGGATGAGTCGCCGGCTGCGCACCCACCCGGAGATCGCCGCGGCGCTGGGCTCGGCGCTTCTGGGTACCGTCGAGGTACCCGGCGAACGGCGTGAGTCCCGCGCCGGTGGCCGTGGCCCGCGGGCCCGGATCCGCCGGCTGCTGGGTACCGACGTCCGGTGGGACATACCGACCCCGCGGAGGTCCGGCGACGAGGCCGGCCGGCAGATCCGCTACCGGCGGGTGTGCGCCCGTCTCCGGGACGAGATACCGGCCCCCCGCCGGCTGCTGGTCGTCGTCCCCGACGGTGACGAGGTCGCCCGCCGGGCCGCCGGGCAGCTCGTCGCCGAGGCCGGGAACGATCCTTCCCCGGGTTCTCCGAACGGGGAACACCCCATGCTGCGGGTGGTCGGGGTCTCGGTGTCCCGGCCGATGGTGCCGGACGGCGACCACGAGTCCGGCGCCCTGGTGGTGCTCAGCGCGGGCAACTGGACCGCGGGCGAGCTCGCCGGCATCGCCGAGGCCTGTGCGGACGCCAAGCACGAGGTCGTCGGCATCGTTCTCGCCGGCACGGTCCGGGCCCGTTCGACCCGGACCGCCGGAGGTCCTCGGGATGCCGGCCGTCCCCGGGACACCGCCGCGCCGATGCTCGCGGTCGGCCACGACGCAACGGGAGGTTCAAGGTGACGACGAGTACATCTTCGGAGTCGCCGGCGGCCGCTCCGCTGCTCGACCTGCACGCGCTGGTGGTGGCGGTGCGCAGACGGCGCCGTCTCTGGTGCTCCATGGCGGTACTGGGGCTGCTCGCCGGCACGGCGCTCGCGGTCCTGCTGCCGGAGCCGCCGACCGCGGTGACCAAGGTGCTGGTCGCGCATCAGGAGGACCAGCCGAACGACCCCGGAACGCTGATCCGCACCGATGTCGCGCTGCTGCAGACCACGCGGATCGCCGACAAGGCCCTGCGGTCCCTCGACTCCCCGGTGAAACCCGAGGACTTCATGCGGGACTACACGGGTGTCGGCCTGACCAACAACCTGCTGCAGATCACCGTGACAGCCGACAGTGACGCGGAGGCGGTGACCCGCGCCAAGGCGCTGGCCGACGCGTTCGTCGCGGACCATGTGCGGCGGATCCAGGACGCCGCGAACGCCGAGTCCAAGGCCCTGCTCGACCAGCGTGACCGCATGCAGACCGAACTCGCCCAGGTCAACAAGTCGATCGGGAGCGGATCGCCGGACAGCGGGCCGAAGGCGTCGGCGGACCTGGAGTCGCTCTTCGCCCGCCGGGCCGAACTCACTTCCCGGATCACCGACTTCAGTCAGCGCGCCGCGGAAGCACGCGTCGGCACGCCCCAGCTCGTCGCCGGCACGCAGATCGTGGACGCCCCGCGCGCCGTGCGGCACTCCCTGCCCAGGACCGCCGCCACCAACGGCGTGATCGGGCTCGTCCTCGGGCTGGTCCTCGGGCTCGCGGTGGCCGCGCTCGGCACCGTGGTGGCGGACCGCCCCGTGCTGCGCCGGGAGATCGCGGCGAACCTCGGTGCCTCGATCATCGCCGAGCTGCCCCGCCGGCCGCGCAGGCTGTGGCGGCGCCGCCGGATCCGGGTCGCACGCGAACGGCTCACCGCGTCCCTGGCCCGCACCGTGCGCAACTCCGCGGAACCGGTGTCCCTGCTGGAACTGGGCTGCGCGCGCGGCGCGAGCGTGATCGCCCTGGATCTCGCCGTGGCACTGGCGGCGGACGGGCCGGTCGTCGTCATCGACGGTCTGCCGGGCCGGCAGCTCGCGGGCCGCCGCCAGAAGCCGGGAGACCCGACCGTGGTCGGCGGCGAGCGTGCCGCGACCCTCTCCCATCAGGACCTGCGGCTCGGCGTCGGCTCGGTGTCGCCCGGCACGGCGTGGACCGATCTCCAGTACCTCGGCACGCAGACCGTGCTCGTCGTGCGTGCCGGGCACGGCAGCGCCGCATGGCTGCACACCGTGGCCCGACAACTCGCTGACCAGCGCATTCCGGTGATCGGTGTGGTGCTGATCGACCCCGATCCGCGTGACCGGACCGACGGCACGCTGTGGGACGGGCTGCACACCGCGCTGCGCGGCCAGATCGAGCGGCTGGCCCGGCAGCACGGGACGGGCCCGCGGCGGACGGAGCGGCTGCCGATGTGGGCGGCGCGCGTCCCGGACAGCGACCAGGAGGCGCGTTAGACATGTGTGGCGTCGCAGGCACCTACCGATGGCCGGACGGCAAGGCCGTGGCCGACCGGCTCACCGACACCCTCGCCCACCGAGGTCCGGACGGGGCAGGACGGTACAGCCATCCAGTCGGTGACGGCGAAGTGCACCTCGGGCACCGCCGGCTGGCCATCGTCGACCTGTCCGAGACCGGCGCCCAGCCGATGGTCTCGGACGGCCTCGTCCTGACGTACAACGGGGAGCTGTACAACGCGCCCGACCTGCGTGCCGAGTTGGCGGCCGCCGGGGTGCGCTTCCGCGGGACCTCCGACACCGAGGTGCTGCTGGAGGCCTGGCGGCGCTGGGGCACGGACTGCCTGCCCCGGCTGCGCGGCATGTTCGCGTTCGGGATCTTCGACGAGCGAACCGGTGAACTGGTCCTCGCCCGCGACCAGCTCGGCATCAAGCCGCTGTTCATGCTCCGGCGCGGTGAGGGTCTGGTGTTCGCCTCCGAGCTCAAGGCGCTCGCCGCCGTGACCGGTGGGTCGCTGGAGGTGGACCACGCGGCGCTGGTGGCCTCGCTGCTGTACTACTGGGTGCCGGACTCGCGCTGCGCGTTCCGCGAGGCGGAGAAGCTGCCGCCGGGGAGCTGGCTCCGCTGCCGGCCCGACGGCTCGGTGGAGCGCGGCCGTTACTGGCACCTGAGGGACGTCGCCGCGGAGGGCCGGGAGCGGATCCGCAGCGGCGAGCAGCCTGATCTGGCCGCCATCGTCGAGGAGTCGACCCGGCGGCACATGCTCTCCGACGTGCCCGTGGCGACCTTCCTCTCGGGCGGTCTCGACTCCAGCTACCTGACCGCGCTCGCGGCCCGTCACCAACCCGGGATCTCCGCCTACACGATCGGGTTCCGCGCCGAGGACGCCAAGTTCGAGGCGATGCCCGACGACCTGCGCTACGCCCGGCAGGTGGCCGAGCAGTTCGGCGTCGACCTGCACGAGATCGAGATCGCCCCGAACGTGCTCGACCTGCTGCCGCGGATGACGTACGACCTGGACGAGCCGATCGGCGACCCCGCCGCGATCAACACGTTCCTGATCTGCTCGGCCGCCCGGGAGGCCGGGGTCAAGGTGATGCTCTCGGGGATGGGCGCCGACGAGCTGTTCGCCGGATACCGCAAGCACCTGGCCAACCTGATGGCGCTGCGCTACCAGCGCGTCCCCCGGCCCCTGCGGCGCGGCCTGTCCAGGGCCGTGGACCGGCTTCCGGTCGCCACGGCCCGCCGGGGGTACCGGTCGGTGCGTTTCGCGAAGCGGTTCCTGTCCTTCGCCGATCTGCCGGAGGAGACCGCGTTCCGGCGCAGCTACACCATGTACGACCGGGAGGAGTTGCTCGCCCTGGTCGACCCGGACCTGGCCGGCACGGTCGACGACGTGCTGACCGAGCACGCGGACGTCTACCAGGACAACGAATTGGACGACTTCGTCAACCGCATGTGCCTGGGCGACGCCCGGATGTTCCTGCCGGGCCTGAACCTCGCCTACACGGACCGGTCGAGCATGGCCGCGTCGACCGAGGTGCGGGTGCCGTACGTGGACGTCGAGGTGGTCAGGGCGGCGTTCGCCGTGCCCGGCGATCGCAAGATCGTCGGACGGCAGGGCAAGGCCGTCCTCAAGGAGGCGGCCGCCTCGGTCCTGCCCCGGGAGATCGTGTACCGGCCCAAGGGTCTGTTCAGCGCCCCGCTGCGCGCCTGGATGAGCCGGGATCTGGCGCCGCTGGTGCGCGAGGTGGTGAACGACGGCGTGCTCGTGAACTCCGGGTTCCTGCGCCGTGACGCGCTGGCGCGCATGGTCGCCGCGGACGCGGCCGGGCAGCAGGACTTCTCCAAGCATCTGTGGCACGTGCTGACCCTCGAGTACTGGTACCGCGACGCGATCTCCGGGTCCGGCCAGAACGCTCGCTCGGCGGCGTAGAACACCGCGTAGAAACAAGGGGACTTCGGTGAAGCAGGTTGTTCAGAACTACAAGAGCGGCGAGCTGGCGGTGCTCGACGTGCCGGTACCGGGATGCAAGCCGGGCGGTGTGCTGGTCCGCAGCGCGTACTCGCTGATCTCCACCGGGACCGAGCTCATGAAGGTGTCCGAGGCCGGCATGTCGATGGTGGGCAAGGCCCGCTCCCGGCCGGACCAGGTGGCCAAGGTCATGCAGAGCGTGGCCACCAACGGGGTGCCCGCCACCTATCGCAAGGTGATGGGCAAGCTGGACTCCTACACGCCGCTGGGCTACTCGCTGTGCGGGGTGGTCGAGCAGGTCGGCTCCGGGATCGACGACGTGAAGGTCGGCGACCTCGTGGCCTGCGCCGGCAACGAGCACGCCTTGCACGCCGAGTTGAACTGGGTGCCGAAGAACCTGTACACCCCGGTACCGGACGGACTCGCGCCCCGGCACGCGGCCTTCGGCACCGTCGGGTCGATCGCGATGCAGGGTGTGCGTCAAGGCGAGCCGCAGCTCGGCGAGGTGGCGCTGGTCATCGGCCTCGGGCTGATCGGGCAGCTCGTCGTGCAGCTGCTCTCCGCCGCGGGAGTCCGCGTCGTCGGGGCCGACCCCGACCCGGCGCGCTGCGAGCTCGCCGAGAGCGTGGGCGCGGCGGCCTGCGGCGATCCCGCGTCCGCGGCCGTGGAAGCCGCCGTCGCCGAACTCACCGGCGGTCATGGCGTGGACCAGGTGTACCTGGCCGCCGGCGGCGGCAGCAACCAGCCGGTCGAGCTGGCCGCGCGGCTCTGCCGGGACCGCGGCCGGGTCGTCGACATCGGCAAGTGCCGTCTGGACCTGCCGTGGAACGCGTACTACGAGAAGGAGCTCGACGTCCGGTTCTCGCGCTCGTACGGCCCCGGGCGCTACGACCCCGCGTACGAGCTCGAAGGCCGGGACTACCCGATCGGATACGTGCGCTGGACCGAGCGCCGCAACCTGGCCTGCTTCCTCGACCTTCTCGCCCGCGGCCGCGTCGACGTGGAGCCCCTGATCTCCCACGTCGCCGACTTCGACGACGCCGTCGAGACGTACCGGAGCCTGAAGGACGGCGACCTCAAGGCCGTGGCCGTGCTGTTCCGGTACCCCGAGCAGAAGGAGGAAGCGGAGGATGCGGGGGGAGCCGAGGCCCCGGTCGTGGCCGTGCCCGCGGTGCGACGCGGCGGCGGTGCGTCCGCCCCGGCCCGGTCCGCCGACGCTCCGGTGCGGCTGGCGTTCGTCGGCGCGGGGAACTACGCGACGTCGATGCTGCTGCCGCACCTGGCGCAGCGCGACGGCGTCGAGTTGTCCACGGTCGTCACCACGACGGCGCTCTCCGCGGCCAACGCGAAGCGGAAGTTCGGCTTCGCCGGCGCGACCACCGATCTCGACGCCGTGCTCGGTGACAAGTCCGTCGACGCGGTGTTCGTCGTCACCCGGCACAGTTCGCACGCCGAACTGACCCGCCGCGCGCTGCTGGCCGGCAAGGCGGTGTTCGTGGAGAAGCCGTTGGCGCTCACCGAGGACGAGCTGGCCGGCGTGCTCGCGGCGGTCGAGGAATCCGGCAACGACCGCTTGCAGGTGGGCTTCAACCGCCGGTTCGCGCCGCTGTTGCAGGAGGCCAGGACGCGGTTCGGCGCCCGGACCGGTCCGGCGAGCCTGCGCTACCTGGTCAACGCGGGCCGGCTCCAGCAGGGCAGCTGGTACCTCCAACAGGGCACCGAGGGTTCGCGGTTCGCCGGCGAGGGCGGACACTTCATCGACACGGCGAGCTGGCTGCTGGACGCCGACCCGGTGTCGGTGTACGCGGTCGCCCCGTCCGGCAACGAGGACCTGCAGGTCGTGCTGCACTACCCGGACGGGTCCACCGCCGCCATCAGCTACGTCACCACCGGCGCGCCCAGCTTCCCCAAGGAGACGCTGGACCTCGTCGCGGACGGCAAGGTGCTGCGGCTCGACGACTTCGTCCGTGCCTCGCTGTATTTCGACGGCAGGGCCGGCCGTAAGCGGTGGGTCAGTTCGCGGCTCCCCAAGGCCCGGGACAAGGGCCAGTCCGCCGAACTCGCCGCGTTCGTCAGGGCCGTGCGGACCGGCGGGCCGATGCCGGTGCCGCTGGAGTCGCTGGTCGCCACCACGGCCGCCACCCTCGCCGTACGGGCCGGCCTCGCGGGCGGCGTCCCGGTGACGCTGGCGAGTGCTCGATGACCATGAGCGCGGGCTGGTACCTGCGTCGGCTGTCCCGGATGGGACCGCGCGAGGTCGGCGGCCGGGTGGGCGACGCGGTGCGCAGACGGCGGTGGCGGTCGGCGCTGCCGGACGGCCCGAGCGTGACCGGTGCCCGGTTCACCGCCGTGCTGCCCGCGGGGACGATCGACGCGGTGCCGCCGGACGCCGCGAAACGTCTCGTCGCCGAGGCGGACCGGCTGCTGGCCGGACACGCCGAGTACTTCGGGGTGGACCGCGACGACCTGGCCGACCCGGACTGGTTCTACGACCCGAAGACCGGACGCCGGGCCCCGGAGGGCTACGCCTTCGACGTTCCGTACCGCGACGAGGACGCGGTCGGGGACATCAAGCAGATCTGGGAACCGTCCCGGCATCAGCACCTCACCGTGCTCGCGGCCGCCTACGCGATCACCGGCGACGAGCGGTACGCCCAGCGGGTGGCCGAACACCTGCGGTCGTGGTGGTCGGCCAATCCGCCGCTGCGCTCGGTGCACTGGACCAGCGGCATCGAGCTGGGGATCCGGCTGCTGTCCTGGGTGTGGATCCGCCGGCTGCTCGACGGCTGGCCGGGCGCGGCCGGACTGTTCGAGGACAACCCGGTGGCGCTCCGGCAGATCTGGCACCACCAGCGCTGGCTGGCGGCCTTCCCCAGCCGGGGTTCGTCGGCGAACAACCACGTCATCGCCGAGGCCGCCGGGCAGTTCGCCGCGGCCTGCGCCTTCGGGTGGTTCCCGTCCTCGGCGCGTTGGCGGGCCGACGCGCTGCGGTCGCTGGAGCGGCATCTGCGGGGCAACACCTTCGGCTCCGGCCTCAACCGCGAACTGGCCACCGAGTATCACGGACTGGTGCTGGAGCTCGGCCTGGCCGCGGTGGCCGAGGCGGACGCCGCCGGCGTGCCGGTCCCCGCGTCGGTCCATCTGGTGCTGCTGCGGATGACCGACGCGCTCGCGGCCGTCGTGGACAACCGGCTGCGGCCGCCGCGCCAGGGCGACGCGGACGACGGACACGGTCTGATCGTGGACGGCGCGGGCACCGACCGCTGGGCCTCGCTGCTGGCCACCGGGGACGCCGTGTTCGGCCGGCTCGACTGGTGGCCGGCGGTGACCGGCACCGATGTGCGCACCCCGCTGCTGGCCGCGCTCATCCGCTCGTACCCGCACAGCGGAACCGCGCCGTCCCGCCCGGCCGGCCGGCCCGCTCATTTCGCCGACGCGGGCATGACCGTCCTGCGTGGTCCCGCGGAGATCTGGTGCCGCTGCGACGGTGGTCCGCACGGGTTCCTGTCCATCGCCGCGCATGCCCACGCGGACGCGCTGTCCGTGGAGGTCCGGCACGACGGGGTCGACGTGCTCGCCGACCCGGGGACGTACTGCTACCACGGGCAGCCCGCGTGGCGGCAGTACTTCCGTTCGACCCTCGGTCACAACACCCTGCAACTGGACGGCGGTGACCAGTCCGTCTCCGGCGGGCCGTTCCTGTGGACCCGGCACGCCCGCAGCCGCGTCCTGGTCGCGGAGCCGTCCGACGCCTCCGCGGGGGGCACGGCCCGCTGGTGCGCCGAGCACGACGGCTACCAGCGCTCCGTGCACCGCCGCCGGGTGGAGCTGACGGCCGCGAGCCGGGAGCTGAGAGTGGTCGACGAGGTGCGCGGCCCGCGCCGGGCCGTGCGCCTGGCGTTCCACCTCGGCCCGGCGATCGCCGCCGATCTGGTGGACGACCGGGCGGTGCTCACCTGGACGAGGGACGGCGAGGACCGCTCCGCGGCGCTCGACCTGCCGGGGCAGTTGACCTGGCGGGCGCATCGCGGCGAGAGCGACCCACCGCTCGGCTGGTACTCCGCGGGCTTCGGGCGCAAGGAACCCACCACCACGCTGGTCGGCACCGGGGTCGCCGACAGCACGGCGGAGTTCACCACCGTACTCACGTTCCACGGCTAGGAAGGACGCTTGGTGATCAAGTCGCGGCACTGGGCGTTGCCGGCGGCGCTGCTGGCACTGACCCTGCCGGCGGCGACCGGCTGCGAGAGCACGCCGGGCGCGCGGCCGAAGCCGACCTCCGCGCCGACCGCACCCGTGGCACGGGTGTGCGCCAGGCCCGCGACCGGGCCGGCGAAGGCACCGGCGGGCGCGGTGACGGTCGACCCCGCGGTCGCCGGTGACCTGGCCGCGAAGACCGAGAACAGCCCCCCGGGCACCACGTTCTGGCTTCGGCCGGGCAAGCACCGGCTGGAGGCGGACCGTTTCGCCCAGGTCATCCCCAAGAAGGGGGACACCTACCTCGGCGCGCCGGGCGCGGTGCTCGACGGCCGGAAGACCAACCAGTACGCGTTCGGCGGCAGCGCCCGCGACGTCACCATCCGCTATCTGACCGTCCAGGGTTTCGTCGCGCCGCGCGACGAGGGCGTGGTCAACCATGACTCGGCCGACGGGTGGGTGATCGAGCACGCGACGATCCAGAACAACTCCGGCGCCGGGCTGATGGCCGGTGTCCGCCAGCAGGTCCGCGCCAACTGCCTGCGCGACAACGGCCAGTACGGCATGAACGCGTACAAGGACACCGGTCTCAGCGGCCTGGTGGTCGAGGGCAACGAGATCGTGGGCAACAACACCGGCGACTGGGAGCGGCGGCGGCCGGGCTGCGGCTGCACCGGGGGCGTCAAGTTCTGGGCCGTCGACGGCGCCGACGTACGGGGCAACTGGGTGCATGACAACCGCGGAACCGGGCTGTGGGCGGACACCAACAACAACGACTTCCTCATCGAGGACAACGTGCTCGAGGACAACGACGGTGCCGCTCTGATCTACGAGACCAGCTACAACGCGATCATCCGCAAGAACACGATCCGGCGGAACAACTGGGTCGAGGGCCGCAAGTACGCCGACCGGGGCGACAACTTCCCGTTCGCCACGATCTACTTGTCCGAGTCCGGCGGCGAACCGCGGGTCCACGCCCGCACCGACAAGATCGACATCTACCGGAACGTGCTGGAGGACAACTGGTCCGGGATCACCCTGTGGGAGAACGCCGACCGGTTCTGCAACAGCCCGGCCAACACCTCCTCCGGCGACTGTACGTTGCTGGTGAAGAAGACCGCGCGCTGCGCGGAGCCGGCGATCGCGACCGCGCCGCTCTACGCAGACTGCCGGTGGAAGACCCAGCGGGTGGACATCCACGGCAACCGCTTCGTGCTGGACAAGTCCGTCGTCGACTGCACGGTGAAGTGCGACCGCATGGCGGTGCTGGCCAACTACGGCACCTATCCGGACTGGTCGCCCTATCAGGGCGAGCGGGTGGCCGAGGCGATCACCGGCAAGCAGCACAACCGCTGGCACGACAACGTCTACGTCGGACCGTGGAAATTCGTCGCCCACGATCCGAGCCGCGTGCTCGACTCCGGGCAGTGGCAGGGCGCGCCCTACACGCAGGACGCGGGCAGCACCTTCCGCGTACAGGACGGTGGTTGAGATGGAAAGGGACCACACGTCGAAGATCGTCGGGATGGTCTGGGGACTGCTGATCCTCAACACGCTCGGCTCCGCCGGGGCGAAGACCATCATCCCGCTGCCCCGCTCCCTCATCCAGATGGTCACCATGGGCGCGCTGGTCGCCGCGTTCGCGCTGGCGCTCACGGTCAATCTCCGGCTGCGCATCCGGGCCAGCGCCTTCCTGTTCCTGCTCACCCTGCTGCTGGCGCTGAGCGTGATCTCCAGCGCGAACCTGGAGTCGGGGTTCGGCGCGCTGTTCCGCTGCGCCCGGCTGGCCCTCTTCGTCGGCACGCTGTGGCTGCTCAGCCGCTGGTGGGACGGTGACCTGGCGTTCGTACGGCACCACATCCGGATGTATCTGGCGGTGCTCGGGTCGGTGGCCGCCGGCCTGGTCGCCTCACCGGGCGCGGCCCTGCCCGACCTCTACGGCGGGCGGCTGGTCGGCGCGTTGTGGCCGCTCACCCCGCCGCAGATCGGACAGTACGCCGCGGTGATCATCGGGCTCACCGTGCTGCTCGTCCTGGGCCGCCGGACCGACAGGACCAGCGCGGTGGTGGTCATCGTGCCCTCACTCGTCCTGCTCGCGCTGACCCATACCCGTACGGCCACGCTCGGTCTGCTCATCGGGCTGGCGCTGGCGATCGGTTCACTCGTCCTGACCAGTGCCGCCGCCCGCCGGTTCTTCACCTGGGCGGTGCTGTGCGCCACCGTGGCCGCGGTGGGGTTCGGCTCCCTGCTGCAGACGTGGTTCCTGCGCGGACAGAGCCAGGAGAACTTCTCCAGCCTCACCGGTCGGGCCAAGGTCTGGAGCGCCCTGCTGGCGGCGCCCCGGACGACCTCGGAGCACCTGTTCGGCGTGGGCCTGGGCGACAAGTCGTTCGGCGGGCTGCCGATCGACAACAGCTGGCTCGCCGTCTACAACGAGCAGGGCGTGGTCGGGGTCTCCCTGGTAGCGGCGATCATCATCGTGCTGGGCGGCGTCGCGCTGCTGCGGCCACCGTCGCTGTCGAGGGCCTGCGCGATCTTCCTGATCAGCTACTGCGCGATCGCGTCGTACACCGAGGCCGGGCTGGGCGACGCCTCGCCGTATCTGCTGCATCTGGCCGTCGCCGCGTCGCTGCTGGCGGCACCCGCCTCGGCCACTCCCCTCTCGACGCCCGTAGCCCCTCGCCGACGCGTCCCGCGATGGGCCCAGAGATCGGAGATGTCCTGATCATGCACGTCCTCGTGGTGCACAACCGTTACGCCTCGGCGCAGCCGAGCGGGGAGAACAAGGTCGTCGACCAGGAAGTGGCGCTGCTGCGCGGGGCGGGCCACCAGGTCGGGGTGTTCGAGCGGCGCAGCGACGACATCGCCACCCGGTCCCTGCCGGGCAAGGCCGCGATACCGCTGCTGGTGCCGTGGAACCCGGGGGTGCGCGCGGAGCTCGCCGCCCGGCTCCGCGCCGAACGGCCGGACGTGGTGCACGTCCACAACGTGTTCCCGCTCCTGTCGCCGGCGGTACTGGCGGCCTGCGCCGACGCCGGCGTACCGGCCGTCGCCACGCTGCACAACTACACCCAGGTCTGCCCGCCCGGCACGCTGCAGCGGGACGGCCGGCCGTGCACCGAGTGCGTCGGGTCCGCGCCGCTGCCCGCCGTCCGGCACGGCTGCTACCGGAACTCCCGGCTGGCGACGGTGCCGCTCGCGGTCAGCATGTCGGTCAACCGGCGGCGGTGGTGGTCCGGCGTGGAGCGGTTCTTCTGCATCTCCGCGGCACAGCGCGACGTCCTGGTGGGGGCCGGCATGCCGGCCGGGCGACTGGCGGTGAAGCACAACTTCGTGCCCGAACCGGGCGTCCGCCGGACGGGCGCCGGGGAGCATCTGCTCTATCTCGGCCGGCTCGCGGAGGCCAAGGGCGTGCGGCTCCTCATGACCGCGTGGGACGAACTCGCCGCCGGGGGCGGGGTGGGCGTCCCGCTCGTGATCGCCGGTACGGGGCCGCTGGAGCCGGAGGTGACGGCGTGGGCGGCGGGCCGGGACGACGTGCGGTACGTCGGTCTCTACGACACGGCGGAGTGCCGGAAGGCGATCGCGCGGTCGGTCGCCGTGGTGGCTCCCTCGACGTGGCTGGAGGCGTTCGGCCTGGTGGTCGTGGAAGCGATGGCGGCGGGGGTCCCGACCGTCGCCGCCGGTCACGGCGCCTTCGTCGAGCTGGTCGAGGACGGGGTGACCGGGCTGTTGCACCGGCCGGGCGAGGCCGCCTCGCTCGCGTCCTGCCTGCGCCGGATCACGGCCGGGACGGACCACAACCAGGAGATGGGCCAGGCGGCCCGGCGCCGTTACGAGCAGGGGTTCAGCCCCGCCGTCGGCCTTGAGCGCCTGGTGGAGGGGTACCGCACCGCGATCGCGGTGCGGTCGGGCGGCGGGGACAGCCCGTCGCCGACAGGGGAGAAAAGTACTGGCTCGCGACGGGTGCGCCCGCGCGAGCGGGATGGGGGCAGTAGATGACACGATGCCGACTCTGCGGCTCGGCGACGCTGGCGAGCGTCGTCGATCTGGGGGCGACCCCGCCGTGTGAGAGCTTTCTCGCCGCGGACCGACTGGACCAGCCGGAGCCGGCGTACCCGCTGCACCTGCGGGTCTGCACCGACTGCTGGCTCGCGCAGATCCCTCCGCTGATCACGCCGGAGGAGACGTTCAGCGAGTACGCGTACTTCTCCTCCTTCTCGACCTCCTGGGTGGAGCACGCGCGTACGTTCGTCGCCGGCGCCGTGGAGCGGGTGGGGCTCGGCCCCGACTCCTTCGTGGTCGAGGTCGCGAGCAACGACGGGTACCTGCTGAGGCACGTGGTGGACCGGGGGATCCGCTGCCTCGGTGTCGAGCCGTCGGTGAACGTCGGCGCCGCGGCACGGGACGCGGGTGTGCCCACGCTCACGGAGTTCCTGTCCCCCGACACCGGCGCGTCCGTCCGCGCCGAGCACGGCCCGGCGGACCTGGTCGTGGCCAACAACGTGTACGCGCACATCCCCGACGTGGTGGGGTTCACCCAGGGGCTGCGCGCCCTGGTCGCCGACGACGGCTGGGTATCCGTCGAGGTGCAGCATCTGCTGACGCTGATCGAGGAGAACCAGTACGACACGATCTACCACGAGCACTTCCAGTACTACACGGTCGCGTCCGCGATCCGGGCCCTGGCGAGCGGCGGACTCGCGCTGGTGGACGTCGAGTTGCTGCCCACGCACGGCGGCTCCATCCGGCTGTGGGCCCGGCCCGCCGAGGTGGCCGGTGAGCCGAGCGCGCGGGTGGCCGAGGTGCTGGACCGGGAGAAGGCCGCCGGGCTCCAGGAGCTGTCCGGGTACACGGAGTTCTCCGGCCGGGTGGCCAAGGTGCGCCGGGACCTGCTGCGGTTCCTCATCGACGCGGCCGACCGCGGCGAGACGGTCGTCGGCTACGGCGCCCCGGGCAAGGGCAACACCCTGCTCAACCACTGCGGCATCCGGCCCGACCTGCTGGCGTACACGGTCGACCGCAATCCCTACAAGCACGGCAGGTTCACCCCGGGCACCCGCATCCCGATCCTGCCGCCCGAGCGGATAGCCGCCGACAGACCGGACTACGTCCTCGTCCTCCCGTGGAACCTGCGGGACGAACTGGTCGAACAGCTCGCCTTCGTGCACGAGTGGGGCGGGCGGCTGGTCTTCCCCATCCCGGAACTGAGCATTGTCGAGGTCAAGGCATGAAGGTCGTTCTGTTCTGCGGCGGTTACGGGATGCGGATGCGCAACGGAACGTCCGACGACGTGCCCAAGCCGATGGCGATGGTCGGCCCGCGACCGCTGATCTGGCATGTCATGCGCTACTACGCGCACTTCGGGCACACGGAGTTCATCCTGTGCCTCGGGTACGGGGCCCACCACATCAAGGACTTCTTCCTCAACTACGAGGAGACGACGTCCAACGACTTCGTGCTGCGGGGCGGGCGGACCGAGCTGCTGTCCACCGACATAGCCGACTGGACGATCACGTTCGCGCAGACCGGTATCGAGTCGCCGATCGGCGAGCGGCTGCGCCGGGTACGGCACCACCTGGACGGCGACGAGATGTTCCTCGCCAACTACGCGGACGTGCTCACCGACGCCCCGCTGCCGGAGATGATCGACAAGTTCGCGCTGCGCGACGCCGGCGCGTCGATGATGGTGGTGCCGCCGCAGTCCTCGTTCCACTGCGTGGACCTGGGCGAGGACGGCCTGGTGGGGGGCATCACCGCGGTGAGCGACATGCCACTGTGGGAGAACGGCGGCTACTTCGTGCTCCGCCAGGAGGTCTTCGACCACATCCCGGAGAACGGGGACCTGGTCGCCGACGGGTGCGCCCAACTGGCCAAGCGCGGCCGGTTGATGGCGCACCAGCACCGCGGTTTCTGGAAGCCGACGGACACGGTGAAGGAGCGGGCCGCGCTCGACGACGCCTACACCCGGGGCGACCGCCCCTGGGCCGTGTGGGAACACGGCGGCACGGCGGCGAACGTGCCCGGCGCCAGGAGTGGTTCCGGAGCGAGGGCGTGATCCGGCTCGGGACCGGGCGTCTGGACCGGGTCGTCGCGGTGGGCGCGCACTGCGACGACATCGCCATCGGCGCCGGCGGCACGCTGCTGACGCTGTGCCTCGCGCGGCCGGGCATCCGCGTCGACGCGCTCGTGCTCTCGGGCGGTGGCGGCGAGCGTGAGCAGGAGGAGCGGGCCGCGCTCGCCGCCTTCTGCCCGGGCGCCGATCTCAGGCTGACCGTGCACAAGCTGCCGGACGGCCGGCTGCCCGCGCACTGGGACGAGGCCAAGGCCGCGGTCGAGGAACTGCGCGCGGGGACGGAGCCGGATCTCGTGCTCGCCCCGCGCACCGACGACGCGCACCAGGACCACCGCGGCCTGGCGAAACTGATGACCACCGCGTTCCGCGACCACCTCGTCCTCGGCTACGAGATCGTCAAGTGGGACGGCGATCTCGGCCGTCCGGCGGCGTACCAGCCGCTGTCCCCGGAGACCGCCGAACGGAAGGTGCGGCTGCTCCAGGAGCACTACCCCTCGCAACACCACCGGCCCTGGTACGACCGGGAGGCCTTCCTCGGCCTGGCCCGCATCCGCGGCATCGAAAGCAACGCGCGCTACGCCGAGGCGTTCGCCGTCACCAAACTCACTCTCGACCTGGGGGAATGAACCTTGCGCGTACTGCTGACCGGACACCAGGGCTATCTGGGCACCGTGATGGCTCCGGTCCTCGTGGCCGCCGGGCACGAGGTCGTCGGTCTCGACGCCGGCCTGTTCGCCGACTGCGTGCTGGGCCCGCTGCCCGCGGACCCCCCGGGGCCGCGGGTGGACCTGCGCGACGTCACGGCCGAGCACGTGGCCGGGGTGGACGCCGTGATCCACCTGGCCGCGCTCTCCAACGACCCGCTGGGATCGCTGGCGCCGGAACTCACCTACGACATCAACCACCACGCGTCCGTACGGCTGGCCCGGCTGGCCCGCGAGGCCGGGGTGCGGCGCTTCCTGTACGCGTCGACCTGCTCGGTCTACGGTGCCGCCGGCGGTGGCGACCTGGTGGCCGAGGACGCCCCGCTGCGGCCGGTGACGCCGTACGCGGAGTCCAAGGTGCGGGTGGAGGACGACCTGCACGCGCTCGCCGACGGCGACTTCAGCCCGGTGTACATGCGCAACGCCACCGCCTTCGGCTTCTCGCCCCGGCTGCGCGCCGACATCGTGCTCAACAACCTGGTGGGCCACGCGCTCCTGTCCGGCGAAGTGCTGGTGATGTCCGACGGCACCCCCTGGCGCCCGCTGGTGCACGCCGCCGACATCGCACGGGCCTTCACGGCCGCGCTGACCGCCCCGCGCGACGCGGTGCACGACAGGGCGTTCAACATCGGCAGCGAGGTCAACAACGTCACGGTCGCCGAGATCGCCGAGCAGGTCGCCGAGGCGGTGTCCGGTTCGAAGGTGGTGATCACCGGGGAGACCGGCGCCGATCCGCGGTCCTACCGGGTGGACTTCTCCCGTTTCCGTGCCGCGATCCCCGGCTTCGACTGCGAGTGGACGGTGAAGCGGGGCGCGCTCGAACTCGCCGACGCCTACCGCGAACACGGCCTGACCCGGGAGGCCTTCGAGCAGCGCTTCACCCGGCTCGCCGTGCTGCGCGCCGCGTCCGACGCCGGCACCGTCGACGACACCCTGCGGTGGCGCCGGTGACCACGGCCGGGAAGGAGATGCACGCGCTGGTGGAGCGGTTGTACCCGCTGTGCCGGAGCATCACGGGCGACGGGGTGCGCGCCACCCTGGACATCGTCGGCGAGTACATACCGCTCCAGGTGCGCGAGGTGCCGACCGGGACGCAGGTGCTCGACTGGACGGTTCCGCAGGAGTGGAACATCCGGGAGGCGTACATCGACGACCCGGCCGGCAACCGGGTCGTCGACTTCGCCGAGTCCAGCCTGCACGTGCTCGGCTACAGCGTGCCGGTGTCGGCGACCATGCCGCTGGCCGAGCTGCGCGCACACCTGCACACCCTGCCGGACCACCCGTCCTGGGTGCCGTACCGCACCAGTTACTACAAGCCGGAATGGGGTTTCTGTCTGGCCCAGGAGACCCTGGACGCGCTGCCGGACGGCGAGTACGAGGTGCGCGTCGACTCCACGCTCGCCGATGGCCACCTCACCTACGCCGAGCACGTGGTCCCCGGGCAGGTCACCGACGAGGTCCTCGTCTCCTGCCATGTCTGCCACCCGTCCCTGGCCAACGACAACCTGGCCGGCATCGCGGTGGCGACGTTCCTGGCCCGGGCGCTGGCGGAACAGAAGCCGTACTACACCTACCGGTTCCTGTTCGCGCCCGGCACCATCGGGGCGATCACCTGGCTGGCCCGCAACGCGGAGCGGATCGAACGGGTCAAACACGGGCTGGTGCTCGCCTGCGCCGGCGACTCCGGCCGGCTGACGTACAAGCAGAGCAGGCGCGGTGACGCGGAGATCGACCGGGTGATGCGGCATGTGCTGGCCGCCTCCGAACGCCCGCACCACGTCACGGAGTTCACTCCGTACGGTTACGACGAGCGGCAGTTCTGCTCACCCGGATTCGATCTCGGCGTGGGGTCGCTCAGCCGGACCCCGTACGCCGGATACCCCGAGTACCACACCTCGGCGGACAACCTGGACTTCGTCTCACCGGAGGCGATGGCGGACACGCTCGCCGTCTGCCGCGAGGCGTTCGCCGTCCTCGACCGCAACCGGCGGTACGTCAACCTCAGCCCGTACGGCGAGCCGCAGCTGGGCCGGCGGGGGCTGTACGACTCGCTCGGCGGCCGCAGCGACGCCAAGCAGGCCCAGATGGCCATGCTCTGGGTGCTCAGCCTCTCCGAGGGCGAGCACAGTCTGCTGGACGTCGCCGAGCGGTCCGGGCTGCCGTTCGGCACCGTCGTCGCCGCGGCCGACGCCCTGTGCGGCGCCGGGCTGATCGAGGCATGACGCCGATGACCACCGAGGGGGACAATCCGCGGGCGACGGCGCCACGGGCCGGATCCGCCAGACGGGCGCTCGTCGGCCGGCTGTCCTGGGGACTGGCCGACCAGGCGGCCTCCAGCGTGAGCAACTTCGTGGTGGGCATCTACGTGGCCCGCTCACTGGGGGTGACCGCGTTCGGTGTGTTCAGCCTCGCCTGGGTGACGTACGGCGTGGTGCTCAACGTCTCCCGCGGGCTGGCCACCGATCCGCTCGTGGTGCGCTTCAGCGGCGTGCCGGACGCGTCCTGGCGCGCGGCGGTGGCCCGGTCGACGGGTACCGCGCTCGGTGTCGGTGCCGCCCTCGGCACGGCGTGCCTGGTGGCCGGACTGGGTCTCGGCGGCCGCGTGGGGCCCGCGTTCGCCGCCCTCGGTGTCATGTTGCCGGGGCTGCTGCTCCAGGACGCCTGGCGGTTCTCGTTCTTCGCCGCGGGCGCCGGGCGGAAGGCGTTCGTCAACGACGTCGTGTGGGGTGTCGCCCTCGTCCCGGTCATGGTGGTGGCGGCCCATGCCGGCACCGTGGCCGCCTTCGTGCTCGCCTGGGGCGGGTCCGCGACCGTGGCGGGCGCCTACGGCTACGTCCAGTCGGGCATCCGGCCCCGGTTGGCCGAGGCGCGTGGGTGGCTCCGCGAGCAGCGCGATCTCGGCTACCGGTACCTGGTCGAGAACGTCAGCCTCAGCGGCGCGAGCCAGCTGCGGGCGTACGGGCTCGGCGCGATCATCGGCGTCGCCGCGGTGGGCGCGGTGCGGGGCGCCGAACTCCTGATGGGACCGTTCCTGGCGGTGCTCATGGGGCTTTCGCTGGTCACCGTCCCGGAGGCGGCACGGGTGCTGCGTCAGGCCCCGCACCGGCTCGGCGCGTTCTGTCTCCTCCTCGGCGGGGGGCAGGCCGCCGGCGCGCTGCTCTGGGGCGGAGCGCTGCTGCTGATGCCCGGCCGGTTCGGCGAGCTGGTGCTCGGCGGCGTCTGGCACTCCGCCTCGCAGCTCATCGTGCCGATCACCTTCAGCGTCGCGGGCGCGGGCCTGGGCACCGGCGCGGCGGCCGGACTGCGCGCGCTCGGCGCGGCCCGGCGCAGCCTGCGCTGCCAGCTGTTCGCCTCCGCCTGCTACGTCGGCGGCGGGCTCGGCGGGGCGGCCGCCGCCGGCACGGTCGGCTCGGCCTGGGGCGTCGCCGCCGCGACCATCAGCGGCTCGGCCGTGTGGTGGCTGCAACTGCGGTCCGCTCTGCGCGAGCGCCACCGCGATCCCATCCCCGAAGTGAGGACCTCATGACCGACCGACCCAGGCTGAGCATCGGCCTGCCCGTGTACAACGGCGAGGAGTACCTGGCGGAGTCGCTCGACGCCCTGCTCGGCCAGACCTACGAGGACTTCGAGCTGGTCGTCTCCGACAACGCCTCGACCGACGGGACCCAGGAGATCTGCCGCAAGTACGCCGCGCGGGACTCGCGCATCCGCTACCTCCGGCTGCCCCGGAACATCGGGGCCACGCCCAATCACAACCACGTGTTCGCCGAGTCCCGCGGCGAACTGTTCAAGTGGGCCTCGCACGACGACCTGTACGGCCGGGACCTGCTGCGGCTCTGCGTCCAGGCGCTGGACGAGCGGCCGGACATGATCCTCGCGCACACCGGTCAGGCGGTCATCGACGGCGGCGGCCAGGTGAAGGTTCCCTACGAGTACACGCTCGCCACCGACTCCCCGCACGCGCCGGAGCGCTTCCGCAGCCTCCTGTTCGAGCCGGGCGGCGACGACTTCTACGGGGTGATGCGGGCCGACATGCTGCGCCGGGTGAAGCCGATGGACAGCTACCACCACGCGGACCGCACGTTCGTCGCCGAGATCACCCTGCACGGACCCTTCCACCAGGTGCCCGAACTGCTGTACTTCCGCCGCGACCACCCCACCCGCGCCGAAAGGGCGAACCCCTCCAAGCGCGCCCGGTGCGTCAACCTGGACCCGCGCCGCGCGGGCCCGCTGCACCCCACACCCCGGCTGCTCGCCGAGTACGTCTGGGGCTTCGCCTCGGCGATCCGGCGGGCGCCGCTGTCCCCGGCCGACCGGCGCGCCTGCTACCGCCACCTGGTCACCTGGATGACCAGCCGGGTCCGGCCGGGCGCCGGCGAGCGGGTCGAGGACCGCGCACCGGTCGACCCGGGCCTGCTCACGGTCTCCGTCGACTCCCTCGTCGCCGGCCGTGAGGGGAGGCGGACGTGACCCCCGCGAACCGAACTCCGGTCCGCGTCGGGGTGTTCGGCCTGCTCGGCTCCGGCAACCTCGGCAACGACGGATCGCTCGAGGCCGTGCTCGGATACCTCCGCACCGCACACCCGGAAGCGGCCGTGGACGCGCTGTGCGGCGGTCCCGAGGCCGTGACGACCCGGTTCGGGATCCCCGCGACACGGCTGCACTGGTACCGCGGGGAGTACCGGACCGCGTCGCGTGCGGGCGCGATCGCGGGGAAGGGCCTCGGCAAACTCGTCGACGTCTTCCGCACCGCCGCCTGGGTGCGTCGGCACGACGTGGTGATCGTCCCGGGCATGGGCGTCCTGGAGGCGACGCTGCCGCTGCGTCCGTGGGGCTTCCCCTACTCGCTGTTCCTGCTCTGCGCCAGCGGCCGGCTGCTGCGCACCCGTGTGGCGCTGGCCGGCGTCGGCGCCGCGCCGATCGGCGACCGGCCGACCCGGGCCCTGGTGCGCTGGTCGGCGCGGCTGGCCGCCTACCGGTCGTACCGGGACGCGCAGTCCCGCGACGCGATGCGGGCGATGGGTGTGGACACCGCGCGCGACGAGGTCTACCCGGACCTCGCGTTCGCCCTGCCGGCGCCGCGGGCGAGCGCGCCCCCGGACCCGTCGGCCCCGCCGGGACCGGTCTGCGTCGGCGTCATGGACTTCCACGGCGGCAACGACGACCGTGCGCGGGCCGACGAGATATACCGGCGCTACCTCGACGGGACGATCCGGTTCGTGCGCGCGCTGGTCGCGGAGGACAGGGCCGTCCGGCTGCTCACCGGTGACGAGTGCGACGCGTCGGTGGTCGCCGCGATCCTCGACGCGGTGGGCTCTCCGCTGGTCACCGCCGCCGAACCGTCCTCACTGGCCGACCTGATGAAGGAGATGGCCGCCGCCGACACCGTGGTGGCCATCCGATACCACAACCTGATCTGCGCGCTGAAGACCGGTACGCCGGTGCTCGCCCTGTGCTACGCGGCGAAGAGCGACGCGCTCATGACGGAGATGGGCCTCGGCGCGTTCTGCCACCCGGCCCGCGAGGTCGACGCCGACCGGCTGCTGGAGCAGTTCCGTGCGCTGGAGAAGCGTTCGGCCGAGCTGCGGCGGACCCTCGCCGAGCGGAACCTGGCGGCCGCCCGGCGCCTCGATGACCAGTTCAACTCCTTGACCGCGGCCCTGTTCCCGGCGACCGGCCGCGCCCACACCTCGCGGAGGGCTCCATGAAAGCGACCGAAGTCCCGGAGATCACCGGCGCGTTCCTCTTCGAGCCGACGCCGTACGCCGACGAACGCGGCTTCTTCTGCCGCACCTTCGACGCCGACGTGGTCCGTTCGGTGGGCCTCGACCCGGACGCCTTCGTCCAGGACAGCCTGTCCCGTTCGGTCCAGGGCGTGCTGCGCGGCCTGCACCTGCGTTCCGGCGCCGGCGAGGCCAAGCTGGTGCGGTGCTCGTACGGGAGGATCTTCGACGTCGTCGTGGACCTGCGGCCGGATTCTCCCACCTTCCGCAACTGGGCCTCCTTTGAACTTTCAGGAGAAACACAACCAACTCTTTACATTCCCGCGGGATGCGCGCACGGTTTTCAGGCACTGACCGACACCGCCGACACCTCGTACCGCATCGACCGCCCGCATGATCCGGCCGAGGACGTGACCATCGCCTTCGACGACCCGGAGCTGGCCATTCCGTGGCCGCTGCCGGTCGCCCTGATGTCCCGACGGGACCGGGAGGCGGCGAGTCTCGCCGAGGTCCTGAAGCACCGAGAAAGCTGAGGTCCCCGTGGACACCGAAGAGCTCCACCTGCCCCTGTCGCGGACAGCCAACGAGCGGCTGCACGCCATGATTCCCGGGGGCGCGCACACCTACGCCAAGGGCGACGACCAGTACCCCGAGAACCTGGCCCCGGTCATCAGCCACGGCAGCGGTGCCCACGTGTGGGACGTCGACGGCAACCGCTACATCGAGTACGGCTCCGGTCTGCGGTCGGTCAGCCTCGGCCACGCCCACCCCCGCGTGGTCGAGGCGGTACGGCGGGAACTCGACCGCGGCAGCAACTTCGTCCGGCCCTCCATCGTGGAGGTCGAAGCCGCGGAACGCTTCCTGGCCACGGTGCCGACCGCCGAGATGGTCAAGTTCGCGAAGAACGGCTCCGACGCCACCACCGCCGCGGTACGCCTCGCCCGCGCCGCCACCGGCCGCCCGCGGGTGGCCCTCTGCTCCGACCATCCGTTCTTCTCCGTCGACGACTGGTTCATCGGCACCACGCCGATGTCCGCCGGCATTCCGGCGGCGACCAACGAACTCACCGTGGCGTTCCCCTACGGGGATCTGGCCGCCACGGAGGAGCTGCTCACCCGGTACCAGGACGAGGTCGCCTGCCTGATCCTCGAACCCGCCACCCACACCGAGCCGCCGCCCGGGTACCTCGCCGGCCTGCGTGAACTGGCCGACCGGCACGGCTGCGTACTGATCTTCGACGAGATGATCACCGGCCTGCGGTGGTCCGAGGCGGGCGCCCAGGGTCTGTACGGCGTCGTCCCCGACCTCTCCACGTTCGGCAAGGCGCTGGGCAACGGATTCGCGGTCTCCGCGCTGGCCGGACGCCGGGAACTGATGGAGCTGGGCGGTCTGCGGCCCTCCGGCGACCGGGTGTTCCTGCTGTCCACCACGCACGGTGCGGAAACGCACTCCCTGGCGGCCGCGACGGCGGTGCTCACCACCTACGCCGAAGAGGGCATCACCGCGCGGCTGCACGTCCTGGGCGAACGGCTGGCCGCCGGTGTCCGCGACGCCGCGGCCAGCATGGGGGTCGGCGACCACATCGTCGTCCGGGGCCGGGCCAGCAACCTGGTCTTCGCCACCCTCGACGAGCACCGGCAGCCGTCGCAGCGGTACCGCACCCTGTTCCTGCGCCGGCTCCTCGCGGGCGGGGTGCTGGCCCCGTCGTTCGTGGTGAGCAGCGCGCTCGACGACGCCGACATCGATCACACCGTCGACGTGGTGGCCCAGGCGTGCGCCGTGTACCGGAAGGCGCTGGATGCCGCCGACCCCACCCCGTGGCTGGGCGGACGACCGGTGAAGCCGGTGTTCCGGCGCCTCGCGTGACGTGATGTCAGTGATGCCCCTCCCGGACGGCTTCGGCCGTCCGGGAGAGCAGCCGGTCGGCCGTCCGGTCGACCAGCCACGCGGCCACCGGTACCACCGCCAGGGCGGTGCACCAGCCGCCGAGGACGTCGGTCGGGTAGTGCGCGCCCAGCGAGACCTGCGCCCAGCCCATGACGGCGCCGGCGACCAGCGCCGCGGCGAGCACGAGTGACGTGCCGGCCGTCCTTCCGAGGCCGAGGCGGCCGGTCGCGAGCAGTGCCATCACGAGGGCGAGCGCGGTGGCGAAGGCGGTGTGCCCGCTCGGGTAGGACAGGTTCCCGCCGTGGATGGTGCGTCCCACCAGGGACTTGAGCAGCGTCGCCGTTCCCACGCTCAGGCCGGCGCCGACCACGACGAGCACCGCCGCGCGAGGATGCCGCAGCAGCAGGCAGCCCGTCACGACGACCGCGATCAGCGTCGCCGCTCCCACGGGCTCCCCCAAGAAGTCCGTGGCCAGGGCGAAGGACCGCCACGGCCCGCCCGTACCGTCCGACGCCGTCAGGATCCGGGCGTCCACGATGCCTGGTCTGCTGTCGTCGGCGTACAGGACCCCGAGCGCGACGACCACCAGCGCGGCGAGGGCCGCGATCAGCCCGAGCCGAGCGCGCAGCGACGGGGGTGACACCGCGGGCGCCGACCAGCCGGTCACCCGGCCACCGCGTCCGGTCGGCCCGCGGTACCTCGCCGTGACCGGCCCATGGTGTGCCGGATCTTGGCTTCCTGGAACCGGGTACGCGTGCGGCCCCTCCTCCGGCGGCCGGTGGACGGCCACGCACCGGCGGCACTTCGTTCTGCCCGCTCCGGTCTCCCTTGCTCCGATGGC